>NZ_MUMF01000018.1:317-27788 GCF_002155905.1 Streptomyces tricolor | reverse complement strand
CCGGGGCCGGCGTTCAGCGCTGTTCCATATCGCCTCCAGACCCCGCGCCTAGGTTCCCGTCCGGGACATCCGCCACGGCGCTTCACGGAGGGGTTCGAACGATGCGGCAGGTGACGCCGGAGCTCTACGCCCGGGTGCAGCACTTCTACGCCCGGCAGACACACGCCCTGGACAGCGGGAACTTCAAGGAGTACGTGGACACCTTCACCGAGGACGCGATCTTCCACCACTCCCCCGACGGGCCGCCGGCCCGGACCCGGGCCGGGATCCTCGCCGCCGCCGAGGCGCACCGGGAGGCGACCAAGGACGACCGGGTGACCAGGCGGCACTACTTCAACCAGATCGTGCTCACCCCGCTGCCCGACGACTCGATCCGGGCCACGCTCTACGCCCTCGTGGTGCGCACCCGGCACGGCGAGAAGGTCCCGGACATCTGGCCGAGCTGCCTGCTGGAGGACGTCCTCACCGTCGACGGCGACGAGATCCTGCTGCGGTCGCGGCACATCTCGTACGACTGACCTCCCGCGCCCGGCGCGCACGGGCGCGCCGGGCAGGCGATGCTGGGGAGCGGACAGGTCCCCGAGGAGCCCAGGAGGGTCGGCCGGTGATCGCCGTCAACCCGATGGACAGCGCCTCGGTACTGGCCGCCTTCGGGGCGCTGGGCGTCCTGGTGGTGATCTTCGCCGAGTCGGGTCTGCTGGTCGTCGGCTTCTTCCTGCCCGGTGACACGCTGCTGTTCCCGGCGGGGGTGCTGTGTGCGGGCAGCGCCCAGCAGCCGCCGCGGCTGGCCCTGTGGCAGGTGCTGCTGTGCGCGGCGGTCGGGGCGGTGGCGGGCGGCCAGGTGGGCTATCTGATCGGGCGGCACGGCGGCCGGGCGCTGCTGGCGCGCACGTCCAGCGACCGGGTGCGGCGCGCGGCGGAGCGGGCGGAACGGCTGCTGGCGCGCTACGGCTACGGCAAGGCGCTGGTGATCGGCCGGTTCGTGCCGCTGCTGCGGACGGTCCTGCACCCGATGGCGGGTGCCCTGGGCGTGCCCGCCCGGACCTTCACCGTCTGGCAGACGGTGGGCGGGGTGCTGTGGTCGCAGACGCTGGTGCTCGCCGGGTACACCTTGGGCGCCTCGGTCCCGCACCTCGCCGACTATCTGCTGCCGCTGGTCGCCCTGGTGATCGTCCTGTCGCTGCTGCCGCTGCTCCCGGAGGCCCACCGCGCCCGCCGGGAGCGCCGCGAGCGCCGCGACTCCGGACACTGATCCCGCTACAGCTCCGCCGCCCGGTGCGTCCCCCGCCACCGCCGTGAGCGGCACCGGCGGCCCGGCCGGCTCGGTGTCGGCCACCCATTTCCCGCTGCCCCCGCACGGCCCCGGCCGGGCCCTCACCGCGTCGCGGGCGCTCCAGGGCATGACCGTGAACGCCGCCCGGGCCGCGAGGGGCTGTCGATGCGGAGGGCCGCCGTCAGACGATGAGGGCTCACACCTCGCCGAGGAAACCGGGATCCGCCGGACCCAGACGCCTGGCGAAGTCGGCGGCCAGGCCGACCACTTCCCGCAAGGGCACGGCCCGCCGGCTGGTGGCGGCGAGATCCCGCTGCGCCTCCTCGGACCACAGGAACGGGAAGACGCTCAGCCCCTGCGACAGGTCCAGTGCCGCCACCTCGGCGCGCCAGTCCGGCCGGCGCAGCCCCGCGTAGAACCGCTCCGTCCCGCCGGACAGCAGCCAGCCCACCCAGGCGGAGTGGCCCATGTCCAGCGCCTCCCACTCCAGGGTGTCGGGCGCGAAGTAGGTCAGCTGCCCGGGAACACCCGGCCGGCCGCTGCCCGCCGGATCGCGGCCGTTGAGACAGAAGACGCCGCCGAGCACGTCATGGCCCACGACGAGCCCGGCCGGCGGGTGCCAGTGGGGGTCGAACTCCCCCGGAAACCCGTTGACCCGGCCGAGGCTCGGCAGCCCCTCGGCGGCGCGGCCCGCGCCGTACACCCGCAGCCAGCCGTCGTCCAGGACGAGCCCGCCGCAGTGCAGGGTGAGCGCGCCGAGCACCGACCGCGTGGTCACCTGGAGCTGGAGCAGGCAGCGGCGGCCCTCGTCGGCGTCGGCGGGCAGCACCCGCACGGGTACGGCGCTCTCGGCGCACGCCTGTCGCAGCTCCGGCCAGGCCGGATCGGCCACGTCCGCCAACTCGTCGAACTCTCGCATCCGCAGATGATCGCAGCAGGGCCCGGTCCCGGACTCAGCCCGCCCGGCGCGGTGCCCCGTCCTCGTCGTTCTTCTTCCGGCGCTTGCGGTTCGGACGGTGGGGGCGGTGCAGCGTGTCCAGCTCGCCGATCGCCGCGCGGACATGGGCCGGTGCGCCCGGGCGGGCACCACCGGCGCATCTCCAGACCGGGCGCCCGGCCTCCTCGGCGACGTGCATCCCGAGCCCGTGCAGGGTGCACACGGGCCACACCTGCCACAGGCACTCCATGACCGTCTCCTGGGCGGCCTCGGCGACCGCCGACAGCGCTTCGCCGGCGGAGCGCGCCGGCCACAGGGCGTTGCCGTGCGCGTCGCCGTTGGCCAGCGCGACGTACACCTGTTCCGGCTCGCCGGGCTCCGCGGGCCAGGCGATGAGACGCAGCGGGCGCTGCTCGGGCAGGGTCGCCGCGAGGTCCCGGTTGACCACCGCGAGCGCCTGCTCCCACAGCGGATGCTCACCGGCGGACACGAAGTAGGGCTCGGGCGGGGTCGGGAAGGAAGGGCTCACTCCCCCATTGTCCCCGTACGTGCGGGGAGACTCCCCGCCGGCTCCTCGGGCGGGTGCCGGCGGAGGGCAACGACGCCTTCTGGACGGGTTCCTGACCGTCCGTGAGACTGGAGCGGACGGACCCGAGCCCCAGGCTGTCCAGGACGGTGACGGTGACATGGAAGAGGAGACCCCGCGCGTCGAACTCACCCCGCGGGCCGCGCAGCTGGTGCGCCGCCTGCGCGCCGAGCACGGCCCGCTGATGTTCCACCAGTCCGGCGGCTGCTGCGACGGCAGCGCCCCCATGTGCTACCCCGACGGCGAGTTCCGCACCGGCGACGCGGACGTGCTGCTGGCCGAGCTGGCGGTGGCGGGCGTGCCCGAACCCGTCACGTTCTGGATGTCGCGCAGCCAGTACCGGGCGTGGAGCCACACCCGGCTGATCGTGGACGTCGTCCCCGGACGCGGCAGCGGCTTCTCGCTGGAGGCACCCGAGGGAGTGCGTTTTCTCACCCGTTCTCGCGTCGTCGACGCCTAGTCGGCCACCGGGCCGCCCCGAGTCTGGTCCACTGCCCGTGCCTACGGACAGTTGACGAGACATCAGGGGGCACGGTGACCAGACGTCGCAGGCGTTCGGCAACGGGCAGAGCGGTTCTCACGGTGGTCACGGCGTTCGGTGTGCTGGCCGGTGCGGCCCTGGCGGGTGCGGCACCGGCCGGTGCCGCACCCGCGGGCAGGCGGCTCGCGCCGGGCGTCACCTACCGGCACTTCGACCTCGACGCGGCCGCGGGCAGGGCCCGCGCCCATCTGCTCACGGTGGACCTGGCCGATCCGCACGTCCACGTCGATCTGCTGTACCCGGGCGCGGTGGCGGCCCGGGCGACGGTCTCCCGGCTGGCGGACGCGGCCGGGGCGGTGGCCGGGGTGAACGGGGACTTCTTCCACATCAGCGAGACACAGCACCCGGGCGTGGAGGCCACCGGCGCCGCCGTCGGACCGGCCGTGGCGGACGGGGAGATGCTGAAGGCGGCGGTGCCGAAGGGGCAGCGGTTCGGGCCCGCGCTGCCCCCGGGCACCGGCACCCAGGACGTGCTCGGCGTGGGCACCGACCGGCGGGCCCGGCTTGACCGTCTCTCCCTCAGCGGCTCGGTCGCCACACCCGAGGGGAAGCTGTCCCTCAAGGGCCTCAACCAGTACGCGCTCCCGGTGGACTCCGTCGGCGCCTTCACCGCGCACTGGGGCCGGGCCTCCCGGGTGCGGGCCGTTTGCGGCACCGACACCCAGCGGTCGGCGCCGTGCAGCGACGACACCTACGAGCTGAAGGTGCGCGGCGGCCGGGTGGTCTCCGCCTCCGACGCCCCGGGCAGCGGCACGATCCCGGCGGACACCACGGTCCTGCTGGGCCGCGAGGAGGGCGCGCGGAAGCTGCGCAAGCTGTCCGTCGGCGACCCGGTGGACGTCACGCACACCCTGAAGGCGGCCTCGTCGGGGGTGCCGTACACGTTCGCGATCGGCGGCTTCCCGATCCTGCGTGGCGGGAGTCCGCTGTCCGGCCTGGACGACACCACCTCGGCGGTGCGCACGGTCGTCGGCTTCAAGGACGGCGGCCGGCGGCTGCTGCTCCTGGCGCTGGACGGCTCCGCCGCCTACCGCACCGGCCTGACCGTCGCGGAGGAGGCGAAGGCCATGCGGTCGCTGGGGGCCACCGACGCCTTCAACCTCGACGGCGGCGGCTCCACGGAACTGGTCGCCCGGGACACCGACGACAGCGCCGTGACGGTGCGCAACCACCCGAGCGGCGGCGCCGAACGCCCGGTGCCCAACGGCATCGGCGTCTTCTCCACCGGCTGAGCCCGGACGGTTCAGGGCCGCAGGCTGCTCACCAGGTCGGCGGTCGCGGTGAGCCCGCTGTGGATGGTGGGCGCCATGCTCGTACTGGCCAGATAGAAGCCGAGCAGCATGCAGACCAGGGCGTGGGAGACCTTCAGCGCGCCGTTGCGCATGAAGATCACGGCCAGGATCAGGAGCAGCAGGACCACAGAGATGGAAATCGCCATCGGAACCTCCTCCGCCACGCCCCATGTGCGGCGTTCGGCCGCAAGTGTGGCGTAGCGGAGGGTTCGTCCGGGCAGCTGACATGTCCTCCGATCGTGTGGTCTTACGCGGAGGGGTGGGCGTCGAGGAAGGCCTCCAGGCCGGCGAGGTCGTCGGTGTTGAGGTGGTCGACGCCGGCGGCGAGCAGCTCCGTCCACAGCGCGTCGCGGGCCGGGCCGGGGCTGTCGGGGGTGGCCCAGAACCGGACCCGCTGTCCGCGCGCGTGGGCGGCGCCGGTGATGCTCCGAAGCGTGCGCCGCTCGGCGTCCGGGAACGCCCCCACGCCCGTCCAGGTGAAGTTCTGCGTCCAGTTGTCGCTGATCAGCGGGATGAAGGAGGCCGGGGCGGGGCCGCCGAGGTCGCCGAGCCGGCCGTCGTAGAAGGCTCGGCGCTCGGTCTGTGCCGCCATCGGGGTGCGGGCCGCCCGGTCGCCGGAGACGACCACGGTGACGGGGCCGGGGTGGACGCGGCCGTGCGCGTACCGGGTGAACAGCCGCGGGTGACGGCGCAGCTGGCGGTCGAGTGCGGCGTACGTCGAGGAGCCCTCGGTCTTGAGGTCGATGAGGAGCTGCAGCGGGCGGTGCCATCCCCGGTGGACCCAGCCGTGGTGGGCCCGGACCCGGGCGGCGAGCGGTTCGAGGTAGAGGGATTCGAGGGTGCGGGACGGGTCGAGGTCGGCGGCCTCGTGGCCGACGAGCAGCTGGTCGCCGACGAGGAAGATGTCGGCTTCGACGCTGTTGAAGCGGTGGTCGAGGGCGTCGGCCAGGGGCCGCGGGTGCGCGTAGTCGTTGTGCGCGTGGGCCTGCCACAGCGGGCGCGGGCGAGGCGTCCGTTCCCCGGCCGCCGCGCGGTGCGCGGGCAGGGCGATGGTGCCGGCGAGGGCGGCACCGAGGGTGGTGAGGGCTCTGCGACGGGTGGTGAGGGCCATGGACTGCCTCCCTGGAAATACCGGATGGGGCCGAAGGGAGTATGCGTGCGGCACACCACCGACAGACCCCGCCCGGCGGGGAGTTCGTCCTGTGTTCACTTGTCGTCGCCGGGCAGGCCGGCCGGCCCGGGGGCGCGGGGAACCGCGCCCCCGGCCCCTGCCGGGGCCCGCGCCCGGTGTCCGCCGGTCAGGGCCCTTGGAGGTCGACCAGCGCGGCCAGCGCCTCGCGGTGGGCCCCCGCCGTGCCGTAGGCGATCGAGTCCGCCTTGGCCCGCTTCAGGTACAGGTGGACCGGGTGCTCCCAGGTCATGCCGATCCCGCCGTGCAGTTGCAGCGCCTCCTCGGTGACACGGACGGCGACGGGCGCGGCGTAGGCCTGCGCGACGGCGACCGAGACCTCCGTGTCCGCGCCGGAGGACAGCGCGTCCGCCGCGGCGCGGGCGGCGGCCCGCAGGTGCACGACCTCCAGCCACAGCTGGGCGAGCCGGTGCTTGAGCGCCTGGAAGCCGCCGACCGGCCGGTTGAACTGCTTGCGCTCCTTCAGGTACCGGACCGTCTCCGCCAACGCCCAGTCGGCCACGCCGAGTTGCTCGGAGGCGAGCAGTCCGGCGGCGGCGCGCAGGGCGCGTCGTACGGCCGGGCCGGCGTCCCCGACCCGGCGGCCGGCCGCGCCGGCGAGGGTGACGGTGGCGAGCGGGCGGGTCAGGTCCAGGGAGACCTGCGGGGTGACCGTCACCGCGTCGGCGGCGACGGCGTACAGGCCGCCGTCGTCGGCCGGGACGAGCAGCACGTCGGCGACGGCCGCGTCCGCGATCCCCCGCAACTCGCCGTGCAGGGTGCCGTTCTCCACCCGTACGGTCTCGGTCCCGGCGCCCGGAGCCGTGTGCAGGCCGACCGCGAGGGCGCCGATGGTGCGCCCGGAGGCCAGCTGCCCCAGCAGCTCCCGGTCGGCGCAGCCGAGCAGGGCCTCGGTGGCCACGACCGCGCTGGTCAGGAACGGCACCGGGGCGACCGCCCGGCCCAGTTCCTCCAGTACGACGGCGGCTTCCCGGTGGGTCGCGCCCTGGCCGCCCTGCTCCTCGGGCACCAGCAGGCCGGCCAGGCCCATGCCCTCGGCGAGCAGCTTCCACAGGGCGCGGTCGTGCGGGGTGTCCGACTCGCCGCGGGCGAGCACGTCGGCCGCCGCGCAGTGGTCCGTGAGCAGGTCGCGGACGGCGGCCCGCAGCGCCTCTTCCTCCTCGGAGTACAGCAGATCCGTCATCGGGCGAGGTCCTTCCAGGCGACGTCCTTGTCGGTGCGCGGCTCGGCGGGCAGGCCCAGGACGCGCTCGGCGACGATGTTCAGCAGGACCTCGCTGGTCCCGCCCTCGATGCTGTTGCCCTTGGAACGCAGATAGCGGTAGCCGGCGTCCCGGCCGGTGAAGTCGACCAGCTCCGGGCGGCGCATGGTCCAGTCGTCGTACGCCAGGCCCTCCGCGCCGCGCAGTTCCACCTCCAGGCCGCTGATCTCCTGGTTGAGGCGGGCGAAGGCGAGCTTCATGCCGGCGCCCTCGGGGCCGGGCTGGCCGACGGCGAGCTGCTGGCGCAGGCGTTCACCGGTGAACCGGGCGACCTCGGCCTCGACCCACAGCTTCAGCAGCCGCTGGTGCAGATCGTGGGTGCGCAGTTCGGGGCGTTCGCGCCAGGTCTTCGCGACCGGCCCGATCATGCCGCCCTCTCGGGGCAGGGCCATGCCGCCGATGGCGACGCGCTCGTTGTTCAGCGTGGTCTGCGCGACCCGCCAGCCGTCGCCGACCTCGCCGAGGCGGCGGCTGTCGGGGATGCGGACGTCGGTCAGGAAGACCTCGTTGAACTCGGCCTCACCGGTGATCTGGCGCAGCGGCCGGACCTCGACACCGGGGTCGGTCATGTCGCAGACGAAGTAGGTGATGCCCTGGTGCTTGGGCACGTCCGGGTCGGTGCGGGCGATGAGGATGGCCCAGCGGGCCAGGTGGGCGCTGGAGGTCCACACCTTCTGCCCGTTGACCACCCAGTCCTCGCCCTCGCGCACCGCGCGGGTGCCGAGCGCGGCCAGGTCGGAGCCGGCGCCGGGCTCGCTGAACAGCTGGCACCAGACCTCCTCCCCGGTCCACAAGGGCCGCAGATAGCGTCGCCGCTGCTCCTCGGTGCCGTACTTCAGGATCGTCGGCGCGGCCATGCCGAGGCCGATGCCGATGCGCCGGGGGTCGTTGTCGGGGGCGCCCGCCGCCGCCAGTTCGGCGTCCACGACGCCCTGGAGGGACCGGGGGGCGCCGAGTCCGCCGAGGCCCTCCGGGTAGTGCACCCAGGCGAGGCCCGCGTCGAAGCGGGCCCGGAGGAAGTCCAGGCGGTCGGTGCTCGCGGGCGGGTGCTGGGCGAGCAGCTCCCGGGTGCGGCGGCGCAGTTCGTCGGCGTCGGTCATGCGGCGGCTCCCTTCTCCAGCACGACGGCGACCCGGCCGGTGGTCACCCCGTCGGCGACCCGCTGCACGGCGCCGGCCGCGCCGGCGAGCGGCACCCGCTCGCTCACCAGCGGTTTGACGGCGCCCCGGGCGGCCAGCTCGGTGAGCTGTTCGTGGCAGTGCTGGACCAGCTTCGGGTTCTTGGTGTTGTACAGGCCCCAGTGCAGGCCGAGGATCGAGTAGTTCTTCACCAGGGCGTGGTTGAGGGCCGGGCTCGGGATGGTGCCGCTGGCGAAGCCGACGACGACGATCCGGCCCTCGAAGGCGACCAGCTTCGCGGACTGCGCGTAGGCCGGGCCGCCGACGGGGTCGTAGATCACATCCGCGCCCCGGCCGCCGGTGGCCTCCTTGACGGCGGCGACGACGTCCTCGGCGCGCCGGTCGACCACCACGTCACAGCCCAGCTCCCGGGCGACGGCGGCCTTGTCCGCGCCGCCCACGACGCCGATCACCGTGGCGCCGGCCGCCTTGCCGAGCTGGACGGCGGCGCTGCCCACGCCCCCGGCGGCGGCGTGCACCAGCAGGGTCTCCCCGGCCTCCAGGCGGGCGCGGCGGTGCAGGCCGAACCAGCCGGTCTGGTAGCCGATGTGCAGCGCGGCGGCCTCGGCGTCGTCCAGCGACTCGGGGGCGGGGAGCAGGGCGCGGGCGTCGGCGAGGGCGTACTCGGCGAAACCGCCGTACGGCAGCGCGGGGTTGGCGATGACCCGGCGGCCGTCCTCGGTCTCCCCGCAGATCTCCACGCCCGGCGTGAAGGGCAGCGGCGGGCGCACCTGGTACTGGCCCCGGCACAGCAGCGCGTCGGGGAAGTTGACGTTGGCGGCGCGCACCCGCAGCAGCACCTGGCCGTCACCGGGCGTGGGGCGCTCCACCTCCCCGAGCCGCATCACCTCGCTCGGCTCGCCGTTCTCGTGCACTTGCCATGCCTGCATGCGGGGCCTCCACGGGACTGCGTCGTCTGACCGGGTCGACCGCATACTAAGCGGTCGCTTGCCGATCAGGGAACAGTCACTTCGCGGATGCCGGCCGCGCCCGTACGTGCATCCGCTCGCCCTGCGGCCCGAACAGGCTCAGGAACTCCACCGGACCCTCCCCCGTCGACCCGAACCAGTGCGGCACACGGGTGTCGAACTCGGCCGCCTCGCCCGCCGACAGCACGACGTCGTGCTGCCCCAGCACGAGCCGCAGCCGCCCGGAGAGCACGTACAGCCACTCGTACCCCTCGTGGGTGCGGGGATCGGGCTCGGCGGTGCGCTGCGGCTCCACCACCTTGTAGGCCTGGAGCCCGCCCGGCTGCCGGGTCAGCGGGTACAGCGTCCGCCCCTGCCGCGTGATCGGCTTGGCCCGCACCCGGGGGTCGCCGACCGGCGGCGCGCCGACCAGCTCGTCCAGCGGGACCTGGTGGGCCTGGGCGATGGGCAGCAGCAGCTCCAGGCTGGGCTTGCGCAGCCCGGACTCCAGCCGGGAGAGGGTGCTCACGGAGATGCCGGTGGCCTCGGACAGCGCCGCGAGGGTCACCTCGCGGTCCTTCCGGATCCGCCGCAGCCGGGGGCCGACCTCGGCGAGGACGTCGTCGGTAGTCATGACCGTATTGCAGATTCGGCAAAGACATTTGTCAATGCGGCAGCCCCTGGGCGACCGTCGAGGCCGGAGGTGGTCACCATGACGCAGAACCCGGGAACGACCGAGACCCCGGAGATGACCGAGAAACCGGTGATGACCGAGGGCCGGGAAACGACCGAGAGCCCGGAGACGGCCGGCACCTACGAGGTGGTCGTCGTCGGCGGCGGAGCGGCGGGGCTGTCCGCCGCGCTGGTGCTGGGCCGGGCCCGGCGCCGCACCCTGGTCGTCGACGCGGGCGAGCCGCGCAACGCGCCGTCGGCCCACATGCAGGGGTACCTGTCCCGGGACGGCATGTCCCCGGCCGAGTTCCTGGCCGTCGGACGCGAGGAGATCGCCCGGTACGGGGTGCGGCTGGTCCGGGACCGGGTGGTGGACGCGGCCCGGGACACGGACGGGTCCTTCACCGCCGCCCTCGCCGGCGGCCGGACCGTACGGGCCCGGCAGCTGGTGATCGCCACCGGGCTGAAGGACGAGCTGCCGCCGGTGCCCGGGCTCGCCGAGCGGTTCGGCCGGGACGTCCTGCACTGCCCGTACTGCCACGGCTGGGAGGTGCGCGACCGGCCCACCGGTGTCCTCGCCACCTCCGCGCTCAGCGTCCACCAGGCCCTGATGGTCACCCAGTGGACGAAGGACGTGCACCTCTTCCTGCACGAGGTGAGCGAGTCCGACCTGACGGCCGATGACCTGCGCCGGCTGTCCGCCGCCGGGGTCACGGTCGTTCCCGGCGAGGTGGCGGACCTGGTGGTCACCGACGACCGGCTCACCGGAATCCGCCTGTCGGACGGCACGGTCCACGCCCGCGAGATCCTCTACGCCGCCCCGCGCCCCGTCCCCCGGAACGACCTGCTGATCGCCCTGGGCGCGGAGCTGCGCGAGACCCCGTTCGGCAGCTACCCGGTGATCGACGAGCGGGGCCTGACGACCGTGCCCGGCCTGTGGGCGGCGGGCAACGCGAGCGGCTTCGCCGAACAGGTGATCAACGCAGCGAGCCGGGGTTACCGCGCGGGCGCGGCGATCAACGGGGAACTGCTGATGGCCGACCTGGATGCCTGATGGCCGACCCGGATTCAGGCGCCCCGAAGGGGCGCGGGGCTGTATCTGATCTGCGGCTACCGCCGCGCGGGCGCGCCCAGCCACGACGGCGCCGCAGACGCACGCCGACACCTCCCGGCCCGCCACGGAGCACCGCGCACCCGGCGGAGCGCTGGGGCACCATGGCTGCATGCTGCTGACCCGGCTGGCCGAAGTGTCCCGGGAGGTCGCCGCGACGGCGGCCCGATCCCGGAAGACCGCGCTGCTCGCGGAGCTGTTCCGGGACGCGGAGGCGGACGACGTGCCGATCGTCATCCCCTATCTGGCCGGACGGCTCCCGCAGGGCCGGCTCGGCGTCGGCTGGAAGGTGCTGGGCCGCCGGGTCCCGCCGGCCGCCGAGCCTTCCCTTACCGTCCGCGAGGTCGACGCCCGGCTCACCGAGCTGGGCAAGGTGTCCGGGCCCGGCTCGCAGGCGGAGCGGACCCGGCTCGTCGGTGAGCTGATGGCCGCGGCGACCGAGGCCGAGCAGCGCTTCCTCCTCGGCCTGCTCACCGGCGAGGTCCGGCAGGGCGCCCTGGACGCGGTCGCGGTGGAGGGCCTCGCCCAGGCGACCGGCGCGGACCCGGCGGACGTGCGGCGGGCCGTGATGCTCGCGGGCTCGCTCCAGACGGTCGCCCGGGCGCTGCTCGGCGAGGGGCCCGGGGCGCTGGAGCGGTTCCGGCTCACCGTGGGCCGCCCGGTGCTGCCGATGCTGGCGCACAGCGCCTCCTCGGTCGCCGAGGCGGTGGAGAAGCTGGGCGCCTGCGCGGTGGAGGAGAAGCTGGACGGCATCCGGGTGCAGGTGCACCGGGACGGGGACACCGTGCGGGTGCACACCCGCACGCTGGACGACATCACCGACCGGCTGCCGGAAGTGACCTCGGCGGCACGGCAGTTGCGGGGCGAGCGGTTCATCCTGGACGGCGAGGTGATCTCCTTCGACGCGGCGGGCCGGCCCCGGTCCTTCCAGGAGACGGCGGGCCGGGTGGGTTCCCGGACCGACGTGCTCAAGGCGGCCGAGGAGACCCCGGTCTCCCCCGTCTTCTTCGACGTCCTCTCGGCCGACGGACGCGACCTGCTCGACCTGCCGTTCGCCGAGCGGCACGCGGAGCTGGCCCGGCTGGTGCCGGAGCCCATGCGGGTCCGGCGCACGGTGGCCTCGGGCCCCGGGGACATCCCGGAGGCGGAACGCTTCCTCGCCGACACCCTGGCCCGCGGCCACGAGGGCGTGGTGGTCAAGGCGCTCGACGCGCCCTACAGCGCGGGCCGGCGCGGCGCCTCCTGGCTCAAGGTCAAGCCCGTCCACACCCTGGACCTGGTGGTGCTGGCCGCCGAGTGGGGCCACGGCCGCCGCACCGGCAGGCTGTCCAACCTCCACCTCGGCGCCCGCAACCCGGACGGCACCTTCGCGATGCTCGGCAAGACCTTCAAGGGCATGACCGACGCGATGCTCGCCTGGCAGACCGAGCGGCTGCGGGAACTGGCGGTCGAGGACGACGGCCGGGTGGTCAGGGTCCGCCCCGACCTCGTGGTGGAGATCGCCTACGACGGCCTCCAGCGCTCCTCCCGCTACCCGGCCGGCGTCACCCTCCGCTTCGCCCGCGTGGTCCGCTACCGCGAGGACAAGCGCCCCGAGGAGGCCGATACCGTCGAGGCCCTGCTGGCGGCCCACCCGGAGGTCACACCGTGACGGTGCGCAAGGCGAAGCACAGTGCGGGACTGCTGTTGTTCCGGCATACCGATCAGGGGCTGGAGGTATTGCTCGGCCATATGGGCGGCCCGCTGTGGGCGAAGAAGGACGCGGGAGCCTGGACCGTGCCGAAGGGCGAGTACGACCCCGCCGAACCGGCCTTCGAGGCGGCCCGGCGGGAGTTCCGGGAGGAGCTGGGGCTGGCGCCGCCGGACGGGGAGGCCGTACCGCTGGGCGAGGTCGTGCAGCGCAACGGCAAGATCGTCACGGCGTGGGCGGTGGCGGCGGACCTCGACCCGGAGACGATCGCCCCCGGCACCTTCACCATGGAGTGGCCGCCGCGGTCCGGCCGGATCCAGGAGTTCCCGGAGCTGGACCGGGTGGCGTGGTTCGGGCTGGGCCGGGCCCGTGCGGTGATCGTCACGGCGCAGGCCGCGTTTCTCGACCGGCTGGCGGAGCACTCGGGCTAGGAGGAGCCCCCGCGGCGGCCGGAAGAAGACGCCCGAGGGCCTGTCGCGTTGCGACCTGCCGGGCCGCGCGCGAAGGTCGAGACAAGCCCGCTCCCAGGGAGGTCAGCCATGCCCATCGCGACGGTGAACCCGGCGAACGGCGAGACGCTCAAGACGTACGAGCCGATGGGCGAGGAGGAGCTGGAACGCCGGCTCCAGCTCGCCGAGGCCACCTTCCGCACGTACCGGACGACCTCGTTCGCCGATCGCGCCCGGTTGCTGAACAAGGCCGCCGACCTGCTGGACGAGGACCAGCGGGAGATCGGCCGGGTCATGACCACCGAGATGGGCAAGCCGGTCGGGCAGGCCCGCGCGGAGGCCGCGAAGTGCGCCAAGGCGATGCGCTGGTACGCGGAGCGCGCCGAGGGGCTGCTGGCCGACGAGGAGCCGGCCGAGGCGGACGTGAGCGACTCCGGCGCCTCCCGGGTCCGGGTCCGCTACCGGCCGCTCGGTCCGGTCCTCGCCGTGATGCCGTGGAACTTCCCGCTGTGGCAGGTGATCCGGTTCGCCGCGCCCGCGCTGATGGCGGGCAACGTGGGCCTGCTCAAGCACGCCTCGAACGTCCCGCAGACGGCCCTCTACCTGGAGGACCTGTTCCACCGGGCGGGCTTCCCCGAGGGCTGCTTCCAGACGCTGCTGATCGGCTCCGGCGCGGTGGACGACATCCTGCGCGACGAACGCGTGAAGGCGGCCACGCTGACCGGCAGCGAACCCGCGGGCCGGGCGGTCGCCTCCACCGCCGGCGAGATGATCAAGAAGACGGTGCTGGAGCTGGGCGGCAGCGATCCGTACGTCGTGATGCCCTCCGCCGACCTGGACCGCGCGGCCGAGGTGGCGGTGACCGCCCGCGTGCAGAACAACGGGCAGTCCTGCATCGCCGCCAAGCGGTTCATCGTGCACACCGACGTCTACGACGCCTTCGCCGAGAAGTTCGTCGCCGGCATGCGGGCCCTCAAGGTGGGCGATCCGCTGGCGGAGGACACCGACGTCGGGCCGCTCGCCAGCGAGCAGGGCCGCAAGGACCTGGAGGAGCTGGTCGACGACGCCCGGCGGAGCGGGGCCGAGGTGCTGTGCGGGGGCGAGCGGCCGGACGGGCCGGGCTGGTACTACCCGCCGACCGTCCTCTCCGGCATCCACCGGGACATGCGGATCCACCGCGAGGAGGCCTTCGGGCCGGTCGCCACCCTCTACCGGGCGGCCGACCTGGACGAGGCCGTGCTGATCGCCAACGACACGCTGTTCGGGCTGAGTTCCAACGTCTGGACGCGGGACGAGAACGAGGTGGAGCGGTTCGCGCGGGACCTGGAGGCCGGTGCCGTGTACGTCAACGGGATGACCGCCTCCCATCCGGCGTTCCCCTTCGGCGGGGTGAAGCGGTCGGGGTACGGGCGTGAGCTGTCCGGGCACGGAATCCGGGAGTTCTGCAACATCACCACGGTTTGGCAGGGTGCGTGACGGCTGCGCGGCTACCATCCCGTTCTGTGAACCGCGAAGTGACCCTGCCTCTGATCGTCGACGACCGCGGTACCTTGCAGGTGTCCGCGGCCGACGTGAGTAAGTTGTTGCGGACCGTGGGCGCGCGGTGGCTGCATCTTGTCGAGGCCGGGGAGCGGGGGCTGGACGAGGACACGGTCGCCGCGCTGACCATCGAGCTGGCCAAGCTGGCCGACCGGATCGACGTGGCGTGCATCGCGCACAGCAGCGGGGCGCCGTAACGTTCGGCAGCGTGTTTTCCCTCGTCCGGCGGCATGAATCGCCCTGCGAGCCGGACCCCGGGGTCCCCGGTTCGGAGTAATCCAGCGCGAGATCGTCGTCCTCCCGGGTGACGGTGGGTGGAGCACCCCACAGGTGTGGACCACCTTCCGGACAGCGGAAAGCAGGGACGGTTCATGGCGACTTTGTGCAGACCCTCGGTGTCGGTCCCGGAGCACGTGATCACGATGGAGGAGACGCTGGAGCTGGCGCGCTCCCGCCACGCGGACCACCCCCAACTGCCACTGGCGCTCAGGCTCATCGAGAACACCGGCGTCAAGACGCGGCACATCGTGCAGCCCATCGAGGAAACCCTGAAGCACCCGGGTTTCGAGGAGCGCAACAAGCTCTACGAGGCCGAGGCCAAGGCCCGCGTTCCCGCGGTGATCCAGCGCGCGCTGGACGACGCGGAGCTGCTCACCAGCGACATCGACGTGATCATCTATGTGTCGTGCACGGGCTTCATGATGCCCTCGCTCACGGCGTGGCTGATCAACGAGATGGACTTCGACAGCACCACCCGCCAGCTCCCGATCGCGCAGCTGGGCTGCGCGGCCGGCGGCGCGGCGATCAACCGGGCGCACGACTTCTGCTCGGCCTATCCGCACGCCAACGCGCTGATCGTGGCCTGCGAGTTCTGCTCGCTGTGCTACCAGCCCACCGACCTCGGCGTGGGCTCGCTGCTCTCCAACGGCCTGTTCGGCGACGGCATAGCCGCCGCCGTGGTGCGCGGGGACGGCGGCACGGGCGTCAGCCTGGAGCGCAACGGCTCCTACCTGATCCCGAAGACCGAGGACTGGATCGCCTACGACGTCCGGGCGACCGGCTTCCACTTCCTGCTGGACAAGCGGGTGCCCGCGACCATGGAGCCGCTCGCCCCGGCGCTGAAGGACCTGGCCGGCGCCCACGGCTGGGACGCGTCCGACCTGGACTTCTACATCATCCACGCGGGCGGTCCCCGGATACTCGACGACCTCAGCAAGTTCCTCCAGGTCGACCCGCACGCCTTCCGGTTCAGCCGCGCCACGCTCACCGAGTACGGCAACATCGCCAGCGCCGTCGTCCTGGACGCGCTGCGCCGGCTGTTCGACGAGGGCGGCGCCGAGGACCGGGCCCGTGGCCTGCTCGCCGGCTTCGGCCCCGGCATCACCGCCGAGATGACGGTGGGCCGCTGGGTCAACGGGGACGGGACCGCCCGATGATCGAGGAGGCGACCCTCACCGGGGTGCTGCCCCCGGTCCGGCACTGGCCGGCGCTCGACCTCACCGGGACGGAGTTCGACCCGGTGCTGGCGGAGCTGATGGCGGAGGGCCCGGTCACCCGGGTCCAGCTGCCCCACGGCGAGGGCTGGGCCTGGCTGGTCACCCGGTACGACGACGTCCGCAGGGTGGTCAACGATCCGCGCTTCAGCCGTGAGGCGGTCGTGGGCCGGCAGGTCACCCGGCTCGCCCCGCACTTCATCCCCGACCGGGGCGCGGTCGGCTTCCTCGACCCGCCCCACCACACCCGGCTGCGCAGCTCGGTCGCCGCCGCCTTCACGGCCAAGGGCGGGGAGCGGGTCCGTGCCAAGGCCCGGCGCATGCTGGACGAGCTGGTCGACGACCTCCTGCGGGCCGGCCCGCCCGCGGATCTCACGGCGGCGGTCCTCGGGCCGTTCCCGATCGCGGTGATCTGCGAGCTGATGGGCGTCCCGGCCCGCGACCGGCACGGCATGCACGTCTGGACCCAGCTGATCCTGTCCGCCGCGCACGGCAAGGAGGTCAGCGAGACGGCGAAGCGGGAGATGAGCGCCTACTTCGCCGACCTGATCGGACTGCGCGAGAACAGCTCCGGCGAGGACGTCACCTCGCTCCTCGGCGCCGCCGTGGGCCGGGGCGAGGTCACGCTGGAGGAGGCCGTCGGCCTCGCCGTCCTGCTCCAGATCGGCGGCGAGGCGGTCACCAGCAACAGCGGGCAGATGTTCTACCTGCTGCTGACCCGCCCCGAGCTGGTGCGGCGGCTGCGCGCGGAGCCGGAGATCCGCCCCCGGGCGATCGACGAACTGCTGCGCTACCTCCCGCACCGCAACGCGGTCGGCCTGTGCCGGATCGCGGTGGAGGACGTGGAGATCGCGGGCGTCCGCGTCCGCGCGGGCGACGCGGTCTACGTCTCCTACCTGGCCGCCAACCGGGACCCGGACGTCTTCCCCGACCCGGAGACCGTCGACTTCGCCCGCAGCCCGAACCCGCATGTCGCGTTCGGCTTCGGCCCGCACTACTGCCCCGGCGGCATGCTGGCCCGGCTGGAGGAGGAACTGCTGATGGACGCCCTCCTGGACCGGGTGCCGGGGCTGCGGCTGGCGGTGGCACCGGATCAGGTCCCCTTCCGCAAGGGCGCGTTGATCCGGGGCCCCGAGTCCCTTCCGGTGACGTGGTGAGCCGCCCATGACCGAGACCGAGGGACTGTACGTGCCGCCGGGCCACGGCCGGGTCGTGGAGACACCGGCCCAGCGGGTGACCTTCAAGGTCACCGGCACCCATTCGCGGATGGCCTCCACCTTCGAGGTGGAGGTGCCGCCGGGCTTCGACGTGGGCGCCCATCTGCACACGCGCAGCGAGGAGTTGTTCTACATCCTCGAAGGCGAGCTGGACGTCCTCGCCTTCGAGCCGCGCATCCGCACCCCCGACCACTGGCAGAAGTGGGAGTCGCCGTCGGGCAACCGGGTGGTCCGGGCGACACCGGGCACGGTCATCGTCGTGCCCCCGGGCTGCCCGCACGCCTTCGCCAACCCGACGGAGACCCCGGCGAGGATGTTCTTCCAGGCGTCCCCGCCCCCGGACCACGAGCGCTACTTCGAGGAGCTGCTGGAGATCCTCGCCGACGGCGGCCCCCCGGACCAGGAGGCCATCGAGGCCCTGCGGGCGAAGTACGACATCGAGCAGCTCACCCCGTTGAGGCACCGATGATCACTAGCGGATGGGCATACCCGACAGGGTCCGTGCGATCACCAGCCGCTGGATCTCGCTCGTCCCCTCGAAGATGGTGTAGATCGCCGCGTCCCGGTGCATCCGCTCCACCGGATACTCGCGGGTGTACCCGTTGCCACCGAGTATCTGGATGGCCTGCGCGGTCACCTTCTTCGCGGTCTCACTGGCGAACAGCTTGGACATCGAGCCCTCGGCCGCCGTGAACGGCTTGCCGTTGATCGCCATCCACGAGGCCCGCCACACCAGCAATCGGGCGGCGTCGATCTGGGTGCGCATGTCGGCCAGCTGGAACGCCACGCCCTGGTTGTCGATGATCGGCCGGCCGAACTGCTCCCGGGTCCGGGCGTAGTCGAGGGCGACCTCGTAGGCGGCCCGGGCGGTGCCGACCGCCATGGCGCCGACGGCCGGGCGGGACGCCTCGAACGTGGCCATGGCCGCGTTCTTCACGCGCTCACCGCCCTTCCGTGCCCTCTCCCGGGCCCGGGCGAGCCGCTCGTCCAGCTTCTCCTTGCCGCCGAGCAGGCAGGAGCCGGGCACCCGGACGTTGTCCAGGATGACCTCGGCGGTGTGCGAGGCGCGGATGCCGTGCTTCTTGAACTTCTGGCCCTGCGACAGGCCCGGCGTCCCCGGCGGGACGATGAAGGAGGCGTGGCCCTTGGAGCCCAGCTCCGGGTCGACCACGGCGACCACGACGTGGACGTTGGCGATGCCGCCGTTGGTGGCCCAGGTCTTGGTGCCGTTGATCACCCACTCGTCCTTGGCCTCGTCGTACACGGCACGCGTGCGCATGGAGGCGACGTCGGAGCCGGCGTCGGGCTCGGAGGAGCAGAACGCGGCGACCTTGACGTCGTTCTGGTCGCCGTACATCTGCGGGATCCAGGTGCCGATCTGCTCCTCGGTTCCGTTGGCGAGTACGCCCACGGCGGCGAGGCCGGTGCCCACAATGGACAGGGCGATGCCCGCGTCGCCCCAGAACAGCTCCTCCATGGCCATCGGGATGCCGAGGCCGGTGGGGTCGAAGTACTGCTGCGCGTAGAAGTCGAGGGAGTAGATGCCGACCTTCGCGGCCTCCTGGATGACCGGCCAGGGCGTCTCCTCGCGCTCGTCCCACTCGGCCGCCGCGGGGCGGATCACATCGGCGGCGAAGCCATGGAGCCAGTCCCGTACTTCCTTCTGTTCGTCGTTCAGCTCCATGGTGAACTCGGCCATGTCCCCTCCAGCTGCGGCAGCACTTGTTACTTGCGGTAACCCGAGTCTGTTACTGATCGGTAGGAAAAGTCAACCGGTGATGACTCCTCGGCATCCCGTTCGATGTCAGAGGCGCGGTCAGTGTTAGTTTGCGCAGGCGTCACCGAATCAGCACGGGTGGGGAGAGCACATGGACACCACGCAGCGGACCGATCAGCAGCGGTCCGCCGACCGCCGACGGCGCGAGCTGCTGGAGGCCGCCGACCGGGTGGTGCTGCGCGACGGCCCGCAGGCGTCGATGAACGCGATCGCGGCGGAAGCGGGAATCACGAAGCCGATCCTCTACCGGCACTTCGGCGACAAGAGCGGCCTTTACGCAGCCTTGGCCAAGCGGCACACCGACGCGCTGCTGGCCTCGCTGCGGGCGGCGCTGGACGCCCCCGCCGACCGGCGGGAGCGGGTCGAGTCCACCCTGGACACCTACCTCGCCGCGATCGAGGCACGGCCCCAGGTGTACCGCTTCCTCATGCACCCCGCCGAGGGCAGCAGCGTGCCGTTGTTGCGCCGGATGGGCGAGGAGCTGGCCCAGGTCATCGAGGAGCGGGTGGACCTGGGGGCGCAGAGTCAGCAGCTGGCGCGGGTGTGGGGCCATGGGATCGTCGGGATGATGCATGCCGCCGGGGACTGGTGGCTGGGCGACCGCCCCTGCTCCCGGGCCGAGTTGGTGCGGTCTCTCGCCGACCTTCTGTGGGGCCGGCTGGCGGCCGCGGGGGACAAGGTGGGAGGTCCCGGGTTCTGAGGGCCGTTCCTCGCCCGCGGGTCCGCGGGGGCCGAGCGCGCGGGTCCCCGCGCCCGTTCAGGCGGGACCGCTCGGCCGGTGCCATGAGGCCCGGGAGATCTGCCGCATCAGCTTCCGGCGACGCCACCCCGTCAGGTGGTCGGCGTACACCGTACCCGCCAAGTGATCACATTCGTGTTGCAGGCATCGGGCGAAGAAGCCGGTGCCGTGGACGGTGACCGGGTCGCCGGTCGCCGTGAAGCCCTCGACCACCGCGTGGTCGTAGCGCTCGGTTCCCGCCTCCAGGCCCGGCAGGGACAGGCAGCCCTCCGGGCCGCGGATCACCACACCGTCGGCCTCGACCAGGCGTGGGTTCACCACATGGCCCAGGTGGCGCACGTCCTCGTCGTCGGGGCAGTCGTACACGAACACCCGCAGATCCACCCCGATTTGGTTGGCGGCCAGGCCCACCCCTCGCGCCGCGTACATCGTGGCGAACAGGTCCTCGACGAGGTCCGCGAGGCCGGGGCCGAAGTCCGTGACGTCCCGGCAGGGCTCGCGCAGCACCGCGTCGCCGAGCAGGGTGAGAGGCCGGACGCGCCCGCGGGCGCCCGGAATGGATCCGTGTCGCATGGCGGCAAGGGTACGGTTCGTTCAGCTCAAGCCCGCAGCCGAAGACGTGGGCCGGGATTCGGGTGTGCGAATGGATCTCGATAGGCTGAGGTTCACACCACGTTGCCGGATGGCCCCAGGCGCGGCGCGTACGCAAGGAGGATCGAGAACTGATGGCAGGCAACTCGGACCCGCTCACGCCGCGGGCCAAGCTGGCCGTGACCGCGGGCAAGGCGGTCGCTGCGGCATCGCGCGCCGCGGGACGCGGCAGCGGGTCGGTGATCGGTGGCCGGGTCGCGCTGAAACTCGACCCCGACCTGCTCGGGCGGCTCGCCCAGAACCTGGACGTCGTCCTGGTGTCCGCCACCAACGGCAAGACCACGACCACCCGGCTCATCGCCGAGGCGCTGCGCGCCGCGGGCCCGGTCGTGTCGAACGCGCTCGGCGCCAACATGCCGGCCGGCATCACCTCGGCGCTGGCGGGCGGCTCGGAAGCGAAGTTCGGCGTCATCGAGGTCGACGAGAAGTACCTGGCCGGAGTGGCCCGGGACACCGCCCCCAAGTGCATCGCCCTGCTGAACCTCTCCCGCGACCAGCTCGACCGCGCCGCCGAGACCCGGATGCTCGCGGAGAACTGGCGGGAGGGCCTGGCCGGCTCCAAGGCCGTCATCGTCGCCAACTGCGACGACCCGCTGGTGGTGTGGGCCGCGTCCTCCTCGCCGAATGTGATCTGGGTCGCGGCCGGTCAGATGTGGCAGGAGGACGCCTGGTCCTGCCCGTCGTGCGGCGGCGTGATGCAGCGCCCCGGCGACGACTGGTTCTGCGGCGAGTGCGGCTTCCGCCGGCCCACGCCGACCTGGGCGCTGTCCGGGGACCACGTGCTGGACCCGCACGGCTCGGCCTGGCCGATCCACTTGCAGCTGCCGGGACGCGCCAACAAGGCGAACGCCGCCTCCTCCGCCGCCGTCGCCGCCGTCTTCGGGGTGCCGCCGCAGGTCGCCCTGGAGCGGATGTACCAGGTGCAGGCGGTGGCCGGCCGGTACGACGTCGTCCAGTTCCAAGACCGCGACCTGCGGCTGCTGCTGGCCAAGAACCCGGCCGGCTGGCTGGAGACGTTCTCCCTGATCGACCCGCCGCCCGCGCCGGTCATCCTGTCCGTGAACGCCCGCTCCGCCGACGGCACCGACACCTCCTGGCTGTGGGACGTCGACTACACCCGGCTGACCGGCCACCCGATCTTCGTCATCGGCGACCGGAAGCTGGACCTCGCCGTCCGCCTGGAAGTCGCGAACCAGCACTTCCAGGTCTGCGACAACCTCGACCAGGCCGTGCAGATGTGCCCGCCCGGCCGGATCGAGGTCATCGCGAACTACACCGCGTTCCAGGACCTGCGCCGCCGCGTCGGCAACTGATCAGGAAGGGCGATCACCTCATGAGCGACAACCAACTACGGCTGGTGTGGATCTACCCGGACCTGCTGAGCACCTACGGCGACCAGGGCAACGCCCTCGTCGTGGAGCGCCGGGCCCGGCAGCGCGGCCTGGACGTGGCGCGGCTCGACGTGCGCAGCGACCAGCCGATCCCCACCTCCGGTGACATCTACCTGATCGGCGGCGGCGAGGACCGGCCGCAGCGGCTCGCCGCCGAGCGGCTGCGCCGCGACGGTCATCTGCACCGCGCGGTGGAGAACGGCGCGATCGTCTTCTCCGTCTGCGCCGGCTACCAGATCCTCGGCCACGAGTTCATCAACGACCTCGGCCAGCGCGAGCCGGGCCTCGGCCTGCTCGACGTGGTGTCGGTGCGCGGCGAGAAGGAGCGGTGCGTCGGCGACGTGCTGGCCGACATCGACCCGCAGCTCGGCCTGCCCCAGCTGACCGGCTTCGAGAACCACCAGGGTGTGACCCACCTCGGCCCCACCGCCCGCCCCTTCGCCCGGGTGCTGGTCGGCAACGGCAACGGCACCGGGGACGGCACGGAGGGCGCGTACAACGGGACCGTCTTCGGCACGTACATGCACGGACCGGTGCTCGCCCGCAACCCGCTGATCGCCGACCTGCTGCTGAAGCTGGCGCTGGACGTCAACGCGCTGCCGCCGATCGACGACCACTGGTACGAGGCGCTGCGCAACGAGCGCATCTCCGCGGCGCAGCAGCCCGCGTAACCCGGGTTTCACCTGGATTTCAGCGTGGTCCGGCAGGATTCCCGCGGGCCCGCCTGACGGTCCGTCCGCTCACATGTGCGGGCACGTCCAGCAGGCGGACGCCCGCTACGGAGCCACCCCCTCGCGCCGGTAGGGTGGCCGGGAATCCGCCGGACAACGTGGTCCGGTTACCCGGCCCACGTTGAGAAGGTAATTCGGGCTATGCGCATTGGTGTCCTCACGTCCGGCGGCGACTGCCCCGGCCTGAACGCCGTCATCCGGTCCGTCGTGCACCGTGCCGTCGCCGACCACGGCGACGAGGTCATCGGTTTCCGGGACGGCTGGAAGGGCCTCCTGGAGTGCGACTATCTGAAGCTCGACCTGGATGCCGTGGGCGGCATCCTGGCCCGTGGCGGCACCATCCTCGGCTCCTCCCGGGTCCGCCCGGAGCATCTGCGGGACGGGGTGGAGCGGGCCCGCGGCCATGTCGCGGAACTCGGCCTGGACGCGATCATCCCGATCGGCGGTGAGGGCACGCTGAAGGCGGCCCAGCTGCTGTCGGCGAGCGGGCTGCCGATCGTGGGCGTGCCCAAGACCATCGACAACGACATCGCCGTCACGGACGTCACCTTCGGCTTCGACACCGCGGTGACCGTGGCCACCGAGGCCCTGGACCGGCTGAAGACCACCGCCGAGTCGCACCAGCGGGTGCTGATCGTGGAGGTCATGGGCCGGCACACGGGCTGGATCGCGCTGCACTCCGGCATGGCGGCCGGTGCGCACGCCGTCGTCGTGCCCGAGCGGCCCTTCGACATCGAGGAGTTGACGCGGAAGGTCGGCGAGCGGTTCGAGGCGGGCAAGCGGTTCGCCATCGTGGTCGCCGCGGAGGGGGCCAAGCCGCGGCCCGGTTCCATGGAGTTCGACGAGGGCGGCAAGGACATCTACGGCCACGAGCGGTTCGCGGGGATCGCCCGGCAGCTGTCGGTCGAGCTGGAGCAGCGGCTCGGCAAGGAGGCCCGTCCGGTGATCCTCGGGCATGTGCAGCGGGGCGGCACGCCGACCGCGTACGACCGCGTGCTGGCGACCCGTTTCGGCTGGCACGCGGTGGAGGCGGTGCACCGGGGCGAGTTCGGCATGATGACGGCGCTGCGCGGGACCGACATCGTGATGGTGCCGCTGGCCGAGGCCGTGGAGACGCTGAAGACGGTTCCCGCCGAGCGGTACGACGAGGCGGAGTGCGTGCTGTAGGGGGCACGCCGTAGGGGCTGCTGTCTCGCCGTCGGCTGCGGGTGCGTGGTGGTTTGCCACGCAGTTCCCCGCGCCCCTGAATGAGTCGTCCCGCCCCCGGTCGCAGAGGTGACCGGGGGCGGCTCTACTCTTGTGGGCGGACAGAATCGCACAACCCCCACGAAACAGGAGCCGGCGGATGGATCACAGCGGGCACGGCATGACGATGGATCTGCCGCCGTTCACGCTGGCGCGAGGGCTCGAATGGTCGACGGACCCCTTCTTTCTCCTCGCCTGCCTGGCCGGACTGGCTCTGTACGGCTGGGGTGTGGCCCGGCTGCGGCGCCGAGGTGACGCGTGGCCGGTCTCGCGGACCGTGTCGTACGTCATCGGCGTGCTCACCATCGTGCTGGTGATGTGCACCAAGCTGAACGACTACGGCATGGTCATGTTCAGCGTGCACATGGTGCAGCACATGGTGATCAGCATGCTGTCGCCGATCCTGATCCTGCTCGGCGCCCCGGTCACCCTCGCGCTGCGCGCGCTGCCCACCGCCGGCAAGGGCCGCAAGGGCGCCCGCGAGCTGCTGCTGATGCTGCTGCACAGCCGGTACATGCGGATCATCACCCACCCGGCGTTCACCATCCCGCTGTTCATCGCGAGCCTGTACGCCCTCTACTTCACCCCGCTGTTCGACTTCCTGATGGGTTCGAAGACCGGGCACATCGCGATGATGGTGCACTTCCTCGCCGTCGGTGTGGTGTTCTTCTGGCCGATCATCGGGGTCGACCCGGGCCCGCACCGGCCCGGCCATCTGATGCGCATGCTGGAGCTGTTCGCGGGCATGCCGTTCCACGCGTTCTTCGGTATCGCGCTGATGATGGCGTCGACGCCGATGGTGGACACCTTCGAGCACCCGCCCGCCTCCCTGGGCATCGAGGCGCTGTCCGACCAGAGCGCGGCGGGCGGCATCGCCTGGGCGTTCAGCGAGATCCCGTCGGTGCTGGTGCTGGTCGCGCTGCTGTTCCAGTGGTACCGCTCCGAGCAGCGGCAGGCCAAGCGCAAGGACCGGGCCGCCGACCGGGACGGCGACAAGGAGCTGGAGGCGTACAACGCCTATCTGGCCTCCCTCAGCACGCGCGAGGGCTGAGCGGCCGTACCGATCCGGCCGTCGGGTCCGCGCCGGGCGGGCGCCGTATCCCGGGAATCGGGGCACCATGGTCAGGGACGGACCATGAGGAGGGTGTCGCGATGCCCGGTTCCACGAACGGTTCCACCAAGGCGATGGGGGCGCTCACGGTCGGCGGGCTGGTCCTCGTGACCGCCTACACGGTCGCGCTCGGCAGCAACGGCTGGCTGTGGTTCGGATGGGTGGTGCTGGGGCTGCTGACCCTCGCCCTGGTGGTCACCCAGTCGTGAGCCGCGCGGGCCGGCCGGGGCTGGCTACAGTGCCCGCATGAACAGCAGGACACCCTCGTTCGACGAGCTGGACCGCCAGATCATCACCGCGCTCATGGCGAACGCCCGGACCAGCTTCGCCGAGATCGGAGCGGCGATCGGGCTGTCCGCCACGGCGGTCAAGCGGCGGGTGGACCGGCTGCGCGAGACCGGGGTGATCACCGGGTTCACGGCGACGGTCAAGCCCGCGGCGCTGGGCTGGCGCACGGAGGCGTACGTCGAGGTGTACTGCGAGGGCGCGGCTCCGCCCCGGCGGCTGGCGGAGGTCGTGCGCAACCACCCGGAGATCGCGGCGGCCATGACGGTGACCGGCGGCGCGGACGCGCTGCTGCATGTGCGCGCCCGGGACGTCGAGCACTTCGAGGAGGTGCTGGAGCGCATCCGCGCCGAGCCGTTCATCCGGAAGACGATCAGCGTGATGGTGCTGTCCCATCTGCTCCCGGAAAGCCCCGAGGCGGGCGCCACGCACCCTGCCCCCGAATGATCAGGGAAACACGCAGGACTGCTGCGTATCTCCCGGCGAGAAAGCAGCGATGCTGCGCATCCACGCAGCTTTTCGCGCTTGTCGCCCGTCTTCCTCTCTTCCTACCGTGGTGGCACCCCTCAGTGACACACAGGAAAGCGGAGGAAACCCTCTGTGTCCGACAGTCGTGTGCCGCGTCCCCGGCGTTTTCTCGTCTGTGAACCCAGACACTTCGCCGTCCAGTACGCGATCAATCCCTGGATGCACCCCGACAAGCCGGTCGACGTGGACCTGGCCCAGGAGCAGTGGCAGGCGCTGATCCGCGCCTACCGGGCCCACGGTCACACCGTCGACAGCGTCGAGCCGGTCCCCGGCCTGCCCGACATGGTGTTCGCGGCCAACGCGGCGTTCGTCGTCGGCGGCCGGGTGTTCGGCTCCCTGTTCCACGCTCCGGAGCGGCGCCCGGAGTCGGTGCACTACGACACCTGGTTCAAGGCGGCGGGCTACGACGTGTACCGCCCCGAGTCGGTGACCGAGGGCGAGGGCGACCTGGTGTGGACGGGCCGGTACGTGCTCGCCGGCACCGGGTTCCGCACCACCCGCGAGGCGCACCGGGAGGCGCAGGAGTTCCTCGGCCACCCGGTGATCGGCCTGACCCTGGTGGACCCGTACTTCTACCACCTGGACACGGCGCTGTTCGTCCTCGACGACGACAACATCTGCTACTACCCGGAGGCGTTCTCGCCGGGCAGCCGGGAGGTGCTGAAGCGCCTGTACCCGGACGCGGTCCTGGCCACCCGCGAGGACGCCATGGCGTTCGGCCTGAACTCCGTCTCCGACGGCCGGCACGTCTTCATCGCGCCGAAGGCGGAGGCACTGGCCGAGCGCCTCGCCGACCACGGTTACGTCCCCGTCCCCGTCGACCTGTCCGAGTTCCACAAGGCCGGCGGTGGCATCAAGTGCTGCACCCAGGAGATCCGCTGATGACCGCACCCGCGCGCCCCCGTACGTCCGACGACCTCATCCGCGCGGAGGAGCCGGTTCTCGCGCACAACTACCACCCGCTGCCCGTGGTCGTGGCCCGGGCCGAGGGCACCTGGGTGGAGGACGTCGAGGGCAACCGCTACCTCGACATGCTGGCCGGCTACTCGGCCCTCAACTTCGGCCACCGGCACCCGGCGCTGGTCGAGGCGGCGCACCGCCAGCTGGACCGGCTCACCCTCACCTCCCGCGCCTTCCACAACGACCGGCTGGCCGAGTTCGCCGAACGGCTCGCGGAGCTGACCGGCCTGGACATGGTGCTGCCGATGAACACCGGCGCGGAGGCGGTGGAGAGCGGCATCAAGGTGGCCCGCAAATGGGCGTACGACGTGAAGGGCGTCCCCGCCGACCGGGCGACGATCGTCGTCGCGGCGGAGAACTTCCACGGCCGTACGACGACCATCGTCAGCTTCTCCACGGACGAGACGGCCCGTGCCGGCTTCGGCCCGTTCACACCCGGTTTCCGGATCGTGCCGTACAACGACCTGGCCGCGCTGGAGGCGGCGGTCGACGACACCACGGCGGCCGTGCTGATCGAGCCGATCCAGGGCGAGGCCGGCGTGATCATCCCGGACGACGGCTATCTCGCCGGGGTGCGGGAGCTGACCCGCCGCGCGGGCTGCCTGTTCATCGCGGACGAGATCCAGTCGGGCCTCGGCCGTACGGGCCGTACCCTCGCCGTCGAGCACGAGGACGTGGTCCCGGACGTGCTGCTGCTGGGCAAGGCGCTGGGCGGCG
>NZ_MUMF01000018.1:0-296 GCF_002155905.1 Streptomyces tricolor | reverse complement strand
GGTCGAGCTGCTGGAGACCGGGGAGTTCCAGCGCCGGGCGGCCGAGCTGGGGGTGATCCTGCGGGACGGGCTGACCGAGCTGGCCGGCAAGGGCGTCACCGGGTTCCGCTCGCGCGGGCTGTGGGCCGGCGTGGACGTCGACCCGGCGCTGGGCACCGGCCGCGAGATCAGCGAGCGTCTGATGCGCGAGGGGATCCTGGTCAAGGACACCCATGGCTCCACGATCCGGCTGGCGCCGCCGCTGACCATCACGGCGGAGGAGCTGCGGTCCGCGCTGGCCGCGCTGGAGAAGGTGC
>NZ_MUMF01000178.1 GCF_002155905.1 Streptomyces tricolor | reverse complement strand
GGGTGAGGGGGAACGTCAGGACGCGAACAGCCGTACCGGCCACGCGGCGTGTGCCTCGGCCATGACCTCCAGCACGGGTGCCGAGGCGGCGGGCAGGGCGTCGGCCCCATCGCGCGCCGCCCTCCGCGCCGCCTCCACGGCGGAGTCGGCCACGCGGTCCAGCTCCGGTGCCAGCCGGGCCAGCACGGCGGTCGCGTCGAACGGGTCGAGGCTCAGCAGCCGCACGGTGGCCGTCGCCGGTCCGCTCACGCTCTCGTACGCCGCGCAGTGGGCCGCGTCCTCGGGTGCGAGTCCGGCCGCGCGGGCGGCGAGGCCGAGCACCACCGGCTGATGGGCGCCCTTCGGGAACCGCCGGGCCACGTCGTCGAGTTCGGCGGACGGCCAGGTCACGCGCGCGGCCCGCAGCAGCTGCCGGCCGAGGCGCCGCGCGGCGGACCGCAGGGCCGGGGACGGGGTGCGGGCGTCGGCCGCGGCGTCCAGCTCGCCGGGGTCGGCGCCGAGCACGGCCGCCGCGGCGAGCGCCCCCGCCACCAGCCCGGCGGTGTGCAGCCGGCCCCGGCAGAACTCCTCCAGGGTCGCGGCGTCGGTGATGCGGCCGGCCTTGACCGCGGCCTCCGCCCCGCCGGAGTGCGCGTGCCCTCCGGCGGGGAAGCGGCCGTCGGCCAGGACGAGCAGTGCTGCCCGTGTCATCGGCCGGCCCTCAGAAGAGGAAGTAGCGTTGGGCCATGGGCAGTTCGGCGGCCGGTGTGGCCTCGACCAGTTCGCCGTCGATGCGCACGGCGAAGCTGTCGGGGTCGATCCGGACGTCCGGCCGGGCGTCGTTCTCGCGCATGTCGGCCTTGGTGACCGCGCGCGTGGACTCGATCGCCACGAACCGCTTGCCGAGCCCCAGCCGTTCCGGCAGCCCGTCCTCGATCGCCGGACCGGCCACGAAGTTGACGGAGTTGGCGGCGGGAGCGCGGCCCATCGCGCCGTACATCGGGCGGGGCAGGATCGGCTGCGGGGTGGGGATGGAGGCGTTGGCGTCGCCCATCTGCGCGTACGCGATCTGCCCGCCCTTGAGGACGAGGAGCGGCTTGACGCCGAAGAAGGCCGGCTCCCACAGCACGAGGTCGGCGAGCTTGCCGGTCTCGACGGAGCCGGTCTCGGCGGCGAGCCCCTGGGCGAGCGCCGGGTTGATCGTGTACTTGGCGACGTAGCGCCGTACCCGGTGGTTGTCGGCGCGGCCGTCGCCGGGCAGCGCGCCCCGGCGGCGCTTCATCACGTGCGCGGTCTGCCAGGTGCGCAGGATCACCTCGCCGACCCGGCCCATGGCCTGGGAGTCGGAGGAGATGATCGAGATCGCGCCGAGGTCGTGGAGGATGTCCTCCGCGCCGATGGTGGAGGGCCGGATCCGGGACTCGGCGAAGGCGAGGTCCTCGGGGACGGCCGGGTTGAGGTGGTGGCACACCATCAGCATGTCGAGGTGTTCCTCGGTCGTGTTGACGGTGAAGGGCCGGGTCGGGTTGGTGGAGCTGGGCAGGACGTTCGGCTGCGAGACGACCGTCATGATGTCCGGGGCGTGGCCGCCGCCGGCGCCCTCGGTGTGGTACGAGTGGATGCCCCGGCCCGCGATCGCGGCGAGGGTGTCGCCGACGAAGCCCGCCTCGTTCAGGGTGTCGGTGTGGATGGCGACCTGGATGCCGGTGCGGTCGGCGACGGTGAGCGCGGCGTCGATGACGGCCGGTGTGGAGCCCCAGTCCTCGTGCAGTTTCAGGCCGACGGCGCCGCCGCGGATCTGGGAGAGCATCGCCTCGTGGCTGACGGTGTTGCCCTTGCCGAGCAGGCCGACGTTGACCGGGTGGGACTCCATCGCCTCCAGCATCCGGGCCAGGTGCCAGGGGCCGGGGGTGACGGTGGTGGCCTTGGAGCCCTCGGCGGGGCCGGTGCCGCCGCCGACCAGGGTGGTGACGCCGGAGGCCAGCGCCTCGTCGGCGATCTGGGGGCAGATGAAGTGGACGTGCGCGTCGATGGCGCCGGCCGTGAGGATGCGGCCGTTGCCCGCGATGATCTCGGTCTCGGGGCCGATGACGAGGTCCGGGTGGACGCCGTCCATGGTGTCCGGG
This sequence comes from Streptomyces tricolor, assembly GCF_002155905.1. Classification (GTDB taxonomy): domain Bacteria; phylum Actinomycetota; class Actinomycetes; order Streptomycetales; family Streptomycetaceae; genus Streptomyces; species Streptomyces tricolor. Next base: position 19,483 of record NZ_MUMF01000178.1, on the reverse strand, counting down.
TTGCCGGCCTTGCCGAGGGCGGTGATGCGGCCGTCGCGGATGCCGACGTCGGCCTTGACGATGCCCCAGTGGTCGATGACGACGGCACCGGTGATCACGGTGTCGGGGGTGCCGTCGGCGCGGGTGGCGCGGGACTGGCCCATGGACTCGCGGATGACCTTGCCGCCACCGAAGACGGCCTCGTCGCCGGCGCCGCCGGGGCCGCCGGAGCGGTCCTCCTCGATCTCGATCAGCAGGTCGGTGTCGGCGAGCCGGATCCGGTCCCCGGTGGTGGGGCCGAACAGGTCGGCGTAGGCGCCGCGGGAGATCTCAGGCATCGAGGGCACCTCCGGTCTCCCCGCGCAGCCCGGGCACGATGCGGGCGCCGGTGAGCGGCACGAGTTCGATCTCCACGGGGATGCCGGGCTCGAAGCGGACGGCGGTGCCCGCGGCGACGTTGAGCCGCTTGCCGCGGGCGGCGGCGCGGTCGAACCGGAGGCCGGGGTTGGACTCGGCGAAGTGGTAGTGGGAGCCGACCTGGACGGGGCGGTCGGCGGCGTTGAGCACGCTCAGCCGGGTGACCTCACGACCGGTGTTGAAGGGGACGGGGTCGTCGGCGAAAAGGATCTCTCCGGGAATCACGGCGGCCCCCCTCAGATGATCGGCTCGTGGACGGTGACGAGCTTGGTGCCGTCCGGGAAGGTGGCCTCCACCTGCACGTCGTGGATCATCTCGGCGACCCCGTCCATGACGTCGTCCCGGGTCAGGATCTTGCGGCCGGAGGACATCAGCTCGGCGACCGTGCGGCCGTCCCGCGCGCCCTCCAGGATGTGCGACGTGATGAGGGCGACCGCTTCGGGGTGGTTGAGCCTCAGCCCGCGGGCCCTGCGCTTCTCGGCCACGTCGGCCGCCACATGGATCAGCAGCCTCTCTTGCTCGTGCGGGGTCAGTTGCACGTCCCACCTCACCGTCCTTGCCCGGACCGTGCGGGGTCCGGTTGCCGCAGCCACCCTGACGGGGATAGGTGTAACACACAGACAAATCCCCGGAGTGTCGTCAATCCGGGCAGAAAAACCCCTGGTGGCGTGGATCGGCAGGCTAGAACGCCGGAGTTTCAACGACGTTAACCAGACCTTGATCGGCCCATGACCGGCCGATGGGCTCCTCTGGAGCAAGAGCGACTCAGGACGCGCCCGGCCGCCGGTGCTCCGCCGCGATCCCGAAGCGCTGCTGCTCGCGCGGCACGGACCCGGCCTCGCGGACCCGGGACACCGAACTGATGACCTGCTCCTCGGCCGGCTCCTCCAGCGCGTCGAGCCGTTCGAGATCGGCGGCCGAGACGAGCGCGACCAGCGGCTTGCCGTGGCGGGTCACGACGACGCGCTCACCGCCGTACACGACGCGGTTGATCAGGTCGGCGAGTTCAGCCCTGGCTTGCGTCACCGGAATCTCGTAGGCCATACCCCCATCATAACGTCACGTACGTCCTGTACATTTTTTACAGAACCCGAGCCCATCGGGGTCTCGTCCTGAGGAGGGGTATGTCCATGTCCCGACCGTCCGCCCGCCATGTCCTGCCCGAGTTCACCGAGCGCGCGGGGAGCGCCGTGCGCACCCTCGACCCGTACGCGAAGCTCTTCGAGGACCGGATCGTCTTCCTCGGCACGCCGGTCGACCACGCGGCGGCGCAGGATGTGACGGCGCAGCTCATGTACCTGGAACACGCGGCCCCGGACCGGGACATCACGCTGTACATCAACTCGCCGGGCGGCTCGTTCGACGCCATGGCGACGGTCTACGACACGATGCAGTACGTCAGTTGTGACGTGGCCACCTACTGCCTGGGGCAGGCCGCCGCCTCGGCCGCGGTGCTGCTCGCGGCCGGCGCCCCGGGCAAGCGGTTCACCCTGCCGGGTGCCCGCATGGTGATCGAGCAGCCCGCGCTGCCCGAGCCGGTGCGCGGCCAACCCAGCGACCTGTTCATCCAGGCCGAGGAGTTGACCCGGATCCGCGCGACGCTCCAGGAGATGCTCGTCCGGCACACAGGGCGCGCGGCCGAGCAGGTTTACGCGGACCTGGAGCGTGACCTGATCCTGGACGCCGCGGGCGCCGTCGCCTACGGTCTGGTGGACGCCATCGTGCCCAGCCGTCGGGACACGCCCGGCGCACCGGACGCGAGGTGAGCCGCTCATGCTGCCGGACCTTCCGCCGCTGCCCGCCCTGACCCGCGCCGAGGGCGAGGTGATCGACCGTTACCTGGAGGCGGTCGACCTGCTCGGCCGTATCAACCCGGCCCGGCACGGGGAGACCTACCGCGGTCTGCGTGCGGCGCAGGCCCTGGTGCGCAAGGCGGCAGAGCTGCGTGACGCGCTCGCGCTGATGCATCAGCGGGGCGAGACGGAGCTGCACGGGGACACGCTGGCACGGGCGTTGCGGGTGCTGGACGGCGAGCGCCGGGCCGCTCGCGTCGCGCTCCCGCCGGACGGCGTCGGCTGAGGCGGACGCCCGTCCGGCCCGGCGGCACCCGGGCGTCGACACGCGCCGTTCGGACGGGACTTGAAACGGCCCGAACGACGTACCGCCGTCCGGTGTACATCCAGATCGTTTTCCGGGCCTCCCGAGTTGCGCGACTCGTCGGTCCGGGGGCCGCCGGAAAGCGCTTCGCCCCAGGTCGGGGGCTACGTCCGGAACCTGACGGAGGCTCGAACGGAGCAGTGTCCACCCGAACGGGTGAGTGGTGAGTAACGCCACAAATCCCCGGTTCCATTGGGATTTTCGGACAGTCGTGAGACAAGATCCCTGACTGACGACAAGCCCCCGCCACCGCGGCGGGGCGGTCCGGGCGGACGCCGAGTCCTGCCGCCGCCCGGATGACCGGTCGACAGGAGTGGATCGGCAGGAGTGGAGGACCCAAGCAAGGCGGGTCGCCGGGACGGATGTTCGTTCGACACGGACGGGCGTCAGGTTCCGAGCGATCCTTGGGGTGAAGCCGCGGCAACGCGGCCGGGCAACTTCGCCAGCCCGAATCCGACAGGTCATCCTTCACAGGCGGCTGACGAAGGGTTGCGCATGACTGCGCTCAATCGTGTCCCGTCGCTGATGGCCCGGGCCGGCACGGCCTCGGCACTCACCCTCGCCGCCGTGGGCGGCTCGATCGCGGTGCCCGGTCTCGCCACCGAGGCATCGGCAGCGACCACGGCGACGAAAGCACTCAAGGTCGCGGCCTCCAAGAAGGGTGCCCCCTACGCGTGGGGAGCCACCGGGCCGCGCAGGTTCGACTGCTCGGGGCTGACGCTCTACTCCTTCAAGAAGGCGGGCAAGAAGCTGCCGCGCACCGCCGCGCAGCAGTACAACAAGACGCGCCACATCTCCGCCAGGAGCCGCAAGGCGGGCGACCTGGTCTTCTTCCACTCGGGTTCCTACGTCTACCACGTCGGCATCTACGCCGGTCACGGCAAGATCTGGCACGCCCCGAAGACCGGAGACGTGGTCAAGCTCCAGAAGATCTGGACGAAGAGCGTCTGGTACGGCCGGGTCCGCTGACCCGTCGTCAGCCCGGGAGCGGCTCCAGCAGCAGGGCCGCTCCCAGGACCGTCAGCGCCACCCCGGTGCCCGCCTGGAGCCCACGGGCGGCCCGGGGCCGGCGCAGCCACCTGCCGAGCCGCTCCACCAGCAGGGCGACCAGCTGGAACCACCCCAGCGCCAGCGCGCACACGATCAGTGCGAGCAGCAGGGTCCGGGGCAGGGCGGGGCTCGACGCGGGCACGAACTGCGGCAGCAGGCTCAGGAAGGTCAGCGAGGCCTTCGGATTGAGCACGTTGGTGACGAAGCCCTGCCGGAGCGGGTGGGCGGCCTCGGCCGTGGCCTCCTCGGGGGCCGGGGCGGACCGCCGCAGCCCCCACAGGGTGCGCACCCCGAGCTGCAGCACGTAGGCGCCGCCCAGCAGCCGCAGCGCGTGGAACAGCGCGGGCACGGCGACCAGGACGGCCGCGACGCCGGCCACCGCCAGGGCGGTGTGCACCAGGAGCCCGGCCGCGATGCCGAGCCCGCAGACGGCGCCGGCCCGGCGCGAGACGAGCGCGTTGCGTACGACCACGGCGAAGTCGGCGCCCGGCATGGCGACCAGTCCGGCGGCGATCCCGGTGAAGGCGATGAGCTGTCCGTCCATGCCGCCCAGCCTGCCCCGCCCGAGCCTTCAGCAGGTATGTCGGCTTGGCTTGGCCGGCCTTAAGCAACGCTTTAGCCTGGGGACATGTACGACCCGACTCGGCTCGCCGCGCTCGTGGCGGTCGCGGAGGCCGGCTCGATCACCCGGCCGCGGACCGGCTCGGCTACACGCCGCCCGCGCTCTCCCAGCAGCTGGCCAAGCTGGAGCGGGAGGCCGGCACGGCGCTGCTGGTGCGCCACCATCGCGGGGCCCGGCTCACCGAGGCCGGCGAGGTGCTGGTGGCCCATGCCCGCCGGGTGCTCGACGAGTTGGAGCGGGCCCGGCACGAACTGGCGCGGCTGACCGGGCTCACCGGCGGCGCGCTGCGGCTCGGCACCTTCCCGACCGCCGGGGTGCATCTGCTGCCGCCGGCGCTGAGCGCGTTCCGCCGGGCGCATCCCGACGTACGGCTCTCGGTCGCGGACTACGACCCGCCGTCCGGGGTCGCCGCGGTGGCGGCCGGCGAGGTGGATCTGGCGCTCACCCACACCTACCATCCGGCCGAGCCCGTGCCGGTGCCGGCGGCGGTGCGGCTGGAGCCGGTGCTGGTGGAGGAACTGGTGCTGGTGACGGCCCCGGGGCACGCGCTCGGCAGTGCCTCGTCCCGGCTGCCGCTGGCGGAGCTGGCCGGGCAGCCGCTGATCAGCATGGCGCCGCACCATCCGGCCCGGCGGGAGATCGAGGCGCTGCTCGCCGAGGCGGGTGCCACGCCGGCGCTGCTGGTGCCGACCCCCGGCTACGCCGTGGTGTGCGCGCTGGTCAGTGCCGGGCTGGGGGTGGCCGTCGTACCGGAGATGGTGGCACGGACCGCGACGACGCCGGTCGGGGTACGGCCCCTGGAGGACGGGCGGCTGCGCCGTACGATCTCGGTGGCGTACCGCGCCGAGGAGACGAGTCCGGCCGCGGACGCCTTCCGGGCGCTGCTGCGGGGAGCGTTCGGGCGGGCGGCACAGGCTTCGGGGCACCGACCCTAGGGCTCCTGGCCCGCGGGTACCGGGGCGGCCGGGAGGGACCAGGGCAGTTCGATGGAGACCGTCTTGCCGCCCTCGCGGGTGGGGCGGATGCGGAGTCTGCCGCCGCACTCCGCGGTGAGCCAGCGGATGATGACCATGCCGCGCCCGTTGTCCTGCTGGACGGCGGCGGGCAGTCTCTTCGGGAAGCGGGGATGGCTGTCCGTGACGCCGATGCGCAGGTGTTCGTCATGGTGCAGGGCGATGTCGACCGTGAAGGTGGGTGACTGACCGAAGGTGTGCTGTACGGCGTTCGTGGCGAGTTCGGAGACGATGAGCCGGACGGTGTCGGCCGTCTCGGTGTCCGACGGCAGGCCCCACTCCGCGAGAGTGCCCACGACGTAGGAGCGGGCGGCGGAGACCGAGGCGGGATCGCTCGGCAGAGTGACGGATGCTTCCAAATGGTCTGCCATGGCGACGTCGTCCCTTTCCCACGGAACCGCGGTCCGACAAACGGCGGATGGTTCGAGTACGGTCCCGGACTGGTGCTTGTTCGCCAGACTGCCATCAACGGGCCGGTCACGGGGGGCGATCCACCAAGATATGCATATATCTGTCGCCCGAAGCGGTGAACTCTGCGACGCGAGACCGTTTTTGGGCGGCCCGGAAGGAGTAAGGAGAAGCCCATGCAGAACGGTCCGGCGGTGCGGCGCCGCAAATTGGGCGCCGAGCTGCGCACGCTGCGTACCGGCGCTGGGCTCACGAGCGGTGAGGCGGCCCGGCTGGTCGGCTGGCACCAGTCGAAGGTGAGCCGGATCGAGACCGGTGCCAGCGGCGTGAAACCGGCCGATCTGCGGTTACTGCTGGACGCCTACCAGGTGCGGGACGGGCACCTGCGCGAGGTGCTGCTGATGCTGGCGGGGGCGGAGGACGCGGGCGGCCGGCACCGCTGGTGGCACGCCTACCGCGGGGTGCTGCCGCCCACCTACCGCGATTTCATCAGTCTGGAGTCGCAGGCCAGCGCCATGCGCACGCTGGAGACCACGGTCGTGCCCGGGCTGCTCCAGACGGCCGAGTACGCCCGCGCGGTGACCCGGGCGGCCGTGAAGGACCTGGACGAGGAGCGCCTGGACACGCTGGTCGAGGTCCGGCTGGCCAGGCAGGACGTGCTCCGTTCGGATCCGCCGCTGGTGCTGAGCGCCGTACTGGACGAGGCGGTGCTGCGCCGTGAGGTCGGCGGCCCCGGGGTGATGGCCCGGCAGCTGGAACGGCTGATGGAGGCCGCGCGCCTGCCCCAGGTACGGCTCCAGGTGCTGCCGTTCGGCGCGGGGGCGCATGTCGGCCTCACCGGGCCTTTCGTTATCTTCTCATTTCCGAGCACTTCTGATCTGGACGTGGTTGTTCTCGACCAGTTGACGAGTAGCCTCTACCTGGAACGGAAAGAAGACCTCATGGCCTACACCGAGGCCTTCAACACCCTTCAGTTCCACGCCCTTTCCCCCGAGGATTCGTTGGACTACATCGCCGGGATAGGTGACGGCGCGTAAGGAGGCACCATGTCAGCACTGCCTCGGAACGTCCCTGCCAGTACCGACCTGCACGGCGCGGACTGGCTGCGCAGCAGCTACAGCACGGGAGCGAACAACTGCGTGGAGACGGCACGGCCGCGCTCCGGCCCCGCGGCCGGACTGCTCGCCGTGCGCGACTCGAAGAAGCCGGCCGGACCCGCCCTGCTCTTCTCCCCCGGGAGCTGGACGGGCTTCGTCGCCGCGCTCTGACCGGACACCGATCAGGCACCGCTCAGAGTGACCAGAATGTGATCATCGCCTGATCGAATCGATCATCCTCTCCTCGATTCCGATTGCGTGCGACGCACGGCCGTGTCACGCCGACTCACGGTCGCGTTTCGCCGATGACCCGTACAGCGCGTTCGATCTCCGCCCCGGACAGGTCCGCTCGGGCGGTCAGCCTCAGCCGGGAGATGCCGTCGGGCACGGAGGGAGGGCGGAAACAGCCCACGGCCAGGCCTGCCGTACGGCAGTCGGCCGCCCAGCGCACCGCCTGCTCCGGGGACGGAGCCCGCACGGAGACCACCGCGGCGTCCGGACGCACCGCCTCCAGACCCGCGGCGGTCAGCCGTGCGTGCAGTTCCGCGGCCACCGCACGGGCCCGCGCCGCCCGTTCGGGATCACGCTCCAGCAGCCGCAGCGCCGCCAGCGCGGCACCGGCCGCCGCCGGCGCCAGGCCCGTGTCGAAGATGAACGTCCGGGCCGCGTTGACGAGGTGCTCGATCACCCGGGCCGGGCCGAGCACCACGCCGCCCTGACTGCCCAGCGACTTGGACAGGGTGGCCGTGACGACCACGTCCTCGGCGCCCGCGAGACCGGCCGCGTACGGCGCCCCCCGGCCGCCGTCGCCCAGCACGCCGAGCCCGTGCGCGTCGTCCACGACCAGTCCCGCGCCGTGCTCCCGGCACGCCGCCGCCAGTGCGGCCAGCGGGGCCCGGTCGCCGTCGACGGAGAACACCGTGTCGGACACGACGATCGCCGGGCCCGCGTGCGCGGCCAGGGCCTTGCGCACGGCCTCGGGGTCGGCGTGCCCGACGACCTGCCGGTCACCGCGGGCGAGCCGGCAGCCGTCGATGAGGGAGGCGTGGTTGCCCGCGTCGGAGACGATCAGCGAGCCGTGCGGGCCGAGCGCGGTGACCGCGGCCAGGTTGGCGGCGTACCCGGAGGAGAACACCAGGGCCGCCTCGAACCCGCAGAACGCGGCCAGCGTCCGCTCCAGCTCGGTGTGCAGGGCGGTGGTGCCGGTGACCAGCCGGGACCCGGTGGAGCCGCCGCCCCAGGTCCGGGCGGCCTCGGCCGCCGCCGCGGTGACCTCCGGATGGCGGGCCAGGCCCAGGTAGTCGTTGCTCGCCAGGTCCAGCAGCGGCGAGTCGGCGGGGCGCGGGCGCAGGGTGCGGACGAGGCCCGCGCGGCGGCGCGCCTCGGCCTGCTCGTCGATCCAGCCGAACACCATGGTTCCTCCGGTGCTTTTGTAGGTAGCGGACAGACCCTAGCGGTACGACCTGCCGCCCAGGGTGTGGCAATACCCACACGGTGAACCGGCTCTGTTGTGTGAAGTCTCCTTGGCCCGGGGCGGTCCCGTAGGACAGGATCGGACCTCATGGACCTGCTGAACACGCTGGTGGACAAGGGGCTTCGGCGCGAGCTGCCGACCCGCGAGGAAGCGCTCGCCGTGCTGGCCACCTCCGATGACGACCTGCTCGACGTGGTGGCCGCGGCCGGCAAGGTGCGCCGGCACTGGTTCGGGCGCCGGGTGAAACTCAACTATCTGGTCAACCTCAAGTCGGGCCTGTGCCCGGAGGACTGCTCCTACTGCTCCCAGCGGCTCGGCTCCAAGGCCGACATCCTGAAGTACACCTGGCTCAAGCCGGACGAGGCCTCCCAGGCCGCCGCGGCGGGCCTGGCGGGCGGCGCCAAGCGGGTCTGCCTGGTGGCCAGCGGGCGCGGCCCGACGGACCGGGACGTGGACCGGGTCTCGCAGACCATCAAGGCGATCAAGGAGCAGAACGAGGGCGTCGAGGTGTGCGCCTGCCTCGGTCTGCTCTCCGACGGCCAGGCCGAGCGGCTGCGCGAGGCCGGCGCGGACGCCTACAACCACAACCTCAACACGTCCGAGGGGACGTACGGGGACATCACGACCACCCATACGTACGCCGATCGGGTGGACACGGTGCAGAAGGCACACGCGGCCGGTCTGTCCGCCTGCTCGGGTCTGATCGCGGGCATGGGCGAGACCGACGAGGACCTGGTCGACGTGGTGTTCTCGCTGCGCGAGCTGGACCCGGACTCGGTGCCGGTGAACTTCCTGATCCCGTTCGAGGGCACCCCGCTGGCCAAGGAGTGGAACCTCACCCCGCAGCGCTGCCTGCGGATCCTGGCGATGGTCCGGTTCGTCTGCCCGGACGTGGAGGTCCGCATCGCGGGCGGCCGTGAGGTCCATCTGCGCACGATGCAGCCGCTGGCGCTGCACCTGGCCAACTCCATCTTCCTCGGCGACTACCTGACCAGCGAGGGCCAGGCCGGCAAGGCCGACCTGGAGATGATCGCGGACGCCGGCTTCGAGGTGGAGGGCGCCGACCAGGTGACGCTGCCGGAGCACCGGGCCGGGACCGCCGGCGCCTGCGGGTCGCACGCCGAGGCGGGCTGCGGGTCGCACGAGGGCGCGGGCTGCGGCTCGCACGCCGAGGCGGGCTGCGGCTCGCACGAGGGCGGCGGTGTCTGCGGTACGGCGGCCGTCCCCGCGGCCGGCGAGCCGCGCACCGACCTCGTGGCGGTCCGCCGCCGCGGCGCCGGAACGGACCTCGCGCCCAATGCCTGAGCTGGACGTGCCGCAGCTGCTGGAGCTGGACCGGCGGCACGTGTGGCACCCTTACGGCCCGATGCCGGGGCGCGCGCAGCCGCTCGTCGTGGCGGCGGCGAGCGGGGTGCGGCTGCGGCTGGCCGACGGCTCCGGCGAGCTGGTGGACGGCATGTCGTCGTGGTGGTCGGCCATCCACGGCTACAACCACCCGGTCCTCAACGAGGCCGTGCGCGAGCAGCTGGGCCGGATGAGCCATGTCATGTTCGGCGGGCTCACGCACGAGCCCGCCGTCCGGCTCGCCAAGCACCTTGTCGACATGTCACCCGACGGCCTGGAGCATGTCTTCCTGGCCGACTCGGGGTCGGTGTCGGTCGAGGTCGCGGCGAAGATGTGCCTGCAGTACTGGCGTTCGCTCGGCCGGCCGGGCAAACAGCGGCTGCTGACCTGGCGGGGCGGCTACCACGGCGACACGTGGACCCCCATGTCGGTGTGCGACCCCGACGGCGGGATGCACGAGCTGTGGACCGGGGTGCTGCCGCGTCAGGTGTTCGCGGACGCGCCGCCGGCCGCGTACGAGGAGTCGTACGCCGAGCAGCTGCGCGAGCTGATCGCGCGGCACGCGGACGAGCTGGCCGCGGTGATCGTGGAGCCGGTGGTGCAGGGCGCCGGCGGGATGCGCTTCCACTCCCCCGCCTATCTGCGGGTGCTGCGCGAGGCCTGCGACGCGCACGACGTGCTGCTGGTGTTCGACGAGATCGCCACCGGCTTCGGCCGCACCGGCGCGCTGTTCGCGGCGGACCACGCGGCCGTCACACCGGACGTGATGTGCGTGGGCAAGGCGCTGACCGGCGGCTATCTCACGATGGCGGCCACCTTGTGCACCGCGCGGGTCGCCGACGGCATCTCGCGGGGCGAGGTGCCGGTGCTCGCGCACGGTCCGACGTTCATGGGCAACCCGCTGGCGGCGGCCGTGGCCTGTGCCTCCATCGAGCTGCTGCTCGGGCAGGACTGGCTCGCGGAGGTCAAGCGGATCGAGACGGGCCTGCGCGAGGGCCTGGCGCCGGCGCTCGGGCTGCCCGGGGTGCGGGACGTCCGCGTCCTCGGCGCCATCGGGGTCGTCCAGCTCGACCACGCGGTCGACATGCGGGCCGCCACCGACGCCGCGGTACGGGAGGGCGTGTGGCTGCGCCCGTTCCGCGACCTGATCTACACGATGCCGCCGTACGTCACCTCGGGCGAGGACGTGGCACGGATCGCGCGCGCGGTGTGCGCCGCGGCGCGGGAGGGATGAGATGCCGGTACTGGTGATCACGGGAACGGGCACGGAAGTCGGCAAGACCGTCACCACGGCCGCCGTCGCCGCCGCGGCGCTCGCGGCCGGCCGTTCGGTGGCCGTGCTGAAGGCCGCCCAGACGGGCGTACGGCCGGACGAGCGCGGGGACGCCGACGAGGTCGCGCGGCTCGCCGGCCCGGTCACGGCCGCCGAACTCGCCCGGTTCCCCGAGCCGTTGGCGCCGGGCACGGCGGCCCGGCGGGCCGGGATGGCACCGGTGCATCCGCACGAGGTGGCCGAGCGGGCCGCCAAGCTGGCCACCGAGCACGATCTGGTGCTGGTCGAGGGGGCGGGCGGGCTGCTCGTCCGGTTCGACGCGGCCGGCGGCACGCTGGCCGACGCGGCCGGGCTGCTGGGCGCGCCGGTGCTGGTGGTCGCGCAGGCGGGGCTCGGCACGCTCAACGCCACGGAGCTGACGGCGCGCGAACTGCGGCGCCGCGGGCTGGAGCCGGCCGGGGTGGTGATCGGCAGCTGGCCCGGCGCCCCCGACCTGGCCGCCCGCTGCAATGTCGCCGACCTGCCGGAGGTCGCGGACGCCCCGCTGCTGGGCGCGCTGCCCGCGGGCGCCGGGGCGCTGCCGCCCGCGGAGTTCCGGACCGCGGCCCCGGGCTGGCTCGCCCCCCGGCTGGACGGCACCTGGGACGCGGAGGCGTTCCGGATCCGGTCGGCGCCGTAGCCCCTGTGCCCGTGCGGCGACGTACGGCGACGCCACCCACCCCACGGCCCCGTGCGGGTGGGTGACCGTCAGGCACGGAGGGACGCGCGGCTCGCACCGGCGGTCGAGGCGATCCAGCGGTACGGGTCCGGCACCTTCGCCTGCTGCCAGGACCTCGGGGCCGAGGTGGGGAGGCTGCCGCACACGGCCGCTTCGGTGGAGTCCCGCCGCGGCTGGAGGCTCATCGGCCCCTGGTCGACAGCGGCGGGAGCCGGCCGGATGCGGAAGCGGAGCAGGGCTGTGGCCGTCCGCGCGGGTGCGCCGGTGCGTCCCGGGGGACACTCTCCCCAGGACCGAGCTGTCCAGGGAGGTTGCCATGCGGCTGCTGTCCACCCGCTCCGGCCGGCCGGCGCGGAGCCCCGTCCACCATCCGCTCTTCGCCCGCTCCTACGCCCGGCTCAGCGTGGGCGCCGAGTCCCGGCTCGGGATGGCCGGGGTGCGGGAGCGGCTGCTCGCCGGGCTGTCCGGGCGGGTGATCGAGATCGGCGCGGGCAACGGGCTGAACTTCCGGCACTACCCCGGGACGGTCGCGGAGGTCGTCGCGATCGAACCGGAGCCGCTGCTCAGGCAGCTGGCGCTGCGGGCCGCGGTGCGCGCCGAGGTGCCGGTCGACGTGGTGCCGGGCACGGCGGAGGCCCTGCCGGTCAAGAGCGAGGCGTTCGACGCGGCCGTGCTGTCGCTGGTGCTGTGCAGCGTGCGGGACGTCGAGCGGGCGCTCGGCGAGGTACGGCGGGTGCTCCGGCCCGGCGGCGAGGTGCGGTTCTTCGAGCACGGGCGGGGCGGCGGCCGGGTGATGACGCTGACCCAGCACGCCCTGGACCGGACGGTGTGGCCGGTGCTGGCCGGCGGCTGCCATCTGTCCCGGGAGCCGGTCGCCGCGCTGCGGGCCGCCGGGTTCCGCCTGGGGCCGCACCGGCGGGTGCTGCTGCCGGAGAAGGGTCCCGCGCTGCCGACCTCCTACTGTGCGCTGGGGGTCGCCTGGCGGCCTGACGAGCCGGGCGACAGCTGATCGGCGGCTCGTGCCGAACCTGTTCCGACAAGCGGACGTCCGGGCAGTCGACCTGCCCGGACGTCGCTATGGCCGGGGCGTCCGCGGCCCCGCCCTGACCCGACGGGTGCGCCTCGCGGTCAGCTCTGGGTCGCGGGCCGCTTCGGCAGCAGGAAGACCACGATGCCCGCGATGACGGCGAAGACCAGCACCCCGAACGACGCGACGGCGAAGGCGTGCCCGGCGGCGGCGACCCTGCCGTCCTCCGCGGGGTGGAAGGAGCTGAAGAAGATCGCTCCGATGACGGCGACACCGAACGCTCCGCCACACTGCTGGGCCGTGGACAGGACCCCGGAGGCGACACCGGCCGACTCCGGCTTCACGCGGCTCAGCACCGTGTTCAGCGCGGGCGTGATGACCAGTCCGCCACCGACGCTCTGCAGGACGAGGGTGGGGATGACGAGCAGCGGAGTGATCCGCGGGCCGGACACCAGCAGGATGCCGGTCGCCAGGTAACCGATCGCCAGGATGATCGCCCCGACCTCGAGGACACGTCGTCCGTACTTCGGGATGATCCGGCTCGCCACCATGCTGAACACGAAGAACGCGGTGGCCGCCGGCGCCTGGACCAGGCCCGCGCCGAGCGCCGACAGGCCGAGGCCCTGCTGCATCGTCACCGACAGGGCCAGGTAGTACGAGTAGATCAGCGCGTACAGGGCGAGGACGAGGATGAGTCCGAGCGAGAACGAGCGCTGCTTGAACAGGGTCAGCGGTACCAGCGGATCCGCGTCCCGCCGTTCCAGGCTCCGCTCGATCGCGACGAACAGGCCGAACGCGACCGCGCTGCCCGCGAAGCACGCCCAGACCCACGCCGGCCAGCCTGCCTCCTGTCCCTGGATCAGCGGGAGCACGAGGAGGAAGAGGGCCACGCTGAGCACCAGGACGCCGGGCATGTCCAGCTTCCGGGTGGTCGCCGAGCCCGTCTCCGGCACATAGCGCAGGGCGAGCAGGAGCAGGGCGATGCCGATCGGCACGTTCACCCAGAACACCATCCGCCAGCCGGAGTCGAAGAGGTTGGCGCCGATCAGGAGACCGCCGATGACCTGTCCGCCGATGGTGGCCATACCCATGACGATGCCGACCGCGCCGTACACGCTGTGCCGCCTCGCCGCCGGGACCAGCACCGTGACGAACGCGAACACCTGGGGAACCATCAGGGCGGCCCCCAGCCCCTGGACGACCCGCGAGGCGATCAGACTGCCCGCGTTGGGCGACATCGCGCAGGCGACGGAGGCCAGGGTGAACAGGATCACGCCGAAGAGGAAGATCCGTTTGCGGCCGAGCATGTCGGCCAGGCGCGTAGCGGTGATGATGAAGACCGCGTAGCTCAGCTGATATCCCGCCAGGACCCACTGGACATCACTGTCGGAGGCGTGCAGGTCCGCCACGATCGAGGGGTCGGCGACCACGACGATGAACGAGTCGAGGACCGCCATGAACAGGGCGGCTAAGACCACGGACATCGTCATCCATGGAATGGCGTCAGCTTTCGCCGCCACCTTCGGCTGGCTAACCGCTTGCTGACTACTTGCCACGATAAGAGACCTCTTTATCCGTCTGGGTCTGGCAGTGCATGATCACGCCGATGTGGTGCGCCCCAGGGAACCGGCCAGCTTCTTGACCATCTCGGCCGCCATGACGGCCTGGCCCGAGGTCGAGAAGTGGATGCGGTCCTCGCTGAGCAGGTTGTCGCGGTCGTTGACGGGGTGGTCCCACATGTCCACCACGAGGGCGCCGTACTCGGAAGCCAGCCCGCGCACGATCTCGTTGACCGCGGCGATCCGCTCCGGCCAGTCGGGGAAGACCGGGACGACATACGCCCTGCCGAGCGTGAACGTGGTGAGCAGGGCGCCGGTCCCCTTCGCCAGGTCGTACATCTGACGAAGCGTTCGTTCTATCTCGTCGAAGTCCGGCTTGCGCCGCACGATGTCGTTCGCCCCGCACGGCACGTGGAGCAGGTCCGGGGCGAACGCGACCATGCGGGCCGCCTGGGCTTCGAGCGTCCGGGCGGTGGTCGCCCCGATCTCGGAGAGATTGAGGTACTCCAGGTCCGGCCGGACCTCCCGCAGGATCCCGGCGAGCCGGTCCGACCAGCCCTGGTCCCGGTAGCCCGGAGTGGGGTCGCCGGTGCCCGCCGAGAGGCTGTCTCCGATGACGGCGTACCTGCCCCACGGGGCCCCGGTCAGCTGTGCCACGGCATCCGCCTGGTCCAGGCAGAACGGGTCGGTCGCCTCGGTGAGGACGGGTTGCTCCATGCAGAAGAGCGTACAGTCGGCCGTATGCTTTCTCAAGCGCCGAGGGCCGGTGCACGGGGGCGTCTGTCATCCGGCGACGCGGGATTTCAGGGCTGCGTCAGGCTCCCCCGGCGATGATGAGTTCTTCTCGGCGGCACGGACGGGGGAGAGATCAGGCCGGCCGGGAAGCGCACGACGTTCGAGGAGTCGGCGGCGACGGGGGACCTTGCGCGGCACCAGCCCGTGCGACGCATTTTCCTGCCGCCTGTCCACGTACTCCTTCGCCCCAAGCGAATGGGATCACTGCCATGGCACCTCTCGACGGACGGTCGACGAGCGGCACCGACACGTCGCAGATCATCACTGACGTGCTCGACAAGATGTATTCCGAATCCGGCCGGGCCAACCCCTATCCCCTCTACGCACAACTGCGCGAGCTGGGCCCGGTGGTCACCGCGCCCGATGGAACCGTCCTCATCAGCGGATATGCCGAGCAGCGGGCGTTCCTTCAGGACCACCGGCTCACCAAGCACCCCGGCCGCCGACTCGCCGCCGCGGGGTGGCCGGACTGGCGGGACCGCCCGTCGCTGCAGCTGATGTTCGAGAGCATGCTGTTCCTCAACCCGCCGGAGCACACCCGTCTGAGGCGCCTGGTCTCGGCGGCCTTCACCCCCGCCAGGGTGGAGCGGATGCGCCCGGTGGTCGAGCGGATCACCGCGGACCTGCTGGACGCCCTCCCCGGGGGCACCGTGAACTTCGTCGAGGACTTCGCCTTGCCCATGCCCATCGCCGTGGTCGCGGCCCTGCTCGGCGTGCCGTCCAGCGACTGGGCCATGTTCCAGTCGCTGGCCAGGGACTGGACGCTGGTCCTGGACGACATCAGCCCGGCCACCGTCGAGCGGGCGGACCGGGCGGCGGTCGAGATGGGCGAATGCTTCACCCGTCTGGCCAAGGACCGCGCCAAGCACCCGCAGGACGACATGATGTCGGTGATCGTGGCCGCCCAGGGGGACGACAAGCTCACCGGCCGGGAGCTGGTCACCATGGCGGCGCTGCTGCTCGTGGCCGGCTTCGAGACCAGCAGCGGCCTGCTGTCCAAGGGGCTGGTCGCCCTGCTCCGGCACCCCGAGCAGGCGGCCCGCCTGCGCGCCGAGCCGGACCTCGCCGTCTCGGCGGCCGAGGAGCTGATCCGCTACGACTCGCCCATCCAGCTCGTGCCGAACCGGACCGCCGAGGAGGACATCGAGGTGGCGGGGGTCAAGCTCGCCGCCAGGCAGCCGGTCATCGCCGTGATCGGGGCGGGCAACCGCGACCCCAAGGTGTTCTCCCGCCCGGAGGAGCTGATCCTGGACCGGCAGGAGGCACCGCCGCTGTCGTTCGGCGGCGGCGTCCACTACTGCCTGGGCGCGCCCCTCGCCCGTATCGAGGCCCAGGTGGCCCTCCCCGCCGTCCTCAGGAAGTTCCCCGACATCGAGCTGGCCGGCACCCCGGTGCCCAGGGCCGGCCATGTCATCAGCGGCCTCCTCAAGCTCCCGGTCTCCCTGTAGGAACCGCCTGAGGGCCCTGCCGCCGGGTACGCACGCGTCCCGCTCCCTGAACCGGTCGCCGGCTGCCTCGTGCCCGCCGGACGGGACCGGGGAGGGGCCCCGGTCGGGGCGCGCGCCTGCGGCAGGTGCCGGCGCGGGCGGACGCGGCCGACATGATGGAATCGGTCCGGAGCCAGGTCGTCCGGACCGGCTCCAAGTCGTCCGTCATCGGGGAGAGTTCATGACGCGTCCGTTCCGCTTCGGGGTCAACCTGCTCACTCCGGCGCCCGCCGCCGAGTGGCGCGCCACCTGCCGTCGCGCGGAGGACCTGGGGTACGACGTGCTCCTGGTCCCCGACCACCTCGGCATGGTGGCGCCGTTCCCGGCGCTGGTCGCCGCGGCGGAGGCGACCGAACGGCCGCGGCTCGGCACCTTCGTGCTGAACGCGGGTTTCTGGAACCCGGCGCTGCTGGCCCGCGAGGTGGCGACCACGGACGCGCTGACCGGCGGCCGGCTCGAACTGGGCCTCGGGACCGGCTATGTGCAGGCGGAGCACGAGGCGGCCGGGCTGCCGTACGGTTCGCCGCGCGAGCGCGTGGACCATCTGGAGCGCACGGTGGCGGAGCTGGAGCGGCTGCTCGGCTCCGCGGACCACCAGCCGCGGCCCGCCCAGTCCCGGGTGCCGGTGCTGATCGGCGCCAACGGCGACCGGATGCTGCGGCTGACCGCCGACCGCGCGGACATCGCGGCCTTCACCGGTGCCCGGCCGGGCAAGACCCCCGGCTCGCTGGACCCGCTGAGCGCCGAGGAGCTGGACGAGCGGGTGGCCCGTTACCGCGCGCTGGCCACGGACCGGGCCGAGCCCGCGGAACTGAACCTGCTCATCCAGCTGGTGGCCGTCACCGACGACCCGGAGTCGGCGCTGAAGCCGCTGCTGGAGCGGCAGCCCGGGCTGACCGTGGAGCAGGCGCTGGCCCTGCCGATCGTGCTGGCCGGTCCGCTGGAGGACGTCGTGGCGAAGGTGCGGGCGCAGCGGGAGCGGTTCGGGTTCTCGTACCTGACCGTGCTGGAGCCGTTCATGGAGGCGTTCGCGCCGGTCATGGAGCGGCTGCGTGAGGACGAGTCCGCATGATGGAATCCCGGGCGTTGCGCGGACCCCCGGGATCATGATCACCACATGACCGATCTACGCCTCCGTGCCGCCGTACCCGACGACCTCGACTCCGTCCTCGCCTTCTGGAGGACGGCCGCCGAGGGCACCAGCATCAGCGACGACCGCGCCGGGGTGGAGCGGCTGGTCGGCCGCGACCCCGAGGCGCTGATCCTGGCGGAGCATGACGGCGAGCTGGTGGGCACGGTGATCGCCGGATTCGACGGCTGGCGGTGCCATCTGTACCGGCTCGCGGTGCACCCGGAGCGGCGGCGGCAGGGCATCGGCTCGGCGCTGCTGGCCGCCGCCGAGGAGCGCTTCGTACGGCTCGGGGGACGGCGCGCGGACGCGATGGTGCTGGTCCGCAACGAGACCGCGCACCACGCCTGGCACGCGGCCGGGTACGGGCCGGAGGAGCAGTGGCGGCGCTGGGTCAAGCCGCTCACGGACTGAGATCCGAGAGGTTCTTTGCTCATCCTTTACCCTTGAGGGAGCACTCGGTCCTCTATGAAAGGTTGTGAGCGTCCGCCCATGGGCGAGCCTCCCAGTCCGCGACACCGCGCGTACTCCCCTGCCCTGTCCGATCCTGGGACGGGGGTGAACCGATGACCGAAGTGCTCCTCCTTCTGGTGGCGATCCTGCTCTCGCTGGCGTGCGGCGCCTTCGTGGCCGCGGAGTTCTCGCTGACCACGGTGGAACGCGGCGAGCTGGAGCGGGCCGCCGAGCGCGGCGAGCGGGGTGCCGGGGGCGCCCTGAAGGCCGTACGGAACCTGACGTTCCAGCTGTCCGGCGCCCAGCTCGGCATCACCGTCACCAACCTGGTGGTCGGCATGCTCGCCGAGCCGTCGATCGCCAAGCTGCTCGCCGGGCCGTTCCGGGCGATGGGGCTGTCCCGGACCACGGCGAGCTCGGTCGCGCTGGTGCTGGGCACGGCCCTGTCGACGGTGGTCCTGATGGTCGTCGGCGAGCTGGTGCCGAAGAACTGGGCGATCTCCTCGCCGCTGGCCGTGGCCAAGCGGGTGGGCAACGCACAGCGCCTGTTCAGCGCGGTCTTCCGGCCCTTCATCACTCACCTGAACAACACCGCGAACCGTTGCGTACGCCGGCTCGGCATCGAGCCCGCCGAGGAGCTGGCCTCCGCGCGCGGGCCGCAGGAGCTGGCCGCCCTCGCCCGGCACTCCGCCAAGCAGGGCGCGCTGGAGCCGGACACCGCCGAGCTGTTCGTCCGCACGCTGAACCTGGCCGACCTCACGGCCGAGAACGTGATGACCCCGCGCGTCCAGGTCGTCGCCCTGGACACCCAGGCGACCTGCGAGGACGTGGCCAACGCGACCCGGGCCACCGGTCTGAGCCGGTTCCCGGTCTACCGGGGCAGCCTGGACTCCGTGGTCGGCACCGCCCACATCAAGGACGTGCTGGCCGTCCCCGCGGACCAGCGGCGCCACCGCACGGTCGCGCAGATCATGCGCGAGCCGCTGCTGGTGCCCGAGTCCCTGACCGTCGACCGGCTGCTGGACCGCCTCGGCGGCCGGCGCACCATGGCCGTCGTCATCGACGAGTACGGCGGTACGGCCGGCGTGGCCACGCTGGAGGACATCGTGGAGGAGGTCGTCGGCGAGGTGCGGGACGAGCACGACCCGCACGAGACGCCCGACCTCGCCCCCGCCGGCGCGGACGAGCGGGGCCGGGCCCTGTACGCGGCGGACGGCGCCGCCCGCACCGACCAGCTCGCGCGCGTGGGTCTGCGCGTGCCCGAGGGGCCGTACGAGACGCTGGCCGGCCTGGTCGCCACCGAGCTGGGCCGGATACCCGCCGCCGGTGACACCGTCGAGGTGGCCGGCTGGCGGCTGGAGGTGCTCGACGCCTCGGGCCGCCGGGCCGCCCGGGTACTGCTGCACGCGCCGCTGGACGACGAGCGTGCCGAGGCGATGGACGGGACCGGTCGGACCGGCAGGTCCGGTGGGTCCGGTGGG
>NZ_MUMF01000177.1 GCF_002155905.1 Streptomyces tricolor | reverse complement strand
CGGTCCCGGCAGGGGGCGACGCGGGACCGGCCGGGAGCGGCTCCCCCGGCGGCAGCCCGGAGATCGACCGCGGCCGGCTGCGCGGCCTTCTCCTGGACTCCCTCGCCCCCGGCACCGTCCACTGGGACCACAAGCTCACCGCCGTGGCACCCCTCGGCGACGGCACCCACCGCCTGCACTTCGCCGACGGCACGACAGCCGACGCGGACCTCGTCGTGGGGGCCGACGGCGCCTGGTCCGCGGTGCGGCGCGCGCTGTCCGGTGCGACACCCCGCTACACCGGGGTCACCTTCGTCGAGACCGGTCTGAACGACGCCGACCGCCGCCACCCCCGCCTCGCCGGGCTCACCGGCCACGGCACCATGATGGCCCTGGCCGACAACCTGGGCCTCATCGCCCAGCGCACCGGCGGCGGACACATCCGCGTCCACGTCGGCATGCGCACCGCCGAGGACTGGCACCGGCGGGCCGGCCTGGACCCGGCCGACCGCGCCGCCGTACGCGACGCCCTCCTGGACCGGTTCGCCGGCTGGAGCCCCGATCTGCTCGGCTTCGTCACCGAGACCGACACCGGCTACGTCAACCGCCCCCTGTACGCGCTGCCGGTCCCGCACGCCTGGCCGCACACGCCGGGCCTCACCCTCCTCGGTGACGCCGCCCACCTCATGTCCCCCTTCTCCGGGATGGGCGCCAACCTCGCCATGCTCGACGGCGCCGACCTCGCCCGCGCCCTCGTCGAGCACCCCGACGTCGACCAGGCCGTCATGGCGTACGAGAAGGTCCTCCTGCCGCGCTCCGCCACGGCCGCCGAGGGAGCCGCCGAGGGCATCGCGAGCGCCTTCGCCCCGGACGGCGCCGCGCAGGTGCTCGCCCACATGACCGGGCGGCACGGACACCACGAGCGGTGAGGGACGACAGCGCCATCGACGGGGCCACGACCACGGTCCGCCCTGCGGTCCGACCGATGCGCCCACGTCCCGCGGACCGGCCCGGGCCCGCTGGACACCGGCTCCAGAAGGCCGCCAGCAGCCCGGCATACACCTGAGGGTGCAGAGACCTCTCACCCAAGGAGTGGATGACATATGGCCACAGCGTCCGACGGACAGGCACGGCGGGCCGCCCTCGTCACCGGCGGGACCAGCGGGATCGGTCTCGCCGTGGTGGAACTCCTCGCGGAGCAGGGCTACTCCGTCTTCCTGTGCGGTCGCGACGGCGGCGCCGTCACCGCGGTCACCGACAAGCTGCGGGGCCGCGGCCTCGACGTCGACGGCATCGCGGCCGACGTGACCTCGAAGGAGGACGTCCGCCGCCTGGTGCGTGCCGCGCGGGACCGCTTCGGACCGCTCTACCTGCTGGTCAACAACGCCGGGCGCGGAGGCGGCGGGAAGACCGCCGAGATCCCGGACGAGCTGTGGGAGGACGTCATCGAGACCAATCTCAACAGCGTCTTCCGCATCACCCGGGAGGCCCTGACCGCCGGCGGGATGCTGGAGCAGGGCCTCGGCCGCATCATCAACATCGCCTCCACGGGCGGCAAGCAGGGTGTCGTCCTCGCCGCTCCCTATTCCGCCTCCAAGCACGGCGTGGTCGGTTTCACCAAGGCGCTCGGCCTGGAACTGGCCAAGTCCGGGATCACCGTGAACGCCGTCTGCCCCGGGTTCGTGGAGACGCCGATGGCCGTGCACGTCCGCGAGGGATACGCGGAGCAGTGGGGCATCGGTGCCGACGAGGTGCTGGAGCGCTTCAACACCCGTATCCCGCTGGGCCGTTACACGACCCCGCAGGAGGTGGCCGGGCTGGTCGGCTATCTGGCCGGGGACGTCGCGGCGTCCATCACCGCGCAGGCGCTCAACGTGTGCGGCGGGCTCGGGAACTACTGAGTCCGCCGCGCGCGGCACAAACGAAAGGCGCTGCGGCCGGCCACCGGGCCGGCCGCAGCGCCGTGTCGGGATGTCCGCCGGTTCAGCGGCGGTAGCACTCCACGGAACCCGCCGGGACGATCTTGCCCTCGGCGTCCTTGGCGGAGATCACGTCACGGAAGTGGTCGTCACTGATCTTCGTGAACTCGTCGATGAACGTGAACTTCTTTCCCGCGATGGTGTATTGGCCGGTGAACCGGGCATGCCCGTCCGTCGCGGCACCCGGTTCGGTGTGCTCCACGCCGTAGGTGCCCCGGTCGTCGTTGTAGAGGGCGGTGAAGGTCTTGTCGGTGGCGTTCCAGCCGCCGATCATCCAGCGGGACAGCGCCTTGTTCGGCATCTGCTCGTTGGGCAGCCGCAGCGCGTCCCACTGGTACCAGGCGCCGCCCAGCACCGGCTTGATGGTGCCGACCACCACGCTGGTCTCCGAGGGGGAGCCCGGCGCCGTGACCGTGGTCGGGCACCTCCAGGAGCCCAGCAGGAAGTCGAGCCGGTGCATCTCGGCCGGGGCGGTACCGGTCTTGTGGGCCCTGCTCGTCGGGCGGCCGTCCTCGCCGGCGGCGCTGACGGACCAGACCGTGCTCAGGCCGAGGGCGGCGGCCACGGCGACGATACCGGCACGGGTTCTTGCTCTCATGATCAACCTCCGGAGTGGGAACATGTCTCTCCTCGCCGCGGGCGCCGGGGCCGGCACGGCGAGGCCGTACGGGGATGTGGTCGGGTGGATGCGGGGCGGCGGGGGTTCAGCCGCCGACCGCGCTCGCCTCCGCCGCCGCCAGGGCGTCCCGGGCGGCCAGCAGCGTCGCGACCTCCTCGCCCGGCCGGGCCGGTGCGAGCGGTACGACCCTGCTGCGCCCGGCGCGCACGGCAGGGTGGCGGCGGGCCAGCCGGGTCAGCACCTGACCGGGCCCGGTCTCCACCAGCACGTGGTCGCCCGAGGCGAGCAGCGTCTCCAGCGCCGGCCAGAACAGCACCGGCCGGGCCGGCTGCGGGGCCCAGTAGTCCGGGTCCATGGCTTCGGCGTCGCTCAGGGGCGCACCGGTGTAGCAGGAGACGACGGGCACGGCCGGCGGGCGGCGGGTGATCCGCGCGAAGGCCTCTCGGGCGGCCGGTACCGAGCCGTCCAGGGCCGGGCTGTGGAAGGGCGTCTGCGAGGGTACGGCCGCGACGGTGACGCCGTCGGCGCGCAGGGACCGGGCCACCTCGTCCAGCGTGTGCCGCAGGCCGGCGACGATGGTCTGCTTCGGCGCGTTCACCCCGCCCACGACGACCTGGCCGCGCAGATGCGGCCGTACCGCGTCGGCGGACGCGGCGACGGCCAGCATGCCGCCCGCGGGCGCGTCGACGAGGCGTTCGCAGCGCCACCAGACCAGCCGTGCCGCCTCCGTGAAGTCGAGGATGCCGGCGAGTACGGCCGCCGCGACCTCGCCCATGCTGTGCCCGAGCAGGGCGGCCGGGGCGAGCCCCCAGGAGCGCAGCAGGCGCGCGTAGGCGTGGTCGACGGCGAACAGCAGGGGCTGCGAGCGCAGTACGTGGTCCATGGGCAGGTCCGGGTCGGCGGACAGCCAGTCCGCGCGCAGGCGCCGGCCGCTGTCGCCGAGTGCGGTGAAGAACTCGTCCATCGCGGCGGCGAACACCTCGTCGTGCGCGTACAGACGGGTCGCCATGCCGGGGCTCTGCGAACCCTGGCCCGGCAGGAGAAAGGCGATTGATCGCATGCCCCGAGGCTGGCAGCCGGTGATGGACCCGGTCAGGAGCAGCCCTGGAGCGGGGGTGGTCCCCGCTCAAGCGCCGTGCCCCAGGGCGTGGAAGGCGCGGCGGTGGTAGAGCAGCGGCCGGTCCCCGGCCGGTTCCTCCTCCCCCGCCGTACGGGCGTCGTGGACCTCGGCGAACAGCACCAGATGGTCGCCCACCGGGAGCCGCCGTACCGTCCGGCACTCCAGCGTGGCGACGGCGTCGGGCAGCAGGGGTGTGCCCGACCGGCCGGGTTCGGTGGCGAGCCCGGCGAACTTGTCCGGGCTCTTGCGGGCGAACCGGCCCGCCATGTCGCGTTGGCCGGCGCCGAGGATATGGACGGCGAGCCACTCGGCGGCGGCGAATGCCGGGGCGCAGTCCGCGGCCCGGTCCAGGCACACCAGCACGGTCGGCGGGTCCAGTGACACCACGGTGAAGGAGCTGGCCGTGAAACCGTGCGGACGCCCGGTCGGTCCGGCCGTCGTGACCACCGTCACGCCGCTCGCCCAGTGGCTCATCACCTCCTTGAAGTCCTTTATCAGCCGCGTCTGCCTATCGACCGGAGTGGACATGCCCGGCCTCCCTCAAGACCACATTCCGATGATTCTTTACGACGAAATCCGCAGGCCCGTCACGATCATTAGGCGCCGTTGCGGCCCAGCGCAGCTCCATACGGACTCCAGACCCGGTTGACAGCGTAGGAGGGACGGATGAGGCCTACAGGCAACTATCGTTCCGTCAAGTCACGGTTTTACGGGACCGGAGATTCCGTTTCCTCGATAATCCGTCCAGGAAGGATGAACAGCAAAGCAGTCAACGGGGACTGCCTCGCCCGCAATTCGAACCAGAGGATGACTCTTTCGTGGATATCTTCGCGTTAGGCCCATTCACCGTCCTGAACAATGGCGAGAATGCCGTTCCGAAGGCAGCGAAGCCCCGCACCCTTCTGGCCCTTCTCGGATCATCCAACGGAAATGTCGTATCGAGTTCCGTCATCATCTCGGAACTCTGGGACGACCGTCCGCCGCGGACCGCTTCGACCACCGTGCACACCTACGTCATGCAGTTGCGCCGGCTCATCGGCGCCGCGACGTCGGCGACCGGGGAGCGGGTCGACCCCAAGGACGTCCTGCGCCGGGACGGCGGCGGCTATCTCCTGGACGCCGGACCCGGACGGTTCGACGTCGCCGAGTACGACCGGCTCGCCGCCGAGGGCCACAAGGCCGCGCAGGCCAACGACTGTCTCGCCGCGCACGCGCGGATCACGGCCGCCCTGAACATGTGGCGGGGGCCCGCCTTCGCCGACGTACAGACCGGGCCGCGGCTGTCCGCCGAGGTCACGCGCCTGGAGGAGTCCCGCAAGATGCTCCTGGAACGGCGCATCGAGATCGACCTGCGGCTCGGCTGGCACCATCAGGTGCTGGGCGAACTCGCCGGGCTGACCACCGAGCACCCCTCGCACGAGGGGTTGCAGGCGCTGTACATCATCGCGCTCTACCGCTGCGGGCAGCGCACCCGGGCCCTGGCCCAGTGCGACCAGCTGCGGGCGCGGATGGCGGACGAGTTCGGGCTGGACCCGCTGCCCGCCATGGCCGCGCTGCGCCAGGCGATCCTGGTGAACGACCCGGCGCTGGAGGACGACACGGTGTGGCCGCTGTTCGTCCGCCGCGGGAGGGAGCTTCAGGCGAAGCACGTCGGGGTGCTTCCATGAAACTCGATCATCTGCCCGAAGGCCGCCATGACGTCGAGGGTCTCGCCGAGTGCGCCGCCGGCGGCCTCCGCGTAGGCGCGCACCAGGTTGCCGACGATGCGTTCGCCGTCGATCAGGTCGGCGAACTCGCCGAAGTCGGCGGTGCGCGCCACGGCGAGCGGGGTCAGCCCCGCCGCCCGGCCGGCGGCGGTCAGGCGCTGGATCCACCGCAGGTACCGGGCGTTCGCGTCCAGTAGCTCCAGCCCTCCGACCGGGCCGTGGCCGGGCACGATCACCTCCGGACCGAGCGCGCGCAACCGCTCGATCGCGGCGAGGGAGCCCTGCACGGACCCCATGAGGGTGAAGGGCGCGGCGCCGTTCATCACCACGTCCCCGGCGAAGAGCACGCGCGGGCCCGGCAGCCACGCCACGATGTCGTTCGTCGTGTGCGCCGGGCCGACGTGGATCAGCTGGATCTCGTGCCCGCCCTGGTGCAGGGTGATCTGCTCCGGGAAGGTGAGGTCGGGCAGCCTGAGGCGGACGTCGCCCCAGTCGACGTCCGGCCACAGCTTGGTCAGGGCCAGGCCGCCGGCGTCCAGTTCGGTGCGCGCCAGGTCGTGGGCGACGATCGACGTCTCCGGCCCGAAGACGCAGTTGCCGAAGCAGTGGTCGCCGTGGTGGTGCGTGTTGACCACGGTCGTCACCGGCCGCGGGGACAGCCTGGCGACCGTGTCGCGCAGCAGGGCGGCCCGCCGCATGGTGGCGGCGGTGTCGACGACCACGGTGGAGTCGGAGCCGACGATGATGCCGGAGTTGTTCAGGCACCAGCCGCCGTCCAGCTGGACATGGGCGAACACACCGTCGCCCAGCTCCTCGAGCCGCTCCTCGGTCTTGCCTGTCACGATCGTCCCTTCCGGTCTGTTCTGGCTAGGCGAGGCCACCGTTGACCTCCAGCACATGCCCGTTGACGTACGTACTCTCCGGCCCGGCGAGGTAGACGGCGGCGTCCGCGATCTCCTCGGCCCGGCCCATGCGGCCCAGGGACAGCCGGGACTTGTGCGCGTCCCAGACGGCCGGGTCGGCGGAGAACCGCTTGCCCATGCCCTCGTCCACGTAGCCGGGCGACAGGCAGTTGACGTTGATGCCCTTGGGGCCCAGCTCGGCCGCGGCGGTGCGGGTGAACATCTCCACCGCCGCCTTCGTGGCGCTGTAGGCGGACGCGCCCAGCGCGACCCGTCCGGCCAGGCTGGACGACACGGTGACGATCCGTCCCGCGCCCCGCTCCGTCATGTGTCGCGCCGCCTCCCGGACGCACAGGAAGGTGCCGGTGAGGTTGGTGGCCACGGTCTCCTGCCACTCGGCCAGCCCCAGCCGTACGATCTTGCCGTCCCGGCTGGTGCCGGCGTTGCTGACGAGCACGTCGAGTGCGCCGAAGTGCTCCGCCGCCGCGTTCATCAGGTCCTGTACGGACCGTTCGTCGGCGACGTCCGTGGGACGGTAGAGCACACGGCCGGGTGCCTCCGCCTCCAGCTTGCCGATGTCGTGGGGGTGGCGGGCCGCGCAGACCACCCGGGCCCCCTCGGTGAGGAAGGCCGTGGCGATGGCCAGGCCGAGGCCCTTGGTGCCGCCGGTGATCACGGCCACACGGCCTGCGAGACGCATGTCGTCCTTCTCCCTGTCGCCCTCGTGTCCTTCGTGTCCGGTCCCGGCTAGTACCAGCGCAGGACCGTGGCCGCGGCCGTCATGCCGCCGCCCACCGCCGCGAACAGCAGGTGCTCGCCGCGCCGCAGGGGCCGCTCGTCCGCCGTCGCCCGCAGGGTGAGCGGGATGGAGCCGGCGGCGGTGTTGCCGAGGCGGGGCGCGGTGAGCGGGACGCGCGCGGGGTCGATGCCCAGGTCGGCCGCGAAGGACTCCAGCAGCCGGGTGTTGGCCTGGTGGAAGACGAAGCGGTCGATGTCGTCGACGGACAGCCCGGTGTCGTCGAGGACCTGCTCGACCAGCTTGCGCATGGTGGTCACCGCGTAGTCCTTCACCGCCCGGCCGTCCATCCGCAGCAGGTGGTCGCCGGCCGCGCGGGCGGCCTCGTCCAGCGGTGTGCGGGTGCCGCCGGCCTCCACGCCGACGTAGTGGTGCAGCTCCCCGTTGGACACCAGCCGCGAGCCGAGCAGGCCGTAGCCGTCCGGGACCCGGCCGAGCAGCACCGCGCCCGCGCCGTCGCCGAACAGCGAGACGGTGCGCCGGTCGCCGCGGTCCATGATGGTGGAGAACTTGTCCGCCCCGACCAGGAGCAGCTGGTCCTGCTGGGCGCCGCGGCCCAGCAGCCCGTCGGCGAGGGTGAGGCCGTAGAGGAAACCGCTGCAGACGGCGTTGATGTCGAAGGCGAGGACGTCGCGCAGGCCCAGCTTCTGCTGGAGGACGGCCGCGGTGGCGGGCTGGGGCACGTCCGGGGTGCAGGTGGCGACGATGATGCCGCCGATGCGTTCGGGGGCGTCGGGGGCCTCGGCGAAGATCTGGCGCACGGCGTGGGCCGCGAGGTCGGAGGTGGTGGTGCCGGGGTCGGCGTAGCGCCGCTCGTGGATGCCCGTGCGTTCGGCGATCCAGTCGGGGGTGGTGCCGCTCCACTCGGCTATCCGCTCGTTGCTGACGACTTCGGCGGGTGTGTGTCCGCCGACCCGGAGGATTCCCACGGGCATGGGGTGTGTTCCCTTCTCGGTGGTGTGCCGGAAAGCTCGGTGGTGTGCCGGAGGCTGGTGCGGGCGGCCGGGCGGCGGCCGCCGTTCAGGGCCGTCCGACGATGAAGCTGCTGAAGGTGAACCCGCCGCCGCTGTTGAGGATCAGCGCGAACTCGCCCGGCGCGAGCCGCTCCTCGCGGGCCAGCTGGGTGAGCGAGGCGTTGAGGTCGCCGGCGCCCAGGTGGCCGGTGGGGGTGCCGAGGTCCAGCAGTTCGGCGGGCGTGACCTGCACCAGGGGCGGGATGTACGCCTCCTCCATCGCCTTCTTGCCGAGCCGGGGCAGGACCGCCCAGCGCAGCCGCGGGTCGTCGGGTTCCAGGCCGGCGTGCGCGAGGCTCTCCGCCACGGCCCGGCGGACGCCCTGGTGTGCCGCCTTGTAGAACCGGTCGATGCCGTGGCGCCGGATGAACGCCCGCTTGGTGCGCCGGACGTCGATCACCGGGCTGTGCTCCAGGGGCGCGGTGTTGAAGGCGTCGTTGCCCCGGTGCATCTCCTCCAGTTCGGGCACCGACACCGTGCCGGTGGCGTGCAGCAGGAGGTCCGCCGGGTACTCGCCGCGGTGGACGACGACCGCGGTGGCCGCGTCGCCCACGGCCATGCCGAAGTCGCCGAGCCAGCGGTCCCACACCGGCGGCTGGAAGCGGTCGGCGGTGGTGACCAGGCCCGGCCCGCACTCCGGGTCCGCGAGCAGCGCGGTCGCGGCGAGTTCGATGCCGGTGGCACCCCCGTTGCACTGCTGGAGCAGGCCCACGGGCTGGGCGCCGGTGCCGAGTTCGCGGGCGATGTAGTGCGGCGCCGACCAGATGTCGTGGCCCTGGTAGTGGATGCTGGCGTGGAACAGCGTGCCCAGGGCGTCCGCCGGGCAGCCGATGCGTTCGAGGAGGGGCCGGGCGGCACGCACCGCCATGTCCGGCGGTGCCGTGTCCGCCGACAGCAGCAGCCCCTCGTAGCCGAGTTCGCGGGCGGTCTTGGCGTCGACCCGGCCCTCCCGGACCGCGTCCGCGGTGAGGTCGCGGTCCGGTGGGTACCAGGTGTGCCCGGCGAGGCCGAGCGGTGCGGGCAGCTTCACGAGACTTCGGCCAGCATGCCGTTCACGAACAGGACGAGGGCCTCCGGCGTGGACAGCTTGGACAGCTCCTCCTCGTCGATCGCGACGCCGAAGCGCTGCTCGATGGTGGCCGACAGCTCCATCAGCGCGAGCGAGTCGTAGCCCAGCTCGTCGAAGGTCAGGGTGGCGATGTCGGTGTCGGCGTCGAACGACTCGTCCTGGCCGGCGACCTCGATGAGGATGGCGCGCAGGCTGTCGACGGTGAGTTCGGGAGCGGACGCGGACATGGTGTCTCCTGTCTCTGGTGTGGGACGGGTGTGCGAGGGTTCAGGCCGCGGCCGTGACCACCACGGCGGAGTTGAAGCCGCCCCGGCCACGGGCCAGGACGAGGGCCCGGCGCACCGGGACGTGGCGCGGCTCGCCGACGACGAGGTCGATGCCGTACTCCGGGTCCGGCTCGACGGCGGCGGGGACCGGCGGGATCACGTCGTCGCGGATGGACAGCAGCGCGGTGGCGACGTCCAGCGGGGCGCCGCCCGCGTAGAGCCGGCCGACCAGTGCCTTGGGCACGCTGACCGGTACGGCACGGGGGCCGAACACCGCGCTGATCGCCTCCGCCTCGGCCCGGTCGAGGTCGGGGCTGCCGGCGCCGTCCGCGAAGACGACGTCGATGTCGGCCGGGGCCAGCCCGGCGTCGGCGAGGGCGTTCTCGGCGGCCCGGCGCAGACCGGGCGGCCGGCCGGTGCCGGGGGCCGGGTCGAAGGTGGCCGCGTAGCCGGCGATCTCGCCGTAGCGGCGCGGCGCCCGCCGGGCGTCGGCCTCGTCCCTGTCCTCCAGCACCATGACGGCGCCGCCCTCGCCGGGGACGTAGCCGGCGGCGTCGGTACCGAAGGGGAGGAAGGCCCGGTCGGCTGCGGCGGGCCGGGCGACCCGGCCGCTGGAGATGTGCGAGATCCAGCCCCACGGGTCCAGTGCCGACTCGACGCCGCCGGTCAGCACCATCCGGGTGCCGCGGCGCACGCTGCGCCGCGAGTAGCCGATCGCGTCGAGTCCGCCGGCCTGCTCGGCGACCAGCGCGGCGCTCGGTCCGCGCAGCCCGTGCCGGATGGAGATCTGGCCGCTGTTGCAGGCGTAGAACCAGGCGAAGGACAGATAGGCGCTGACCGACTTCGGGCCCTCGCCCCAGAGCTTCTTCAACTCCCGGTGGCTGAGCGCGAATCCGCCCGCCGCGTTGGACAGCGTGACGCCGCTGCCGTAGCCCGCGACGGCCTCCGGGTCCAGTTCGGCGTCGCGGAAGGCGGACTCGGCGGCGTACAGCGCGAGCCGGGTCATCCGGTCGGTCTGCGGGAGCAGCCGGCTGGGGATGTGCCGCTTGTCGTCGAAGTCCGTGATCCGGCCGCCGAACCGGGCCGAGTAGCGGGTGTCCCCGAACTCGACCTCGCGGATGCCGCTGCGCCCCTTGAGCGTGGCGGCCCAGAAGTCCTCGGTGGTCAGGCCATTGGGGGCGACCACCCCGATCCCCGTCACGACGGCGCGCTTCATGCCGCCGCCTTCCGCGGGCCGTGCAGCACGACGGCGCTCTGGAAGCCGCCGAACCCGCTGCCCACGCTGAGCACGGTGTCGAGCCGTGCCTCACGCGCCGTCAGCGGCACGTAGTCCAGGTCGCATTCGGGATCCGGTTCGTGGAGGTTGGCCGTCGGCGGTACGACGTCGTTGACCAGGGCGAGGGCGCAGGCGGCGATCTCGATGGCGCCGATGGCGCCGAGCGAGTGCCCGATCATCGACTTGATGCCGCTGACGGGCGTGCGGTACGCGTGCTCGCCCAGGCTGCGCTTGAAGGCGGCGGTCTCGTGGCGGTCGTTCTGGGTGGTGCCCGAGCCGTGGGCGTTGATGTAGTCGACGTCGGTGGGGTTGGCCCGGGCCTCGTCCAGGGCGTGCCGGACGGCCTCGGCCATCTCGATGCCGTCGGTCTTGAGGCCGGTCATGTGGTACGCGTTGCAGCGGGTGGCGTAGCCGGCGACCTCGCCGTAGACCCGGGCGCCGCGGCGGCGGGCGTGCTCGTACTCCTCCAGGACCAGCATGGCGGCGCCCTCGGCGAGGACGAATCCGTTGCGGGTCCGGTCGAACGGGCGGCACGCCCGCTCGGGTTCGTCGATGCGCGGGGTCGTGGCCTTGATCGCGTCGAAGCAGGCCACCACCATCGGTGAGATCGAGGCGTCCGTGCCGCCCGCCACGACGATGTCGGCGCTGCCCTCGGTGATCAGGTCGCGGGCGTGCCCGATGGCGTCCATGCCGGAGGTGCAGCCGTCGGAGACCATCATCGCGGGCCCCTCGGCGCCGACCGCCCAGGCGACCTCCTTGACGATGGCGCTCGGCACCATGAAGTCGAACATGTGCGGCGACAGGTAGGCCTCGTCCACCTCCCAGTGGCGCCCGCCGTCGGACAGGATGCGGTACTCGTGCTCCAGGCTGGTCGGCGAGCCGATGGCGCTGCCGACGCTGACGGCGACCTTCGCCGGGTCCAGGTCGGCTGTGTCCAGCCCGCTGTCCGCGAGCGCCTCGCGGGCGCACACCACGCCGAACTGCGCGGCCCGGTCCATGCGCCGGATCTCCCGGGGCGTCAGGTTCTCCAGCTGCGGGTCGAAGTCGCACTCACCGACCACCTGGGACCGGTACGGCGAGGGGTCGAAGCGGGTGATGACACGGGTGGCGGACCGGCCGTTGCTGATCAGGTCCCAGAACTCCTTGGTGCTGCCACCACCGGGTGTGCGCACCGCCATTCCGGTGATGACCGTACGTCGATTCATCCGTGTTCCTGTTTCCTTTCGGGGCGGCCTGCCGCGAGGGGAGGACCCTCAGGCGGCGGTGCTGTCGGCGGTGAAGTCGGACACGTGCAGCCGGGCCCACTGCGCGAAGGTGTGGGCGGGCTTTCCGGTGATGAGGTGGGTCGGCGGGGCCACGGGCATGGGCTCGCGGGTGAATCCCTCGTGCATGGTGAGCAGTCCCTCGGCGACCGGCTCGGGCACGCCGAGCCCGGCCATCTCGGCGACCGCCCGGTCCCGGGTGATCTCCTCGAAGCGCAGCGGCCGGCCGAGGGCGGCGCCGATCAGCTCGACCATGCGGCGCTGGGTGAGCGCCTCGGGTCCGGTGAGCGGATACCGCTGTCCCACGTGGCGCGCGGACGGATCGGTCAGCGCGGTCGCCGCGACCGCCGCGACGTCCCGCTCGTCGATGGGGGCGAGCGCGGCGTCGCCGTAGGCGGCGCGGACCACGCCGTGGTCACGGATCTGCCCGCCCCAGAAGCGGATGGTGTTCACGGCGAACATGTCGGGGCGCAGGAAGGTCCAGTCGAGACCGGACTCCTCCACGGCCTCCTCCAGCGCGCGGTGCAGCTGGGCGATCGGGTTGGCGGGGGCGCGTTCGACGGCCGCGGACGACAGCAGGACCACCCGGCGCACGCCCTGCTTCTTCGCCAGCGCCAGGAGCTGGGGGGTCGCGTCGCGGACCGCCGAGTAGTTGAGGAAGAGGGCGGTCGCTCCGTCCAGCGCCTCCTCCATCGTCTCGGGGACGGCCGGGTTCGCCTGCACGAGCCGCGCGCCGGGCGCGGGCGGGGCGCCGGTGGCCGTGCGGGTCACCGCGCGGACCGGGTGGCCGGCCACGGCCACCTCCGTGACCACATGCCGACCGACGTTCCCGGTCGCCCCGGTCACCACAATCATGCTGTCTCCTCCTGGCAGGAACGGCCGCCGTCGTCCTCGTGGGCGACCGCTTCCGATCACTTTTCGTTGCCTGCATTCGACAAGTATTCGGGTGCTTCTGGAGCGGTTGCGGAAGAGTTCTGGAGCGGCTCGGACAATGCGAGAGCCCGGCGGGATCCAGGCTCTCTCCATAGGAATTACAGAGCGCGCGCGGAGGCTGAGGACGACCTGAGTGCCTGTTCGTTCCGAAAGGTATTTCCGCATGCGCCTAGCCGCCCATCTCGTCCATGAAAACGCCGGGGAACTGGCGCGGTGCGCGGAGCGCGCCGGATTCGATCTCGTGATTTGCGGAGAGGGATACCGCAGCGACGCGGCCAGTGTGCTCGGCATGGTCGCCGGGCAGACCCGGACCATCGGCCTCGCCTCGGGCGTGATGCAGATCCCGGCCCGCTCGCCCGGACTCGCCGCGCTCACCGCCGTGACGCTGGACGCGCTGAGCGGCGGCCGGTTCCGGCTGGGTCTCGGGGTGTCCAATCCCGATGTGTCCGACGGCTGGTACGGCGTGCCGTTCGACAAGCCGCTGTCCCGGACCCGGGAGTACGTGGACATCGTCCGGGCCGCGCTGAGCGGGCGTCCGGTGCGGTACGACGGTGAGCACTACCGGTTGCCGGCGGGCGGCCGGGACGCGGCGCCGCTGCACCTCACGGATGCCGGCAGCACCCGGATCCCCCTCTATCTGGCCGCGTTGAGCAGCCGGAACCTCCGGCTGGCCGGCGAGGTCGCCGACGGCTGGATCGGGGCGTTCGTCTCGCCGGAGTCGCTGGTCGAAGCGGTGCGGGACCTGCGGGACGGGCGCGAGCGCGCGGACCGGGACATGACCGGGTTCGAGGTGGCGCCGAGCGTGCCGACCCTGTTCGTCGACGACGTGGCCGAGGGCGTGCAGCGGCTGCGCGGGCACTACGCGCACTTTCTCGCCATGGGCGATCCGGAACGCAATGTGTACACGGCGCTGGCCCGCCGGCTCGGGTTCGGCGCGGCCATGACCGAGTTCCACCGGCGGGCCGCCGACGGCGACCTGGCCAAGGCCGCGGAGGCCGTGCCCGACGAGCTGATCGACCGGGTCTCGCTGATCGGGCCGGTGGAGCGGGTGGCCGAGCGGATGCGGGAGTTCGCCGCGGCCGGGGCGACGACCCTGACCGTCATGCTCTCGCCCGCCCGCACCGACCACAGCGGCCGCCTGGACCTGATCCGCAAGGCCGCCAGGGCCCTCACCCTCGCCACCGCACCGGCTCCGGCGGACGCGTGACGCACACCGCGCCCTAGCGGTACCGCTCCGCAGCCGGCTCAAGTCCGCCGCGCCGACGGCGGCCGCCGCGCACGCCGCGACGGCCGCCGACGACCCTCCGGCCGGCGAAGCAGCACGGGGGATGCCCGGCCACCGCAACGGTGCCGGCATCCCCCGTGGTGCTGGGCATCTACCGGGGTGTTGGGGATCCTCCGGGGTGCCGGGCAGCCGCTGTGTCGGCGGGCATCCGCCGGGGAGCCGGGCATCCTCCGTGTCGGCGGGCAGCCCCGTAGCGTTGGGCGTTCTCCTTGCTGCCGGGGCCTTTGTCATGCCGGGCCTCCACCGTGACGACGGGCAGCCCCCTGGTAGCGGGGCCCGCCCGTGCCGGACCCCTGCGCCGCCGGACATGCACCACGGCGGCGGGGATCCTTGTGGCGCCGGTGACCCCGGTGATGCCGGGCACTCCTGGTGGTCCCGGGCATCCGCCCGAGTGCGGGCGGCCCCGCGGTGTGGGCCATCGGCCATGCTCGCGGGCACCCCCCGATGGGC
>NZ_MUMF01000176.1 GCF_002155905.1 Streptomyces tricolor | reverse complement strand
GGTAGGGAGCGGGGAGGGGGAGGGGGTCGCCGAGGGTGACCTTGGTGTCGGTCTTGTAGTAGGCCTCGGTGGGGTCGTCGCCGGAGAGGACGGGGTCCGTGTGGCAATGGGCGGTCTTCGTCTCGCGGTTGATCAGGACATAGATCGGGATACCGGCGGCGGCGTAGGCGGCCAGCTTGGGGCCGGTGTCGACGGTGTGATTGGTCGACGTGACCTCGCCGACCAAGGCGACCATGTCGATGGGGTACCAGCCCTTGTGGGCCTTGAGATAGGAGCCGTCCAACTCGGTCGGCTCGCGGTGCAGGACGTAGAAGTCGGGAATCACCAGAGCCATGGTGCTGCCGTCCGAGTGAGCCGCCCGGAAGCCCATGCCCATGCCTGCCAGGTCGAGCCCGGCCGTGTGGAGCTGGACCACGAGCCTGACCGAGCCCTTGCTGTGGTGGTAATCCGGCTGTGGCGGCACGATGACCGTCCCCTCGACGTACTCGGGTCGAATCGGCGCCACGGACGCCTCCTCGAACGCAATCAGCAGATCGATGGGGTCCTGCGTCATCACCGGCTCCATGATCGGTTCCGCGCTCATCGCTTCTCCTCGTCACGCTGATGCCAGGCTAAGCCCGCGCTGGGCGCCCCGGCAGAACGATGGGGCACCCCGCGCGCTCCCGGCGCCGGAATGCCCCACCCGTTCACTCGAACGTGAGTGCCGAACCGTTCCGCTACTTCACCGGCGGCTCGGCGCGCTGGGCGACGATCGGGGCCGTCGCCTTCGCCTGCGGCGAGTCCGCGTTGGAGTACACCGACGGAGCCGCGACCGTCGCCGTCGGGTCCGGGGCGTCCTCCTGGTCCTCGACGGCCGTCGCGCCGCCCACGATGCGGATGCTCGCCGCGTCGAACGCCCGCTTGATCCGCCAGCGCAGCTCCCGCTCCACCGTCACCGACTTGCCCGGCATCGTCCTGGCCGAGACCCGGACCACCATGGAGTCGATCAGCACCGAGTCCAGGCCCAGCACCTCGACCGGGCCCCACAGCAGCTCGTTCCAGGGCTCTTCCTTGCTCATCTTCTCGGCGACCTCGTCCAGCGTCGCCTTCACCCGGTCCAGGTCCTCGCTCGCCCGCACGGTCACGTCGACGCCGGCCGTCGCCCAGCCCTGGGACAGGTTGCCGATCCGCTTGACCTCGCCGTTGCGGACGTACCAGATCTCCCCGCTGTCGCCGCGCAGCTTCGTCACGCGCAGCCCGACCTCGATCACCTCGCCGGTGGCCACGCCCGCGTCGATCACGTCGCCGACGCCGTACTGGTCCTCCAGGATCATGAACACGCCGGACAGGAAGTCCGTGACCAGGTTCCGCGCGCCGAAACCGATCGCCACACCCGCGACACCGGCCGACGCCAGCAGCGGCGCCAGGTTGATCTGGAAGGTGGACAGCACCATGAGCGCGGCCGTGCCGAGGATCAGGAAGCTCGCCACCGACCGCAGCACCGAGCCGATCGCCGCCGCCCGCTGCCGCCGCCGCTCCGCATTGACCAGCAGCCCGCCCAGCGCGGTGCCGTCCACCGCCTGCACGGTGCGGTTCATCCGGTCGATCAGCTTGGTGATCGCCCGCCGCACCACCGCGCGCAGCGCGACCGCCACGACCACGATCAGCAGGATCTGCAGCCCCATCGCGAGCCACGTCGACCAGTTCTGCTCGACCCAGCTGGCCGCGTTCGTCGCGCTCTCCTGGGCGTCCTGGAGCGTCGGCACGGCCGGAGTGGACCCCGAAGGGGACGGCGACGGGGACGGCGAGGCGTCGGCGGCCAGGAGGACGGCGGGCGGGGACGACACGGCAGGTACC
Source organism: Streptomyces tricolor (assembly GCF_002155905.1). GTDB lineage: Bacteria > Actinomycetota > Actinomycetes > Streptomycetales > Streptomycetaceae > Streptomyces > Streptomyces tricolor. The sequence goes on along the minus strand of NZ_MUMF01000176.1, from coordinate 3,747 downwards.
TCCCAGGTGCTGCGCGGTCCGCGCCGGCGGGCGGTCAAGGTCACGAAAAGGTCACCGGGCGGACAGGACAACCACACTAACGGGGCATTGTGTGTGCCTCGTGCCGATCCGCACAGGAGGCGCGAAGGAGAGACACGACTCACGCGGGCTTGAACCGGCCATGATCCGGGGGATGTATCGGGTGTGGTCGAAAACACTCCCAGCCCGTTACCGGGACATGGTGGCGCGTTCACCAGGCATGAGGGGAGACTGACTGCAGATCGTCCCGGCGCGAGCCACGCGCCGCCGACGCCCAAGGAGGCACCCGTGCCGCATGTCCTGGTCCTCAACGCGTCGTACGAGCCGCTCGGCGTCGTACCGCTCCGCCGCGCGCTCGTCCTCGTCCTGGAGAACAAGGCAGTCTCCCTGGAGGAATCCGGCGCCTATATGCACAGCGCAACCGTCACCCTCCCCGCACCCAGCGTGGTCCGGCTCAAGCGATTCGTCCGGGTCCCCTATCGGGGGCCCGTCCCGCTGACCCGCCGAGCGCTCTTCGCGCGCGACGGCGGCCGGTGCATGTACTGCGGTGGCGTCGCAACCAGCGTCGACCACGTCATCCCGCGCAGCCGCGGGGGCAAGCACGTCTGGGACAACGTGGTGGCGTCCTGCCGCCGCTGCAACCACGTCAAGGCCGACCGCCACCTGGTGGAGCTGGGCTGGCGGCTGCGGCACAAGCCGGCTCCGCCGACCGGGCTGGCCTGGCGGATCATCGGCACCGGCCATCGCGACCCGCGCTGGTTGCCGTACTTGCAGCCGTACGGCGCGGATGACGCCTTGGCCCGGATCGACGGTGTGTCCGCCTAGATCCGGGCCGGTGTGTTTGCGCCTGCGGGGAGGGACGGCTGGCGGTCCCCGGCGGCTGCGGGTGCGTGGGGCCTGCCGCGCCCGCGCGGCGGGGCCGGATGTCGAGCCCCGCGCCCCTCGGCTCGGTCCCCCCGCCCGGAACGTCAGCTGCGCGGCCCCTCCGGGCGGGCTCCCCGGACCGCGTACAGCGTCGCGCCCGCGACGAACGCCGCCACCGCCGTCGCCCACGCGCCCGTCTGTGCGCCCGGCTGCATCGGCCAGGCCCAGATCGTGGCCGCCCGGCCCTCGGCGGCGGTGGAGCCCAGGTACACGGCGGTCACGTAGCCGAAGGCGGGGAGCCAGCTCAGGCGGGCGCCCAGGAGGACGGCCGCCGCCGCCGTGAGACCCGTGCAGCCCAGCGTGTTGCGGAGCACGGCGGGCGGGCCGAAGGTCTCCGCGTGGCCGAGCACGGCCGGCGTCACCAGCAGGGCCGCCAGCGCGGTCAGCGCCGTGAGGTGCGCCAGGCGGCGCGGCCACCAGCGGCGTACGGCCGTACGGTCCAGCTCGTCCGAGGCGCTGTACAGGCTCGTCCCGATCACCGCCGACGCCAGCAGCGGCGCCAGCGCCACGATCGGCACCCGGCGGTCGGGATCCAGGTAGGCGTCCAGCCGGCCCGCCGCCCACACCGCGAAGGCGGCCGTGCCGGCCAGCGCGGCCAGGGTGGCGGGCAGGGCACGGGAACGGGCGTACAGGAGGAGTCCGGTCACAGCGCCGGCACCCCCTCGGCGTCACAGCCGGCGCGGGCCGCGAAGTACGCCGACAGCCACGCGCGGCGCTCGTCCTCCGCCATGCCGGCGAGCCGGGCCCGGGCGGCGAGGATCCTGCGCTCCTCGTCAGGACCGCCGGGCACCAGGCCCTTCTTCTGCAAGGCGTTCGGCGCGAGGTAGGACTCCACGGCGTCGTCCGCCCACAGCACGCGGGTGGAGACCGCCCCCTCGGGGCAGTCGCCGCGCCCCGACAGCGCGGTGACGGCCTCCCACGCGAACTGCTCCGGATCGGTCAGCCGCCCCCGTACGGCCGACCAGCCGAGCGGAGTGAGCCCCGGCAGCGGGGCCTCGTCCGCACGCGGGGCGCCGCCGTGGTCCGCCCACCGCACCGGCAGGTTCCGCACGCCCTCCAGCTTGTCCGTGACGCCCGACAGGGCCTCGCCGACCTGCGGGAGCATCCCGGCGTACCGGGCGTTCACACACACCGCCGGGGTGGTGGAGGTGTCGCACACCTGACGGCGGGCGAGCGGATCGGTGTGCCACAGACCGTCCCCGGCCTGCGCCAGCAACGCACCCGCGGACAGCGCGGCGGCCAGCGGCAGCAGGGCCGTCACCCGGCGCCGGGCCGCGTACGCCAGCGCGGCGGCGCACGCCAGACCGCCCGTCCACACCGCCATGGCCCACGGCTGCCACCACACCGGCAGCTCGCCGACCGGAACGGGATCGGCGGGGTTCAGCGGGCGGGCGCCGGCCGGGCCGCCCATCTCCAGGAAACCCAGCCCCAGATAGCCGGCCATCGCCAGCAGCGGGGCCGCCAGCCGCGTGGGCACGACCCGGCCCACCACATGCCCGGCCAGCGTGCCCGCCGCCATGACGGCCGTGTCCCCCGGCACCAGCGCCAGGTGCGGCCGGTCCCCCTGGACGTAGGGCCAGGTGGCGAGCAGCGCCGCGGCCACCGCGACCAGGTAGCCGGCGGCCACCCAGAGCGCGACGGGCAGCGCCGGGACCAGCAGGCGGGCCAGCGGCGGCCGTACGGTCGTGGCCCACAGCTCCTCCGTACCGCGCCGGCGCTCCCGGCCGCCCTGCCAGCAGCCCGCCGCCGCGGCCAGCGGAAGGGCGATCAGCAGGGCCGTGTGCGCCTCGGTGGCGGTCTCCGCCCACCCGCCCTGCCAGCGGTCCGCCGTGCCGGCCAGCATGCCGCCGAACGTCAGCAGCACCGCGGCCCCGGCCCAGGGAGCGAAGCCCCGCAGGGCCTCGGCCCGCAGCGGGTGCGGGGCCCGCCCGCCCGGCGCCTTGCGCTGCCCGCCCTCAGTGGGCTCTGCCGGATGGCCGGCATCGGTGACGAGGCTCATCGGACCGCCTCCCGCGCACCCGTCGTGCGGTGCGCCCGCAGCGCCGCCGTGTACCCGCGCTCGATCGGATGGTCGCCCGGCCCGCCGGACGCCTCGCCGAGCAGGGACAGCGCCTGCGGCGTGCCCCGGTACGCGATCCGGCCCGCGTCCAGCAGCGTCACCTCCGTACAGGCGGCGGCCACGTCCTCCACCAGGTGGGTGGAGACCACCACGGTCGCCGAGGCGCCCAGCTCGCGCAGCAGCGCGCGGAACTCCACCCGCTGCTCCGGGTCCAGACCGGCGGTCGGCTCGTCCAGCAGCAGTACGGCGGGGTCGTTGACGATGGCCTGCGCGATGCCGACCCGGCGGACCATGCCGCCGGACAGCGTCCGCACCTTGGCGTCGATGCGGTCCGCGAGGCCGACGCGGGCCACCGCGCGCTCCACGGCCGCCGGGACCCGCTCGGCCGGCATCTCCTTCAGCCAGGCCACGTACGCCACGAAGTCCCGCACGGTGAAGCCCGGGTAGTAGCCGAACTCCTGCGGCAGGTAGCCCAGCCGGCGCCGCACCCCGGCCAGCTTGCGGTGGCCGGAGGTGTCCTCGCCGAGCAGCTCCACCCGGCCGGCGTCCGGCCGCGCCACCGTGGCCAGCACCCGGATCAGCGAGGTCTTCCCGGCCCCGTTCGGCCCCAGCAGCCCGTGCACACCGGTGCCGAGCGCCAGGTCGAGCGAGTCGAGGGCCAGCGTCTTGCGGTGCCGGACCCGCAGGCCGGTCACGCGTAGGGAACTCATGGACTCTCCAGGGGAGGGGAGGGGACGGGCGGAGGG
>NZ_MUMF01000175.1 GCF_002155905.1 Streptomyces tricolor | reverse complement strand
GAGCACCTGGACGGCGGCACCAGCAGCTCCGTGCCGCCGTCCAGGTGCTCCAGGAGGTTCTCCAGCAGGTCCATGCGGCCGTGCTCGGTCTCCTCCGGGCCGTGGCCGGTGCGCTGGAGCAGCACCCGGTCCTGCTTGTACCAGAAGGTGATCCGGCCGCTGCTGCCGTGCACCACCAGGTACGGCTCCCCGGGGTGTTCGGCGCACAGGGTCGCCGCGACCGTCACCGGCCCGTGAGGCGTGCGGACGCGGACGCAGGAGGTGTCGTCGGACTCGATGGCGTTGGCGCGCAGCAGCTCGGTCTCGATGCCGGTGACGTCCTCGGCGCGGGTGGCGCCGAGCAGGGCCAGGCCGGTGGCGACGGCGTGCGCCAGGGGGTTGGTGAGGACCCCGTCGACCACGTCGACGCCGTTCAGGCGCCGCCGGCCGGCCCAGGGCGCCCGCCGGTAATAGGCCTCGTCCCGGGCCCAGGCCCCGGCCCCGCCGACCCCGGTGACCTCGCCGATCGCGCCCTCGGCGAGCAGCCGCCGGATCGCGGGGACCGCGTGCGAGCCGAGCGACTGGAAGCCGATCTGGCAGGCCACCCGGGCCCGCTCGACCCCGTCGGCCATGCGGCGGAACTCGGCGTACGAGGGTGCGGGCGGCTTCTCCAGCAGCAGGTGCACCCCGCGCGCGGCGGCGGTGAGGGCCAGGTCGGTGTGGGTGGGGATGGGGGTGCAGATCACGGCGATCCGGGCGCCGGTGGCGTCGAGGAGCGCCCCGAGGTCGGCGGACTGCTCGGGCGTACCGAGTCCGTCCGGGATCTCCGCCTCGGTGAGCGGGGTGAGTTCGCAGATCCCGGCCAGCCGCACGCGTCCGGTGGCGGCGAGCCGGCGGATGTTGTCCAGGTGCCAGCGGCCGTGGCCGCGCGCACCCGCGAGGACGACGGGTACGGTCATGGGGTCCTCCCCGCGCCGGCACCGCGCGCCACCGCCGTGCCGGCCGCCCGGGCACTGCCGATCTTTCCGTGCGGGGTGGGCGTCCAGCCGACGTCGGCCGTGAGGTGGCGCTCACTGCCCCGGCTGTCGACGGTGTGGAGGGCGAGCAGGTCGACCGGCGTGCCGTTCGGGTGCGGCGCGCTGCCCCGGCCCGCGGTGGCCGCGTCGCCGCTGCCGACGAGCATCGCCTTGTCGTGGTCGGCGACCCGGCTCCAGGAGACGGTGACCAGGTCGGATCCGTTCGTGATGTCCAGGTCCCGGGCCTCGGCGTGCGCGGGCACGCACAGCACGCCCGGCGCAGCGGACAGGGCGGCGGTCTGACGGGCCCTCATCCCTTCACCGCCCCCGCGCTGAACCCGGTGATCAGCCACTTCTGGATGAAGGCGAACACGATGACCACCGGTACGGCCGCGATGATGCCGCCCGCCGCCAGGGCGCCCAGGTCGACGCTGTCCGCGCTCATCAGGGTGTTGAGGCCGACCGGGATGGTCTGCTTGCCCTGGTCGGAGAGGAACATCAGGGCGAACAGGAAGTGGTTCCAGGCGTGCACGAAGGCGAAGGAGCCGACGGCGATCAGCCCGGGCCGCAGCAGCGGCAGCACGACGATCCGGAAGGCGGTGAGCCGGTTGCAGCCGTCCACCCAGGCGGCCTCCTCCAGGGAGTACGGCACGTTCCGGATGAATCCGCTGATCAGGATCATCGACAGCGGCAGCTGGAAGACGGTCTCGGCGATGATGACGCTGCCCAGCGAGTTGATCATGCGCAGCTCGGCGAAGATCTGGAACAGCGGCACCAGCAGCAGCGCGCCCGGCACGAACTGGGAGCACAGCAGGGCCAGCATGAAACCGCGCTTGAGCCGGAAGTCGAAGCGGGCGAGGGCGTAGCCGCCGGCCAGCGCGACCACGGTGGTCAGCACCAGCGTGGCGAGGCCGACGTAGACGCTGTTGGCGAAGTAGGTGCCGAAGCTGCGCTCGGTCCACACCTTCTCGAAGTGCTCGAAGGTCATCGGCCAGGGGACCAGCGAGGTCGAGCCGGCCGGGCGGAGCGCGAAGAGCAGGATCCAGTAGAAGGGGATCAGGGTGAAGAGCAGGTAGACCGTCAGGGGCAGGTAGATCTGCCAGCGCGGGACCTCGTCCCAGGCGCGGCGCCTCCTGCCGGGCCGGGCGGGCTCGGCCGCCGTCCGCTCGGGCGCGGGAGCGATCTCGGTGATCACTTGGAGTCACCTCCGAACTTGCTCAGCCGCAGATAGGCGATCGAGCAGAAGAGCAGGATCACGAACGCCACCGTGGTCAGGGCGGAGGCGTAGCCGAAGTCGTGGGCGTCGACGCTCTTGTTGGCGATGTAGAGGGGGAGGGTCGTGGTCTCCCCGGCGGGTCCGCCGCCCGTCAGTGTGTACAGCAGGTCGACGTTGTTGAACTCCCAGACCGCGCGGAGCAGCGTGGACAGCACGATGGCGTCCTTCAGGTGGGGCAGGGTGATGTGCCGGAACTGCTGGAGCCGGCTCGCCCCGTCGACCTCGGCGGCCTCGTACAGGTCCCGGGAGACCGACTGGAGGTCGGCGAGGATGAGGATCGCGAAGAACGGCACCCCGCGCCACAGGTCGGCGACGATCGCCGCGGGGAAGACGGTGGAGGTGTCCGACAGCCAGCTGGTGCCGTAGGAGCCCAGGCCCGCGTCCGCCAGGTAACGGGTGATGCCCGTCTGCGAGTTGTAGAGCAGGACCCAGATGGCGGAGGTCAGCACCCCGGAGACGGCCCAGGGCGAGAAGACCAGCGCGCGGCCCAGCGCCCGCCCGACGAAGGTCTGGTTGACGATGAGCGCCAGCGCCAGGCCGAACAGCAGTTGCAGCCCGACCTCGACCACGACCCACTGGGCGCTGAAGGTCAGCGTGTCCCAGAACTGCGGGTCGTGGGCGAAGGCCCGGGTGAAGTTGTCCAGGCCCGCGAAGCCGTTCCGCCACGGCTTGGTGGGGTTGTGGTTCCGCAGGCTGTAGTAGAAGACGCTGAGCACCGGGTAGGCGATGAACCCCAGCATCAGCAGCGCCGCCGGGGCGATCAGCAGGTACGGCAGCCTGCGCGGGGTCGCGGAGGCACGGCGCCGCCTCGGTGGCGCGGGCGGTTTCGCCACGGCTGCGGCTTGGGCCATGACTGTTCTCCGTTCGCAGTTGATGGGTGCCGCCCGAAGGCGTCAGTGCGGGGCGGTGGCCGGGTGACGGGCGGGTGATTGCAGCGCGTACAGGAAGCGCTTGCTCCATGCACGTGGGTGAAGCGCTTCGACGACGGGTGTGCGGGGTTCAGCCGGCGTACGGGTCCGGCACGGTGCCCGGGCGGGCCAGGAACGCGAAGTCGCAGCCGGTGTCGGCCTGGGTGATCTGCTCGTTGTAGAGGGCGCCGTAGCCGCGCTCGTACCGGGCGGGCGGCGCCGTCCACGCGGCCCGCCTGCGGTCCAGCTCCGCGTCGTCCACGTGGAGGTGGAGGCTGCGGGCGTGGACGTCCAGGGTGATGAGGTCCCCGGTGCGGACGAGGGCCAGCGGGCCGCCGATGTACGACTCCGGCGCTACGTGCAGGACGCAGGCGCCGTAACTGGTGCCGCTCATCCGGGCGTCGGAGATGCGGACCATGTCCCGCACGCCCTGCTTCAGCAGGTGGTCGGGGATGGGCAGCATGCCGTACTCGGGCATGCCCGGACCGCCCTTGGGGCCGGCGTTGCGCAGCACCAGCACGCTGTCGGCGGTGATGCCGAGCGAGGGGTCGTTGATGGTGCGCTGCATCGTCCTGTAGTCGTCGAAGACGACGGCCGGGCCGGTGTGCCTGAGCAGACGGGGCTCGGCGGCGATGTGCTTGATGACGGCGCCGTCCGGGCAGAGGTTGCCGCGCAGCACGGCGACTCCGCCCTCGCTCGCGACCGGGTTGTCCCGGGTCCGGATGACGTCGTCGTTGTGCACCTGTGCGCCGGTGAGCTGCTCGCGCAGGGTGTCGTACGACACCGTCGGCCGGTCCAGGTGGAGCAGGTCGGTGATCCGGGAGAGGAAGCCGGGCAGGCCGCCCGCGAAGTGGAAGTCCTCCATCAGGTACCGCTGTCCGCCGGGGCGGACGTCGGCGAGGACCGGGACCGTGCGGGCGATGCGGTCGAAGTCGTCCAGGGTGAGCCGGACGCCCGCGCGGCCGGCCATGGCGATGAGGTGGATCACGGCGTTGGTGGAGCCGCCGAGACCGAGCACGGTGGTGACCGCGTCCTCGAAGGCCTCGCGGGTGAGGAGGGCGGAGAGTCTGCGTCCCTTGTGGACTTGTTCAACGATCCTCATGCCGGATCGCGCGGCCATCCGATCGTGCCCGGAGTCCACGGCCGGGATGCTGGACGCGCCCGGCACGGTCACCCCGAGCGCCTCGGCCGCGGCGGTGAGCGTGGAGGCCGTGCCCATGGTCATGCAGTGCCCGGGCGAGCGGGCCAGGCCGCTCTCCAGCTCCGCCATCTCGCAGTCGCCGATGAGACCGGCCCGCTTGTCGTCCCAGTACTTCCACATGTCGGTGCCGGAGCCGAGGACCTCGCCGCGCCAGTGGCCCGGCAGCATGGGTCCGGCCGGGACGAACACGGTGGGCAGGTCGACGCTGGCGGCGCCCATCAGCAGCGCGGGCGTGGACTTGTCGCAGCCGCCCATGAGCACCGCGCCGTCGACCGGATAGGAGCGCAGCAGCTCCTCGGTCTCCATGGCGAGCAGGTTGCGGTAGAGCATGGGGGTCGGCTTCTGGAAGGTCTCGCTGAGGGTGGCGACCGGGAACTCCAGCGGGAAGCCGCCCGCCTGCCACACCCCCCGCTTCACGGCCTGGGCGCGATCGCGCAGGTGGACGTGGCAGGGGTTGATGTCGGACCAGGTGTTGAGGATCGCGACGACCGGCTTGCCGAGGTGCTCCTCGGGCAGGTAGCCGAGCTGGCGGGTGCGGGCGCGGTGGCTGAAGGAGCGCAGCCCGTCGGTGCCGTACCACTGGTGGCTTCTCAGCTCTTCGGGCCGCTTGCGGGGTGCGTTCACAGGGACCACCCGGCGGTGATGGCGGCGACCTCGGCGCGCTCGTCCTCGGGCAGCGGCCGGCTCGGCGGGCGGACGTCCCGGCGGCACAGGCCGAGTGCGGCGAGGGCCTCCTTGACGACGGTGACGTTGTTGGCGTTGCCGTGGGCGGCGCGCAGTTCCTCGAAGCGGCGGATCTGCTCCCAGACCTTCATGGCGGCCGGGTAGTCACCGGATCGAAGCGCTTCGATCATGTTCAGCGAGACGGCGGGGGCGACGTTCACGAGTCCGGAGGTGAAGCCGGTGGCCCCGGCGGAGAAGTAGGAGGGGGCGTAGGGCTCGGCGAGGCCGGCGACCCAGACGAAGCGGTCCAGGCCCGCGTCCCGGGCGAAGGCGGCGAACCGGGCGGCGTCCGGGACGGCGTACTTGACGCCGACGACGTTCGGGCAGTGGTCGGCGAGTTCGGCGAGCCGGGCGCCGGGCAGCTGGGCGTTGCGCAGGTACGGCACCACGCCCAGCTCGGGGACGGCCTCGGCGATGGCGCGGTGGTAGTCGACCCAGCCGGCCGCCGAGACGTAGGGGTGCACGGGCTGGTGGACCATGACCATGGCGGCGCCGAGGTCGCGGGCGTGCCGGGCGGAGGCGATGGCGGTGGGCAGGTCGTGCCCGACCCCGACCAGCAGGGTGGCGCGGTCGCCGGCCTCCTCGACGGTCAGCTCGGTGACGAGGCGGCGCTCCTCGGGGGTGAGGGCGTAGAACTCGCCGGTGTTGCCGTTGGGGGTGAGGGTGGTGATCCCGCCGTCGAGCAGGCGACGCAGGAGGGCCCGGTGGGTGCCGGTGTCGACGGAGCCGTCCGCGGCGAAGGGGGTCACCGGGATGGCCACCACGCCGGCCAGGGCCGCCCGTTGCCTCTCGAACGTCACGCTGCTCATGTCTGACCTTCCTCGGGGAGGGGCTCGGGGAACGCACGGCGTACGAAGGACGCGATGTGGGCGTGCAGGGCGTTCGCGGCGCCGTCCGCGTCGCCCTCCAGCGCGAGCCGCAGGATCTCCCGGTGCTCGGCGGCCTCCCGCTCCCAGGAGGGGTCGGCCGACCAGGCGACGGCGGAGACGAGGGCGGCCTGGTCGCGGACCTCGTCCAGCATCCGGCCGAGCAGCGGGTTGCCGCACGGCAGGTAGAGGGCGCGGTGGAAGTCCCGGTTGGCGAGGGAGCGTTCGGCGGTGTCGGTGGCGGTGTCGGCGCGGGTCAGCGCGGACCGGGCGGCGTCGAGGGGGGCGCCGCGGGCGACGGCCCGGCGCAGGGCCTCGGGTTCGAGCAGCAGCCGCACGTCGTACACCTCGCGCGCCATGTCCGCGTCCACCATGCGCACCGTGACGCCCTTGTACTGGCTCATCACGACCAGGCCGGTGCCGGCGAGGGTCTTCAGCGCCTCCCGCACCGGGGTCTTGGACACCCCGAACTGCGCGGCCAGTTCCGTCTCGACCAGAGCCTGACCGGGCGTCAGCTGCCCGGTCAGGATGCGGTGTTTGATCGCGTCGAGCACGTACTGCGTGCGGGACGGGATCGGGGTGGGCACAGAGGTCATGCGGCCCTCTCGGATCTCACATATCGCGTCTCATATATGACGTACGAAGTACGACGCGTTGAAGGTAGGAGGGGGCCCGGCTTTCGTCAATGCTTATGACAAAGGAATCGGACCCGGCCGCTCAGACGCTGTGGACGCGGCCCTCGACGGCGGCGGAGGTGGGCCGGCCGGAGACGGCGGCGGCCCGTGCCGTGGCCGACTCGCGGGTGAGGGTGGGGCCGACGTGCGTCACGAGCAGCTCGCGCACGCGGGCGTCACGGGCGATACGGCCGGCGTCCTCCGGCGTCAGATGCACCTGCCGGGAGTGTTCGCTCCCGGGATGCGCGTCGATGTCCGCCTCGCACAGGAACAGGTCGGCGCGGGCGGCGAGTTCGGTGAGGGCGGCGCAGGGCCCGCTGTCCCCGGAGTACGCGAACACACTCCCCTGGCATGCGGCGCGCAGCCCGTAGCCCTCGGTGTCGTGGGCGACGGCGCGCGCGGTGAGCCGGAGGTTCCAGTGCCGGACGTCATGGCCGTCGTACAGGTCCCGGAAGTCGAAGACGCTCTTCAGGAAGTCGACGTCCGGCCGTCCGAGGAAGCCGGCCAGGCGGCGGGCGCAGCCCTCCGGCGCGTACACCGGGACGGGTGCGGGCGGGGTCATCCCGCCGAACGCGAACGCGTAGGCGGCGGACAGCAGATCGGCGCTGTGGTCGGCGTGCAGGTGGGAGATCCAGATCGCGGTGAGCCGCGCCGGATCCGTGTGCCGCTGCAACGCGGCGAACGTGCCGGGCCCGGCGTCCACCCACACCTCGGCGCCCCCGCCCGACAGCAGGTACCCGGAGCAGGGCCGGTCGGGGCCGGGGTGCGGTGAGGCCGTGCCGAGGACGGTGAGGGTGAGCGGCATGGCAGGAGGGTACGACGCCTGTTCTCCGCTCCGGCCCACGGCGCCGGTCAGATCTCCATCACCGCGTCGCAGTCCGGGCACACCAGGGACGCGTACCCGGCGGGGTACCACGGCTCCCCGGGGCGCCCGGACGGCGTCCGGGGGGCTTTCGCCATGGCGAAGGTGTCCTTGCCGCACAGGGTCCGCGGGCCGGCGGCGCCGGGCCTGCCGGGGGCCGCGGGGGCCGCGTGCACCCTGCGGGGGAGGCGTTCCGCCGCGGGCGGTCCGGCCGCGGGGGTGCGTGCGGGCACGGGCTGTTCCAGCTCGTACACGACGACGGTCTCGCTCATGTCTCCACCGTAGGCACGGCGGCCGGGCGCGGCCCGTTCACCCGCCGGCGCCGCCGGGCAGGCCGAGTTCGCGGCCGCGGTAGAAGCCTTCGCGCTCCTCGTCGACGTACGGGGCCATGGCCGCCCGCCGCCGGGCCTCCTGCTCGGAGGCCCGCCATGCGTCGCACGCCTCCCGGGAGTCCCAGAACGACACGCCGGTGACCTCCTGTCCGTCCTCGGACCAGTACGCGTAGGCCCGGTGCAGGCCCTGCGGTGCGGGCTCCGGGCGCCACGCCCTCTCGAAATCCTCCAGCGTGCCCGGCTGAAGGCGGCGCGTCGTCACCCACACGTAGTGCTCCCGCATGGCGGCTTCCTCCGTACCCGTTCGGCTCGCCCCCTCTCAGGTCACCGTAGGCCCGATGCGCCGCTTCCGCCGCCCGGCGACCGCCGGCCGGACCCGGGTCCGGCCGCCTGGGTCAGGCCCGGCGCGGCCACCCGGGGTCCCGCCCGCTCAGGCCCACCGCCCGGTCCAGCCGGGACGCGTCCGGCGGGACCGGGCG
>NZ_MUMF01000174.1 GCF_002155905.1 Streptomyces tricolor | reverse complement strand
GTCAATAGGTCTGGACCATTCCGGCGTTCCCCGCGGCGGACCGCGCTAGATCCCCAACTCCCGGGCGAGCACGGCCGCTTGCACCCGGCTGCGCAGTTCCAGCTTGGCCAGCAACCGGCTGACGTGCGTCTTCACCGTGCCCTCCGCCATGTCCAGCCGGGTCGCGATCTGGGCGTTCGACAGGCCCTCGCCGATACAGCCCAGCACCTCCCGCTCCCGCCGGGTGAGCCCCTCCAGCACGGCCGGGTCGGCGTCCGCGTCCCGGGCCGGCGCCGCCGCGAACTCGGCGATCAGCCGCCGGGTCACGGCCGGCGCGACGATCCCCTCCCCGCGCGCCACCGTGCGCACCGCCTCCAGCAGATCCCGCGCCTCGGTGTTCTTCAGCAGAAAGCCGGCCGCGCCCGCCCGGAGCGCGCCGAACACGTACTCGTCGAGGTCGAAGGTGGTCAGCACGAGCACGTCCGCGAGCCGCTCGGCGACGATCCGCCGGGTCGCCGACACCCCGTCGAGGCGGGGCATCTGCACGTCCATCAGGACGATGTCCGGACCGAGGCTGCGGGCCAGCTCGACCGCCTGTTCACCGTCCGCGGCCTCGCCGACCACCTCGATGTCCGGCGCGCTGCGCAGGATCAGGACGAGCCCGGCGCGGACGGCGGACTGGTCCTCGGCGACCAGGACACGGATCATGCGGGGTCTCCTTCGGTGAGCGGAAGCGTGGCGCGTACGGCCCACAGGGTGCCCTGCGGTCCGGCCTCGAACGTGCCGCCGAGCAGCGCGGCCCGCTCCCGCATCCCGGTGAGCCCGGAACCGGAGCCGGGTGCGCGCGGGCCGTCGCCGGGCCGGTAGGGACTGGTCACCCGGATGTCCAGCACCCCGTCCCGCTGCCGGAGGCAGACCTGGACGCGCCCCTTCGCCGCGTGCTTCAGGGCGTTGGTCAGCGACTCCTGCACGATCCGGTAGGCGGCGAGCTCCACGGGCGCCGGCACCGTGCCGTGGTCGGCGTCGAGCGTGACGTCCAGGCCGTTGGCCCGGGCGTTGTCGACCAGCGCGCCGAGGCCGTCCAGCGTGGGGGAGGCGGCGGGCTCCCGGTCCCCGGTGCTGTCGCGCAGGATGCCGATCAGCCGGCGCATCTCGGCCAGTCCCTCCACGCTGTTCTCCCGGATGACGGCCAGCGCCTCCTGGGAGGTCTTCGGGTCGTCGAGGGAGAGCGCGGCCGTGGAGTGGATGGCGATGGCCGACAGGTGATTGGCGACCATGTCGTGCAGCTCCCGGGCCATCCGGGCCCGTTCGGCGGTGACGGCCTGGGCGCGGTCCATCTCGGCCAGCAGCGCGGTCTGCTCCGCGCGCAGCCGGGCCGACTCGGCGGCGTCCCGGTGGTTGCGCACGACCGCGCCGGTGGCGGCGGGGGCCAGGGCCACCACGCCGACGCCCACACCGATCAGCAGCCCCTGCGGGTCCCGCCAGAGCGCCGCCGGGACGATTCCGCCGACGACCGTCAGCATGCCGGTGATCCACGGGATGCGGCGGGCGGAGGCCGGGGTGCCGTACAGGACGGCCGCGTACATCAGGTCGGTGTACAGCGCCACGGTGACGATGCTGCCGAGGGTCACCGTGTCCAGGGTCAGCGCGGCCGTGCCGATCAGCAGACCGACGCGCGGCCGGATGCGGCGCAGCGGTTCGCACGCGGCGGTGAGCGCCAGCGGCACCAGCGGCGCCCAGGGAGCGGACCAGAGGATCAGGTCGTCGGAGGCCAGGCGGGGGTGGATCCCGAGCGCCCACAGCAGCACCCCGCCGAGCAGTCCGCACACGGCGATGTACCAGTCGTCGCGGTGCGGGCGGCGGAGCGTGCGGGCCATGCCCCCATCCAACACGGCCCGGGGGCGGGCCGCCTGCATCCGGGGGAGGGTCCCGGACTGCGACTTTCGCTTACGCCGGTTTCCTCTGCGCCGATGACGCGGCCGGCGGCCCCGGCCGGGAGCCTTGGGGGAGGGTGAACGAGGGGAGCGAAGTGTGATCGTCGGACTGATCATCGCCTGCGAGGTGGCGTTCTGGGTGCTGCTGGCGGCCGGGCTGGCCTTCCGGTACGCGTTCCGGATGTCGCGCACCGGCCTGGCCCTGCTGCTGTGCGAGCCGCTCCTGGAGATCGTGCTCTTCGTCGTCACCGCGATCGACCTGCGCAACGGCGCCGAACCGGACTGGCGGCACGGCCTGGCCGCGGTGTACATCGGCTTCACGGTCGGCCTCGGTCACGCCACCATCAAGTGGGCGGACGTCCGGGTGGCCCACCGCTTCGCCGGCGGCCCGCCCCCGGTCCGGCCGCCGAAGTACGGCACCGCCCGCGCCGTGCACGAGTGGAAGGTCGCGGGCCGCTGGATCCTGGCCGCGGCCGTCGCCCTCGCCCTGCTCCAGGGCGCCGTCTGGTACGTCGGTGACGCCGGGGACGTCTCCGCGCTGCGGGCGTGGCAGCACCGCATGCTGTGGGCGATCGGGATCAACGTGGTCATCGCCGGGTGCTACACGCTGTTCCCGAAGCAGCAGCCGAAGGAGAAGGCCGTCGAAAACCCTGTCGACACCGAGGCGGGCGCGGGGACATCATCGCGGCGATGACACGCACCGACACGCCTCCCGCCTGGGACGAGCGTACTCAGCTGACCACCTTCCTCGACTACGTCCGCGCCACCGCGCGCGCCAAGTGCGAGGGACTCTCCGACGAGGACGCCCGCGCGGCGCACCTGCCCGGCTCGCCGCTGATGACCCTGAGCGGGCTGATCAGCCATCTGCGCTGGGTCGAGTACTTCTGGTTCCGGGTCGTCTTCCTGGGGGAGGAGGACGAGAGCCCCTGGACCGAGGAGGACCCCGACCGCGAGATGCGGATAGCGGTCGGCATCCCGCTGTCCCGGCTGCTGGCCGAGTACGCCGAGGACTGCGCGCGGTACGACGAGCTGATCGCCGCGCACGACCTGGACACCAAGGCCCGGCGGAAGCGGAACGACGGCAGCCCGGTCGACCTGCGCTGGATCCTGCTCCACCTCATCGAGGAGACGGCCCGGCACAACGGCCATCTCGACATCCTGCGCGAGCTGACCGACGGCCGGACCGGCGACTGACCCCGTCCGGCGGGAGCTAGCGCTCCCCGCCCGGCACCCACAGCACGTCGCCGGCCTCCCGGTTGGCGCTGCGGGCCAGGATGAACAGCAGGTCGGAGAGGCGGTTGAGGTAGGTGGCGGTGAGCGGGTTCATCGTCTCGCCGTGCACCTCCAGGGCCGACCAGGTGGAGCGCTCGGCCCGGCGTACGACCGTGCACGCCTGGTGCAGCAGGGCGGCGCCCGGGGTGCCGCCCGGCAGGATGAAGGAGCGCAGCTTCTCCAGCCGCTCGTTGAAGCGGTCGCAGTCCGCCTCCAGCCGGTCGATGTAGAACTGCTCCACCCGCAGCGGCGGGTACTGCGGGTTCTCCACCACCGGCGTCGACAGGTCCGCACCCACGTCGAACAGGTCGTTCTGGACGCGGGTGAGGACCGTGACGATCTCCTCGTCCAGACCGCCCAGCGCGATCGCCGTGCCGATCACCGCGTTGGCCTCGTTGGCGTCGGCGTAGGCGGAGATCCGCAGATCCGTCTTGGGCACCCGGCTCATGTCGCCGAGAGCGGTGGTGCCCCGGTCGCCGGTCCGGGTGTAGATGCGCGTCAGATTGACCATGCGGCCAGCGTAGTTACGCCCCGGCGCTGCGGAACACCCGTGTGCCCGCCGTCACGGACAGCGCGGCGAAGCCGACGGCGACCAGGACGCCGTAGAGCATGTGCGCGCTGGTGTAGTCGCCGACGTACGCGTCGCGGACGGCGTCCACCAGGTAGCGGAACGGCATGAAGTGCGACAGCACGTCCAGCCAGGCGGGTGCGAGGCTCATCGGGAGCATCAGTCCGGACAGCAGCATCGACGGCATCGACACCGTGTTGATCAGCGGGCCGAACTCCTGCGGGGTGCGGACCTTCATGCCGAGCGCGTACGACACCGAGGCCAGCGAGAGCGAGAGCAGCGCGACGAAGCCGAAGCCGATCAGGATGCCGGCCAGCGGCGCGCGCAGGCCCATCACCAGCGCGGCCAGCACCAGCAGCACCGCCTGGAAGACGAACACGGTGGCGTCCCGCAGCACCCGGCCGAGCAGCAGGGCCAGCCGGCTGACCGGGGTCACCCGCATCCGCTCCACCACCCCCTGCCCCTTCTCGATGATGACGGTGAACCCGGCGAACAGGGCTCCGAACAGGCCGAGCTGCAGCAGCAGCCCGGGGACCAGCACCTGCCAGGAGCTGCCCTGCCCGCCCAGCGGCAGGTCCGTGAGCAGCGGGCCGAAGAACAGCAGGTAGAGCAGGGGCGTGAGCACGCCGAAGAGCAGGGCGAAGCGGGAGCGCAGGGACTGGCGGAGATAGCGGCCGTAGATGAGGGCCGTGTCGTGGAGGAGCATCGATCGGATCCTGTACGTCCTGGAGGGCTGCGGGGCGGGGCTATACGGCCACGGGCGTGGTGTCGGCCGGGGCGGGGCCGCGGCCGGTGACGGCGAGGAAGGTGTCCTGGAGGGTGGCGTCGAGCGAGCCGCCGTAGCGGAGCTTGAGCGCGCTGGGGGTGCCCTCGGCGGCGACCGTGCCCCGGTCGACGATCACCAGGCGGTCGGCGAGGGCGTCGGCCTCGTCCAGGTAGTGGGTGGTCAGGAAGACGGTCGTGGCGTGCTCGTCGCGCAGCCGGCGGACCAGTTCCCACAGGTCGGCGCGGCTGCCCGGGTCCAGGCCGGTCGTCGGCTCGTCCAGGAACAGCACCTTGGGGCGGTGGGTGAGGGCCATCGCGATGTCCAGGCGGCGCCGCTGGCCCCCGGAGAGCGCGCCGGTCTTCCGGTCGAGGAGGCCGGTGAGGTCCAGGTCCGCGGCGAGTTCCGCGGCGCGGGCGACCGCCGCCGCCTTCGGCAGGCGGTACAGCCGGCCCTGGGTGACCAGCTCCTCCCGCACGGTGATCTGGGGGTCGACGCCGCCGGACTGGGCGACGTAGCCGCTGGCCCGGCGCACCCCGGCCGGATCGGTGGCGAGGTCGCAGCCGGCGACGGTGGCCGCGCCGCCGGTCGGCTTCAGCAGCGTGGTGAGCATGCGCAGGGTGGTCGTCTTGCCGGCGCCGTTGGGGCCGAGGAAGCCGAGGATCTCGCCCTCGCGGACGGTGAGGTCGATGCCCCGGACGGCGTCCACGGGGCCGGCCTTGGTCTGGAAGGTGCGGGCCAGGCCCGCCGTGCTGATGACTGCTGCCATGCCCCCAGAAAAACAGAGTCCCTGAAACTTTGCAATGACCCCAAGTTTTCATCGGCACCAGCGAAGCTAGGATGCGGGCATGGCTGAAGGGCTCAGGGAGCGGAAGAAACGGCAGACCCGGCAGTACATCTCCGATGTCGCCACGGGGCTGTTCCTGGAGCGCGGGTTCGACGCGGTGACCGTCGCGGAGATCGCCGAGGCCGCGAACGTCTCGGTCAACACCGTCTACAACTACTTCCCCGCCAAGGAGGACCTCTTCTTCGACCGCTCGGCGGGCGTGGCCGACCAGCTGGCCCGCTGGGTCCGGGGCCGGGATGCCGGCGAGTCCGCCGCGCGCGCCGTGCTGCGCGAACTGCGCGCGGAGGCCGAGGCCGTCTCGCCCCGGCTCGGTCTGATGGAGGGCTACGACCGTTTCATGCGGGTCATCCAGGAGGCGCCGCCGCTGCGCTCCCGGCTGTGGAGCCTCCAGCAGGAGATCCACGACGCCCTGGAGACGGCCCTGCGCGAGGAGACCGCCGCCGCCCCCGACGACCCCCTGCCCGACCTGATGGCCGGTCAGATCTGCTGGATCCACCAGGCCGTCTTCGTCGCCGTCGGCCGCGAGATGCTCGCGGGGCGCAAACCGGCCGAAGTGTCACGAGAGGTACTTGTTCTGCTGGACGACATCGAGGACCTGTTGAGCGAAAAGGTGCTCAACTACGCCGTCCGAGGCGTGGAATGACCCGTGCCGGTGTGATGTCCGTCAAATGAGACGTGACGCGCGTTACTTACCGGTCACACAGCGGCGCGAGGGCGCTAGGGTCCGCCGAGAGGCAGACCATCCAGCGCGTTCAAGGGAGTCGGAGTGGCACGGAAGCTCGCCGTCATCGGGGCCGGTCTCATGGGATCCGGAATCGCTCAGGTCGCCGCGCAGGCGGGCTGGGACGTCGTTCTGCGGGACGTCACCGACGAGGCACTGAAGCGCGGCACCGACGGCATCAAGGCCTCGTACGACAAGTTCGTCGGCAAGGGCAAGCTGGCGGCCGAGGACGCCGAGGCCGCCCTCGCGCGCATCACCCCGACCACCGACCTGGACGCCGCCGCCGAAGCGGACGTCGTGGTGGAGGCCGTCTTCGAGAAGCTGGAGGTCAAGCACGAGATCTTCCGCGCGCTCGACAAGCTCGTGCGCGAGGACGCCGTGCTCGCCTCCAACACCTCCGCCATCCCAATCACCAAGATCGCGGCGGCCACCGAGCGCCCCGAGCGGGTCGTCGGCGTGCACTTCTTCTCGCCGGTGCCGATGATGCAGCTCGTCGAGCTGGTCCGCGGCTACAAAACCAGCGACGAAACCCTCGCCACCGCCCGGGAGTTCGCCGAGTCCGTCGGCAAGACCTGCATCGTCGTCAACCGGGACGTCGCCGGCTTCGTCACCACCCGGCTCATCTCCGCCCTCGTGGTCGAGGCGACCAAACTCTACGAGTCCGGCGTCGCCACCGCCGAGGACATCGACCTCGCCTGCAAGCTGGGCTTCGGCCACGCCATGGGCCCGCTCGCCACCGCCGACCTCACCGGCGTGGACATCCTGCTGCACGCCACGAGCAACATCTACACCGAGTCCCAGGACGAGAAGTTCGCCCCGCCGGAGCTGATGCGCCGGATGGTGGATGCCGGTGACATCGGCCGCAAGAGCGGGCAGGGCTTCTACACGTACTAAGTCACCTATCCCGGCACAATCACCCCGGGAGTATCACTCCCGGGGGTGAATTCGGTATCGGTTCGCTTACAAGCAGCAACCGCACCGCCACCCGCACAGTCAGACGGTGCACAGCACCGTCACCGAGTACGCCAACCGCACTCAACGGGGAGCGCATATGCACATCAGGGGCGACCACGCCGAGCTGGTCGTCGGGGGGCGCCTCGACGTCCGCAGCGCGGCGGACGCCCGTACGGCCTTGCACTCGGCCGTCGACACCGGAGTCGGCGACCTGGTGCTCGACCTGTCCGAACTGGACTCCTGGGACGCCACCGGACTCGGGGTGATCATGGGTGCCCACCGGCGGGCCGGCCGCTGCGGGCGCCGTCTGGTGCTGCGGGGCGTGCCACCGCAGATGCAACGCCTGCTGGTGGCGACCCGGCTGCACCGCATCCTCGCCATCGAGGGCGGCATCGGCGTGGAGTCGCTGCCCCGGGTGTGAGGCGCGGACCGGAGCGAGACCGCGTACGGCGGCACGGCGCGCGTACGACAGCGATACAGGCGTACGGCAGCGAGGTGCGCGGATACCGGACCGAGGCGCGCGTGCACGGTGGGACGCGCGTACGGGGGAAACGCGCGCACAGGGGTGAACCGGGCGTCGGGGGAGACCCGGGCGCACCCGCCGAAGCACACGTCAGCGCACGTCGGGGGCAATCCCCATGAGACCGTGACGTCTCGGACCGCACGGCACCCCGCCCTGTCGGAGATACTGGGCGAAGGTTTAGGGTGCGGTCGCCCGCCGTCTCGCACCCCTCGACCGAGCGGGCCCGGACCAGAAGCGACAGCGCGGTGTGCGACAAGGCCGGGAGGGGCCGGACTCGAGCACACGACGCTACTGGGGGGCATGAACCCATGGACCCGATCAACCCGGGACCCGAGGAGCACGGCCAGGCGCACAGCCGCCGCCCGCCCCGGGAGTCCCTCACCGCCGACTTCGCCCCGGGCGCGGCCGCGCCCGGGGCGAA
>NZ_MUMF01000173.1 GCF_002155905.1 Streptomyces tricolor | reverse complement strand
TCTCCGGCGGCCAGCGGCAGCGGCTCGCGCTGGCCCGCGCGGTGGTCGGGCGGCCCGAGTTCCTCGTGCTGGACGACCCGCTGTCCGCGCTGGACGTGCACACGGAGGCCGCCGTGGAGGCCGCGCTGCGCCGGGTCCTCGCCGACACCACCGCGCTGATCGTGGCCCACCGCCCGTCCACCGTGCTGCTCGCCGACCGGGTCGCCCTGCTCTCCGGCGGCCGGATCACCGCCGTCGGCACCCACCAGCAACTCCTGCGCGACAACGCCGAGTACGCCCGTCTGATGTCCGGCGAGGAGTCCGGCGACGAGGCCGGTGAAGAGGCCGGTCCTGTCCCCGGGGCGCAGCCCCGCGCGAAGTCCTGCGCGAAGTCCCGCGCGAAGTCCGGGGAGCAGTCCCGCGAACAGGAGGACTCCCGTTGACGACCACGACCGCCTCCACCCCCGCCGTCCCCGACGACGACGAACCGAACCGGTCGGACCGGTCGGACCGGACCGCGGACGCGGGCGGTGCGGGGGACGAGTTCGACCGGGACGTGCTGCCCACCCCGCCCGGTGCCACGGCCGCCCTGCTGCGCTCGCTGCTCGCGCCCATGAAGGCGCGGGTCGCGGTCACCACGCTCCTGCTGCTGCTCCAGCAGGCGGTGGTGCAGGCGGGCCCGCTGCTGGTGGCGTACGCCATCGACAGCGCCGTACCGGCGTTCCGGGACCACCGGCACGGGCCGCTGTTCGCGGTCGCCGCCGGCTATCTGCTGTGCGCCCTCGCCTCCGGCGGGCTGCAGTTCGCGTTCATCGAGACTTCCGCGCGGGTCAGCCAGGACGTACTGCTGGACCTGCGGGGGCGGATCTTCCGGCACGCGCAGGCGCTGAGCGTCGACTTCCACGAGCGGTACACCTCCGGCCGGCTGATCTCGCGGTCCACCACGGACGTCGAGTCGCTGCGCGAACTCCTCAACGAGGGGTTGCAGGAGCTGGTGACCGTCATCCTGTCCTTCGTCTACATCTCGGCGATGCTGCTCTGGCTGGACCTCGGCCTCGGCGCGGTCGCGGTGGTCTCCTTCCTGCCGCTGTACCTGCTGATCCGGCTCTACCGGCGGCGCGCGGGGCGGGTGTACCGGGCGCGGTCCACGGCGATCGCCGCGGTGATCGTGAAGTTCGTGGAGACGATGAACGGCATCCGGCCGGTGCGCGCCTTCCGTCGGGAGGCCGTGAACGACGCCGAGTTCGCGGTGCTGAACGCCCGGCACGAGCGCACGAACGGGGACTCGCTGCTGGAGATGGCCCGCTATGTGACCGGCTCGCGCCTGGTGGCCAACACGGCGGTCGCGGCGATCGTGCTGTGGGGCGCCCACCGGGTGGCGTCCGGCTCGCTGGCGCTGGGCGTGCTGGCGGCGGCGGTGCTGTATCTGCGCCGGCTGTACGACCCGATCGACCGGCTCGGCATGTTCCTGAACTCCTACCACTCGGCCGCCGCCTCGCTGGAGAAGATCGCCGGTCTGCTGGCCCAGACGCCGTCCGTGCCGGAACCGGACCGGCCGCGCGAACTCCCGGCGCCGAAGGGCGGGATCCCGGGGCGTGAGGTCGTCTTCGACGGGGTCAGCTTTGGCTACCGCACCGGCGGCGAGGTGCTGCCCCGGTTCGACCTGACCCTGCCGGCCGGGCAGACGGTCGCGGTCGTCGGCTCCACCGGCGCGGGCAAGTCGACCCTGGCCAAGCTGCTCGCCCGCTTCTACGACCCCTCCGCCGGACGGGTGCTGCTGGACGGCGTGGACCTGCGCGAGCTGCCGACGCCGGAACTGCGGCGCGGTGTGGTCATGGTGACGCAGGAGGCGTTCCTGTTCTCCGGCACGGTCGCCGACAACATCGCCATCGGCCGGCCGGAAGCCACCCGGGAGGAGATCGAGCAGGCCGCGAAGGCGATCGGCGCGCACGAGTTCATCACCGCGCTGCCCGACGGCTACGACACCGACGTCCGCAAGCGCGGCGGCCGTATCTCCGCCGGCCAGCGCCAGCTGGTCGCCTTCGCCCGGGCGCTGCTCGCCGATCCGGCGGTGCTGATCCTCGACGAGGCGACCAGCTCGCTGGACGTCCCGGGGGAGCGGGCGGTGCAGCGGGCCATGGCGACGGTGCTGCGGGGCCGTACCGCCGTGGTGATCGCGCACCGGCTGTCCACCGTGGAGATCGCGGACCGGGTGCTGGTCATGGAACACGGCCGGATCGTCGAGGACGGCCGCCCCGAGGAACTGATCGCGGGCAGCGGCCGGTTCGCGGACCTCCACAAGGCGTGGCGGGACAGCCTCGCATAGGCCCTACGGCACCCCCAGCTCGAACAGCGCATACCCCGCGTACGAGCCGGAGGCCAGGGCCGCGATGCCCAGCAGTGTGCACTGCACGGGCAGGCTCAGCCGGCGCATGGCGACCGCGAGCGGCAGGAACAGCGGGAAGCAGGGCAGCAGATAGCGGGAGATGTTGGCGACGATCTGCTGGCTGCCCAGGACCAGGGCGAGGGTGAGGACGGTGTACAGGACCAGCACCGCCGGCGGGCGCAGCCGCAGCAGCAGCGGCAGCAGCGCGCAGGCGAGCAGGATGACACCGACCGAGATGACGTCCGCGAAGGGGTACGCGAAGAGATAGTCGAACTTGCCCACCGGCACGGACGTCAGCACGTCCCAGGTCTGCTCGCCGTAGTCGAAGCTGTGCGCCCAGGCGCCCGACTGGAGCTTGAAGTAGCCGCTCAGGTCGCCCATCTCGTTGCCGACCCAGAGCAGATAGCCGAGCAGCCCCAGCGGGGCCAGGGCCATGGCGAGCAGCGGGCGCAGCGCGCCGTCCTCGCGGCGGCGCAGCGAGAGCAGCGCGGCCACGCCGAGCGCGGCGATCAGCGCCGCGGCCGTGGGCCGGTTGAGGCCGGCCGCGAAGGTGAGCACCCCGGCGGTGAGCCAGCGGCGGGTGAGGACGGCGTGGCAGGACCAGGCGGCCAAGGCGACGTACAGGGAGTCGGAGTAGACCGCCCACTCCACGCCCGAGCCCGGCCACACCGCCCACAGCCCGGCCGCCGCGAGCCCGGCCCGCCGTCCGCCGAACCGTTCGGCTACGGCGTAGATGCCGAGGGCGGCGGCGAAGGAGGCGACGATCGAGACCAGCAGCCCGGCGCCGTACGAGCCGAGTCCGGTGACCGTCGAGGTCAGCCGGATCAGGGCCGGGTACAGCGGGAAGAACGCCGCCGAGTTGCCCTCCAGCGTGATCAGGCCGGTGGCGCCCGGGACCGGGACGAGTTTCGGGTCGTAGCCGTGCTGCGCGATCTGCTGGTACCACCAGCCGTCCCAGGTGGCCAGCACGTCCCAGGCGTGCGCGCCGCCGCCGAACCGGGGGTGCTTGGTGCGGTAGTCCCCGGTGGAGGACAGCAGGTACAGGAAGGAGCAGAAGCCGGCCAGCTTCAGCGTGCCGAACATGGCGAGGACCGGTCCGTGCCGGCGGGCGGCGGCCCGCAGGCGGGAGCCGGACGCGGACGCGGGGGCCGGCGGGCGTATGTGGGGCAGGGTGGCGGTCACCGGACCACCGGCCTCGGCCGGCGGCGGGCCAGGGTGCGCCGCATCCGGACGATCCCGCGCAGGTCCGCCAGCGCGGTGGCGAGGATGTCCACGCTGCTGTCCGGGTCGTCGACCCAGTCCACCGGCACCTCGTGGATCCTGAGCCCGGCCCGCTCGGCGAGCACCAGCAGCTCGGTGTCGAAGAACCACTCCCCGTCCCGCACCAGCGGCAGCAGCCGCTCGGCGGTCTCCCGCCGGACCGCCTTGAAGCCGCACTGGGCGTCGGAGAAGCCGACGGCCAGGGTGCAGCGCAGCAGGGCGTTGTAGCAGCGGGATATGACCTCGCGTTTGGCCCCGCGCACCACCCGCGCCCCGGGCGCCAGCCGGGTGCCGATGGCCAGGTCGGAGTGGCCCGAGATGAGCGGGGCGACCAGCGGCAGCAGCGCGGTGAGCCCGGTGGACAGGTCCACGTCGAGGTACGCCAGCACGGGCGCCCGGGAGCCGGACCAGGCGGCCCGCAGCGCCCGGCCGCGGCCCTTCTGGGGCAGCCGCAGCGAGGCCACCTCGGGGAGTTCGCCGGCCAGCCGGGCGGCGATGGCCGGGGTGCGGTCGGTGCTCGCGTTGTCGGCGATGGTGATCCGGAACGGGTAGGGGAAGGTGTCCCGCAGGTGCGCGTGCAGCCGCCGGACGTTGGGCTCCAGGTCCTTCTCCTCGTTGAACACCGGCACGACCACGTCCAGGACGGGTTCCTCGCCGGCGGTCACGGGCGTCCGCAGCGGGGTGCGCCGGGGCGCCGGCGCGGGGGCCGGCGGCCGGCCCGGCCGGCTCGTGCGGCTCGGTCGGATGTATGTCACGTGTTTCCCCGTTTGTTCTGGTGTGTCGGGCGTGCCGAGGCGGGTGTGGGCGGGAGTGCGGGAGCCGGCGGGACGGCGGCTAGCCGCTCGGACTGACCACGGACGAGGGCTCGTCCGACGGTTCGGCGGGCGTGCTCACCGGCGTGGTGGCCGGCGGTGTGGTGCTGTGGTCCCGGGCGGTGGCGGTGGCGGTGGCCGACGCGGGTTCGTGCGTGGCGGTGGCCGGTCCGCCGGTGGTGGCGGGCGGCGCGGAGGTGGTCGAGGCGGGGTCCGGCGGCGCGGTGTCCGACGGCGTGAAGGACGGCGCGGACGGCGGCGTGCTCGTCGACCGGGACGGCGACGGGGACGGCGTGCTGCTCGGCGTGGGCCCCGGGCTGGTCATCGGGCGGGGCGGCGCGGTGGGCCGGTCGCCGGTGTGGCCGTGCGGCCACAGGAACAGTCCGAGGCCGAGCCCGGCCACCGCCAGGACGGAACCGGCCGTCCGGCGGGCCGCGCGCACCCGGCGCCGGGCCCGCACCCCCGCGCGCAGCGCCTCCCGGTGCCGGGCCTCGAAGGGCGCCGGCTGCCGGTCCTGCTGCATGAGCTGCGTCAGCTGCCGCTCGAAGTGATCCATGACTTCTTCCCTCACCCCACCGGCTCGATGACGTCGGCCAGCAGCCGGCGCAGCCGGGCCACCCCGCGCGCGGCATGGGACCGGGCCGTGCCCACCGGGCAGCCCAGGGTCTCCGCGACCTGCCGGTCGGGCAGGTCCTGGTAGTAGCGCAGCACCACGGCGGCCCGCTGCTGCGGCGTCAGCTGGGCGAGCGCCGCTTCCAGCCGGGACCGCTCGGCCACGGTCGCCGACATGTCGCCGGCCGCCACCACCTCGGGCAGCTGCTCCACGGGCCGTTCGCCCCACCAGCGCCGCCGGGCCGAACGGGCCGCGGCCCTGGCCAGCACCTTGCGCACATAGGCCTCCGGTGCCTCGTCGGCGACCTTCGGCCAGACGAACCACAGCTTGACCAAGGACTCCTGCAACAGGTCCTCGGCGCGATGCCGGTCCCCTCCGGTGAGCAGACGGGCGAGATGGAACAACACCGACCAGCGGGCCGCCACGAACGCGTCGTACTCACCGGCCCTGGTCTGCTCCATCCTCACGGTCCCCGTTCTCGCCGGCTCTTTCTCCATCAGGGGAAAGGCCCTGGGCCCCCGCCGGCGCTGCACCCGCAGAGCGTGATCCGCGTCACGCACAGGTGTCCCACCGGCTCAGGCGACCCGCAGCAGCAGCACCGTCCGTGCCGGCACCGTCAGCTCCGTCCCCGCCCGGTGGACCGTACCGGGCGCCTCCGCCTGCTCCTCCACCGAGGTGTCCACGACCACCTCGTACCGCTCCGCCCAGGGCGGTCCGGGCAGCACGAAGCCGGTCGGCCGGTCGCCGGCGTGCAGGACCGCGAGGAAGCTCTCGTCGACCACCGGCGCGCCCCGCTCGTCCCGGCCCGGGATGTCCCGCCCGGACAGATACATGCCGAGCGTGGCGGCGGGCGCGTACCAGTCGCCCTCGGTCATCTCCGCGCCCCGCGAGGTGAACCAGGCCAGGTCGCGCAGCCCGTCCGCGGTCTGGGCGCGGCCGGAGAAGAAGGCACGCCGGCGCAGCACCGGATGCCGGTGGCGCAGCGCGATCAGCCGGGAGGTCAGGTCGAACAGGGCCCGCCAGCCGGGCTGCTCCAGCAGCGACCAGTCCAGCCAGCTGATCTCGTTGTCCTGGCAGTAGGCGTTGTTGTTGCCGCGCTGGGTGCGGCCGAGTTCGTCGCCCGCGACCAGCATGGGCACTCCGGTGGACAGCAGCAGGGTGGTGAGCAGGTTCCGCAGCTGCCGGCGGCGCAGCGCCCGTACGCCCTCGTCGGCGGTCTCGCCCTCGGCGCCGCAGTTCCAGGAGCGGTTGTCGTCCGTGCCGTCCCGGTTGTTCTCGCCGTTGGCCTCGTTGTGCTTGGTCCCGTACGACACGAGGTCGCGCAGGGTGAAGCCGTCGTGCGCGGTGACGAAGTTGACGGAGGCGTAGGGGCGCCGGCCGCCCCAGGCGTACAGGTCGCTGGAGCCGGAGAGGCGGTAGCCCATCTCGCGCACGTCGGGCAGGGCGTGCCGCCAGAAGTCCCGGACCGCGTTGCGGTAGCGGTCGTTCCACTCGGTCCACAGGGGCGGGAAGGCGCCCACCTGGTAGCCGCCGGAGCCGATGTCCCACGGCTCGGCGATCAGCTTCACCCGGCGCAGCACCGGGTCCTGGGCGATCACCGCGAGGAACGGCGAGAGCATGTCGACGTCGTGCATCGAGCGGGCCAGCGCCGCCGCGAGGTCGAAGCGGAAGCCGTCCACGCCCATCTCGGTCACCCAGTACCGCAGCGAGTCGGTGATCAGCCGCAGCACCTGGGGCCGGACGACGTGCAGGGTGTTGCCGCAGCCGGTGTAGTCGGCGTACCGGCGGGCGTCGTCCTGGAGCCGGTAGTAGCCGCGGTTGTCGATGCCCTTCAGGGACAGCGTCGGCCCCAGCTCGCCCGCCTCCGCGGTGTGGTTGTAGACCACGTCGAGGATGACCTCGATGCCGGCCGCGTGCAGCGCGCGCACCATCCGCTTGAACTCGCCGACCTGCCCGCCCGTCGTGCCGGAGGCCGCGTAGGCCGCGTGCGGGGCGAAGTAGCCGATGGAGTTGTACCCCCAGTAGTTCCTCAGGCCCCGGCGCAGCAGGTGGTCCTCGTGCGCGAACTGGTGGACCGGCAGCAGCTCGACGGCCGTGACGCCCAGCTTCACCAGGTGCTCGATCGCGGCGGGGTGGGCGAGACCGGCGTAGGTGCCGCGCAGCTCCTCGGGGATGTCCGGGTGGAGCTTGGTGAAGCCGCGCACGTGCAGCTCGTAGATGACCGAGTCGGCCCAGGGGGTCTTGGGGCGGCGGTCGTCGGACCAGTCGTCGTCGTCGTGGACGACGACGCCTTTCGGGACGTACGGCGCCGAGTCCCGCTCGTCGCGCACGGTGTCGGCGACCGACTGGTCCGGCCAGTCCCGCACGTGCCCGTACACCTCGGGCGGCAGACGGAACTCGCCGTCCACGGCCCGCGCGTACGGGTCCAGCAGCAGCTTGGCGGGGTTCCAGCGGGCGCCGGTCCACGGGTCCCAGCGGCCGTCCACCCGGTAGCCGTACCGCTGCCCCGGCATCACGCCCGGCACGAAGCCGTGCCAGATCTCGTGCGTCAGTTCGGTCAGCGGGATCCGCGTCTCCCGGCCGTGCTCGTCGAACAGGCACACCCGGACCGCCTCCGCGCCGGCCGCCCACAGCGCGAAGTTGGTGCCGGCGACCCCGTCCGGGCCGACCCGGAACCTGGCCCCCAGCGGGGTCGGCGCGCCCGGCCACACGGCCGGGACGGGTGGTACGGCCCGCCGGGCGCCGTTCACCGCCGCGGGTTGCCCGCTCCCGGCGGCCGGCTCCCCGGCCGGCGCCCGCTGCTCGGCTGCGCTCGTCACTGTCGGCCCCTCTTCTCAGTGGCTCGCCCGAGGGGCGCGTCCGGCCGCGCCGAGCGGCCGGGGGAGCGTCCTCGCACCCCCGGCCACCCGGTACGACTGCGCCCGACGGCTCCGAGGCGGGCTGGGGGCACCCCTTGGGCGAGGCTCCCCGACGTGTCGTCCTTCCCTCTGTTCTGCCCAGCGCGTGGCTCGCACTCACGTTTCCCCGGAGCGTGCCCCGTCGTTGAGTCTCGCGTGAGGCACGCAACTGGACGCGCACGGCGCGCGGGGGCCGCGCTGGCCGCCGTACTGACATGGGCGGGGCTGCTCGCGGGCTGCTCCGCGGACGGCCCGGGCCCGCTGGGCATGGGCGGGGCACTGGGCGAGCCCCCGGCCCCCGAGGACGTCATCCGGGTGACCCCCGACGACGGCAGCAGGGGCGTACGCCCCGACCAACCGCTGCGGGTGCGGGTGCCCGGCGGGCGCCTGGAGAAGGTGACCGTGGTCAAGTCGCAGGACGCGCGGGTCTCCGCGGTCCCGGGGCACGTCGGCGCGGACGGACTGACCTGGCGGCCGGACGAGGACCGGCTGGCGCTGGCCGCCCAGTACACCGTCGACGTGGTCGCGCTGGACTCCCACGGCCGCCGCGCGGCCCGGCACACCACCTTCACCACCTACGTCCCCGACCAGCGGTTCATCGCCTACGTCAGCCCGGAGAACCGGGCCACCGTCGGCACCGGAATGATCGTCTCGCTCTCCTTCAGCCAGGAGATCGCCGACCGGGCCGCCGTCGAACGCGCGGTGCGCGTCAGCGCGCGGCCCCCGGTCGAGATCCGCCCGCACTGGTTCGGCAAGGGCCGCCTGGACTTCCGCCCGGAGCGCTACTGGAAGCCCGGCACCGAGGTCACCGTCGACCTGGACCTGCGGGACGTCGAGGGCGCCCCCGGGATCTACGGCCTCCAGGACAAGACGGTCTCCTTCACCGTCGGCCGCAGCCAGGTCTCCCTGGTCGACGCGGCCAAGCACACCATGCAGGTGCGGCGCGACGGACACCTCCTGGCCACCGTCCCCATCACCGCGGGCGCCCCCAAGCACCCGACGTACAACGGGAAGATGGTGGTGATGGACATGCTGGAGGTCACCCGCATGAACAGCCAGACGGTCGGCCTCGGCGCCGAGTACGACATCCCCGACGTCCCGCACGCCATGAAGCTCACCGACTCCGGCACCTTCCTGCACGGCAACTACTGGGCCCCGGAGGCCCCCGGAGTGGCCAACGTCAGCCACGGCTGCNNCGGCGCCGACACCCCCGCGGGCTGGTTCTTCGACCGCAGCCTCGTCGGGGACATCGTCGAAGTCGTGCACAGCAAGGACAAAACCGTCGCTCCCGACAACGGCCTCGGCGGCTGGAACATGGGCTGGAACGAGTGGAAATCGGGCAGCGCGGTGAAGTGACCAGGTGAGGGGCGGGGGCGCGCGGTGCGGGTGTCGGGCGGAAGTTGCGACGGAACGGTGACCTTTGCCTGACACCCTGCTCAAAACCAAGCAGTTAATATGCGCGCACCGAAGTGGTGGGGAGCGGGCCTGAGCAGGGGCCCGGCGAGGGGAGAACAACTTGAACATGCGGCCTGTGGCGGGGGCGTCGACTCGGGGGCGGCGGGGCCGTAGGG
>NZ_MUMF01000172.1 GCF_002155905.1 Streptomyces tricolor | reverse complement strand
CAGCAGGAAGGAGTCGTCGGTGATGCGCTCCCCGCGCGGGCCGGGCTCGGAGATGGCGTTGCCGTTCAGGAACACCGTCAACGCCGACGCCTGCGCCGAGTTCCAGTCCCGCTGCGTCATCTCGCCGCCCTCCGGGGTGAACCAGGCGATGTCGGACAGCTCGTCATGGGTGCCCTCCACCGGACGGCCGTGGAAGAAGCGGCGCCGGCGGAAGACGGGATGGTCGCGCCGCAGCCACACCATCGCGCGCGTGAACTCCAGCAGGTCGCCCTCCTGCGACTCCGGCCAGTGCACCCACGACAGCTCGTTGTCCTGGCAGTAGGCGTTGTTGTTGCCGCGCTGGGTGCGGGCGAACTCGTCACCGTGGCTGATCATCGGCACGCCCTGGGACAGCATCAGCGTGGCGATGAAGTTCCGCATCTGCCGGGCGCGCAGCCGCAGCACCTCCGGATCGTCGGTGTCGCCCTCCGCCCCGCAGTTCCAGGACCGGTTGTGGCTCTCGCCGTCCCGGTTGTCCTCGCCGTTGGCCGTGTTGTGCTTGTGGTTGTACGACACCAGGTCGTGCAGGGTGAACCCGTCGTGGCAGGTGACGAAGTTGATGGAGGCCAGCGGGCGGCGGCCGTCGTCCTGGTAGAGGTCGGAGGAGCCGGTCAGCCGGGAGGCGAACTCCGCCAGCGTGCGCGGCTCGCCCCGCCACAGGTCCCGTACCGTGTCGCGGTACTTGCCGTTCCACTCGGTCCACAGCGGCGGGAAGTTGCCCACCTGATAGCCGCCCTCGCCCACGTCCCACGGCTCGGCGATCAGCTTCACCTGGGAGACCACCGGGTCCTGCTGCACCAGGTCGAAGAACGACGACAGCCGGTCCACCTCGTGGAACTGCCGGGCGAGCGTGGCCGCGAGGTCGAAGCGGAAGCCGTCGACGTGCATCTCGGTGACCCAGTACCGCAGCGAGTCCATGATCAGCTGGAGCACGTGCGGGGACCGCATCAGCAGCGAGTTCCCGGTGCCCGTGGTGTCCATGTAGTAGCGCGGATCGTCGGCCAGCCGGTAGTAGGACGGGTTGTCGATGCCCTTGAAGGACAGCGTCGGGCCCAGGTGGTTTCCCTCGGCGGTGTGGTTGTAGACCACGTCCAGGATGACCTCGATCCCGGCCTCGTGCAGCGCCCGGACCGCCGACTTGAACTCCAGCACCTGCTGGCCGCGGTCGCCCCAGGAGGCGTACGCGTTGTGCGGGGCGAAGAAGCCGATGGTGTTGTAGCCCCAGTAGTTGTTCAGGCCCATGTCGGCCAGCCGGTGGTCGTGCACGAACTGATGGACGGGCATCAGTTCGAGCGCCGTCACTCCGAGCTTGGTCAGATGCTCGATGACCGCCGGGTGGGCGAGGGCCGCGTAGGTGCCGCGCAGCTCCTCCGGCAGCCCCGGATGGCGCATGGTCAGGCCCTTCACATGGGCCTCGTAGATCACCGTGTGGTGGTACTCGGTGCGCGGCGGACGGTCGTCGCCCCAGTCGAAGTACGGGTTGATCACCACGGAGGTCATGGTGTGCGGCGCCGAGTCCAGGTCGTTGCGCTCGTCCGGCGCGCCGAAGTGGTAGCCGTACACCTCCTCGCCCCACCGGACCGCCCCGCTGACCGCCTTCGCGTACGGGTCGAGGAGCAGCTTGGCGGAGTTGCAGCGCAGCCCGCGCGCGGGGTCGTACGGGCCGTGCACCCGGAACCCGTACCGCTGTCCCGGCATCACGCCCGGCACGTACGCGTGCCGCACGAACGCGTCGCTCTCGCGCAGTTCCACCGCCGTCTCCGAGCCGTCGTCGTGCAGCAGACACAGCTCTACTCGGTCCGCGGCCTCCGTGAAGACCGCGAAGTTGGTTCCGGCGCCGTCGTAGGTGGCGCCGAGCGGATACGCCTCTCCAGGCCAGACCTGCATGGGTACGACTCTCCCAGGTGTGCCGTCCGCCTGGGGCCGCGTTGGCCCCGAGTCTCGTCCGAAAGTGAGGCAACCTCCCACGGCTCCCCCGACCTCTTATCCAGTGACCAGTGCGCACGGCGGTTCTGGTACCCGCCGTGGGCCGAACATGCGGGGCAGACACGTACTCCCGGGGACCAGGGGGAGTAGGGGGAAGATGTGCGCGAGAAAGTCCACCGTCATCTGGGCAAAGTACTGACCGGCGCGGCGCTGGCGGCGGCGGGGACCGCCGCCATGGTCGCGGTCACCCTGCCGGGCACGGCGGGCGCGGACGACTCCGGCGGGCCCGGCGGCGGGACGCGGGCCGCGCGGCAGGCCGGGCAGGGGCCGGACGCCGCACCGCCCGGCGTGGTGGAGCAGGCGCCCGCCGAGGGGAAGCAGGGCACCGGCCGCGACCCGCTCACCGACGACGAGATCCGGCGGGTCGAGAAGCTCGCCGTGACCGGACGGCTTTCGGCCACCGCTCGGGACGTCGAAGGGGACCGCGGACCGCAGCGGCTCAGCGTCGACCTCGCCGAGCCCGAGGCCGCCGAGGCGGACGACCCGCGGGCGCCACGGCGGGCCGACGTGACCTACTACGACTACAAGAACGACACCCTCGTCACCAAGACCGTCAATCTCAAGACCGGGAAGGTCGAGCAGACCGACGCCCAGCGCGGTGTCCAGCCGCCGCCGAGCCGCGCGGAGAACGCCGAGGCGGCCCGGATCCTGATCGCGGACCCGCTGGGCGCGGGCCTGAAGGCGGACTACAAGGACGCCACCGGCAAGGAACTCACCTCGCCGGACCAGTTGCAGCTGAGCGGCGGGATCTACGAGGCCTCGCCGGGCGCCCAGCCCGCGGTGCTCGACGCGTGCGGCGAGCACCGGTGCGTGCGGCTGTTCTCCAAGATCCGCAACGGGCCCTGGATCGACACCCGGGACCTCGTGATCGACCTGAGCGCCCGCAAGGCCGCCGCCCTCGACCGCAGCTGACCGCCGTCCGCCGTCCCCACCCCTACCTCCGGCAAGGGAGTCACCTCTTCATGCCCGAACAGCACCTGCCCGGCGGCGTCCGGCCGCGCATCCCCGGCCGTGCCGCCCGCAAGAGCGCGGCCGTCGGACTGACCCTGGCCGCGCTGGCCGCCGGCGCGACGACGACGGCCGGCCCCGCCGTGGCCCGCCCGCAGACCGCTCCCGCGGCGGCGGCACCCGGCTGCAGCGCCGCCCACACGATCGAACAGAAGCTCTCCACCGGCACGACCTGGCGCATGTGCTGGCGCTACGACAGCAAGGCCGGCCTCGTCCTGGAGAACATCTCCTACCAGCCCAAGGGCGAGACCAAGCCCATCAAGGTCCTCAACAGCGCCAGACTCGCCCAGATCCACGTCCCGTACGACGACGGAAAGCACGAGTACTACGACCTGACGGGCCAGAACTTCGCCCAGGAGCTGATGGAACTGGCACCCGCCGAATGCCCCGGCGGCACCATCAAGAGCGTCAAGGTCCCCGACGCCGACCCGAGCCACCCGAACGTCAAGGGCCTGTGCACGACCACCCGTTCCCGCGGCCACGCCTACCGGATGCACGACCTCGTCCAGCCGGACAAGACCTACCAGCAGCAGGGCAAGGACCTGCTGGTGTACACGGTCAACCAGGTCGGCTGGTACGAGTACATCACCGAGTGGCGCTTCCAGGACGACGGCACGGTCGCCATGAACGTCGGGGCGACCGGCAGCCTCTCCTGGGAGGACTACAACGCCCAGGACGGACGCGGCTGGCCCATCGGCAAGGGCGCCAAGGACTACGCCACCAGCCACAGCCACAACGTCTTCTGGCGGCTCGACTTCGGCCTGGACGGCTCCTCGAAGACGAAGGTCGAGCAGTACGACTCCACCGTGAGCGCCCCCGCCGGACGGCAGGAGGGCCCGACCGCCAAAACCACCCGCACCAAGGTCGCCAAGGAACTCGCCGGCGACCACAAGGCCTACCGCTGGTGGCGGGTGGTCAGCGCGACCGGCAAGAACAAGGACGGCCACGCCCGTTCGTACGAACTGGTCCCCGGGCCCACCATCCGCTACCCGGGCCGCGGCTTCACCAAGCACGACATGTACGTCACCGAGTACAACCCGTGCGAACTGTTCGCCAGCCACAACCCGAAGTGCGCGAACGGACACCCGAAGTCCGTCGACAAGTGGGTGGGCGGTCAGGCCCTCACCCACCCGGTGGTCTGGATGAACGTCGGCTTCCACCACATCGCCCGGGACGAGGACCAGCAGCCCATGCCCGTGCACTGGCAGGGCTTCTCCATCGCCCCGCGGGACGTCACGGCTATGAATCCGCTCACTCCCAAGGAGCTGGCATGGCAGAACGGCCACTGGGAATGGCGTAGTTGAGCAAAGCAGACGGGAAACCGACCTGTCCATCCGGCTGCACCGCCGACCGCTTGCGGAGTACCCTTCCTTGATCGTTGACACGGGATAGGCCCGGGGGAGCGGAAGGCGGTGCACGGGTGGGCTCGGGA
This sequence comes from Streptomyces tricolor, assembly GCF_002155905.1. Lineage (GTDB taxonomy): Bacteria > Actinomycetota > Actinomycetes > Streptomycetales > Streptomycetaceae > Streptomyces > Streptomyces tricolor. Next base: position 4,143 of record NZ_MUMF01000172.1, on the reverse strand, counting down.
GGGCTGGAGCTGCCTCCTGGTGACGAGGGTCACGAGGGGAACTCCACAGACGTCCCGCCCGGCGCGGTGTCCCTGGCCCGCCCGATGGACGCGGGGTCCATCGGGCCGGAGCTGGACTGGGACGCCGACGCCTGGCGCGAGGTGCGCACCCGCGCCCAGCGGGCCGGCCGGGCCTACATCTGGCTGAATCTCGTCGAACAGCGGCTGCGCGCGGTCGTGGCGGCCGTACTGCGGCCCATCTACGAACCCGTCCACGGCGACGAGTGGGTGGTGGCCGCGGCCGGCCCGGCCGGGCAGGAGTGGGTGCAGCGCGCGGTCGCCGTCCGGGAAGTCAGCCGCCGCAAGGGCTACTTGCTGGACCCGGCCGACGACAACGTGCTCAGCTTCCTCACCCTGCCCCAGCTGCGCGAGCTGGTGGTGCAGCACTGGCCGTGCTTCGAGCCGTACTTCGACGAGCGCCGGGACCTCGAACTCGCTCTCGACGAGCTGGAGGTGACCCGCAACGTCGTCTCCCGCAACCGGGCCCTGTCCGAGGCGGTCCTCGGCCAGGCCGAGCGGGCCTCCGCCCGGCTGCTGGAGATGCTCGGCGCGGGCGGCGACGTGCCCTCGGCGCGCCGGCTGCCCGTCGACGCGGTCGAGGACCTGGTCGGCGACCGGTACGCCGACGTCGTCGCGGTCCACGCCGACCGGGTGCGGCTCATGCGCCAGTTCCCGGCCGAGGACATCTTCGGCGGCGCCCGCCGGCTCGACGCCATCGGCATCGGCCTCAACCTGCTGGTGCAGAACTTCTCCGGGCGGCGTCTGATCCGGCTCGCCGAGTCCGGGTGCCGGGTGCGGCTGCTCTTCCTCAACCCGGCCTCCAGCTCCGTCAAGCGCCGCGAACGGGAACTCGGGATGAAACGGGGCGAACTGAGCCGCTCGGTCGAGATGAACATCCTGCACATGCGCCGGGTGCGGTCCCGGCTGCGCGACCCGGGCGCCTTCGAGATCCAGGTGTACGACGAGACGCCGCGCTTCACCGCCTACCTGGTGGACGGCGACGGCGCGGACGGCATCGCCGTGGTGCAGTCCTATCTGCGCGGGGTGCGGGGGATGGAGTCGCCGGTCCTGGTGCTGCGCAACGGCAGCAGACTGGTCACGTCGGACGATGTGGGGGAATCCGGGCTCTTCCCGACATACCGCGAGGAATTCGAGCTGGCTTGGGCGGATTCGCGCCCCGTGTCCTGAACTGTCGGCACTGTCGGCAACTGTCGACAGCTGTGGGCGCCCGGAAGGCCGGGAAGCGGAACGCCGTCCTCGGATTGTCAGTGCCCCGTGCGATGGTGGAGGCCACTGGGGGAAAGCACCACCAAGAAGGGGGGCCGCCCATGGGCTGGCACCGGGAGCTGCTGATCGGCTTCGACCTGGAGACGACCGGGACCGATCCGCGCGAGGCGCGCATCGTCACGGGTGCCGTGATCGAGGTCAGGGCCGGTGAGCCGATGGGGCGCCGGGAATGGCTGGCCGATCCGGGCGTGGAAATCCCGGCCGACGCGGTCGCCGTGCACGGCATCAGCAACGAACGCGCGGCGGCCGAGGGCCGACCGGCCGACCAGGTGGCCGACGCCATCGCGGACGTCCTCGTCTCGTACTGGAAGACGGGCGTCCCGGTCGTCGCCTACAACGCGGCCTTCGACCTCACCCTGCTCTCGGCGGAACTGCGCCGGCACGACCTGCCGTCCCTGACCGACCGGCTGGGCGGCACCCGCCCCGCCCCGGTCATCGACCCGTACACCATCGACCGCTGGGTCGACCGCTACCGCCGCGGCAAACGGAATCTGGAGGCGGTCTGCGCCGAGTACGGCATAGTCCTCGACGCGGCCCACAACGCCACGGCCGACGCCCTCGCCGCGGCGCGGCTCGCGTCCGCGATAGCCGACCGCCACCCGAAGATCGCGTCCCTGGGCCCGGCCGAGCTGCACCAGCGGCAGATCCAGTGGTATGCGGAGTGGGCGGCGGACTTCCAGGCGTTCCTGCGACGCAAGGGGGAGGCGGACGCGGTGGTGGACGGCACATGGCCCCTCCGTGAGCTGACCGAGGGCCAGCCCGCATAGCCGTTGCGGTCCGCGGGCGGGCGTGCGGCGGGCGCCCTCAGAAGGGATACCACCGCACCGTCGCGTCCCCGTCCCGCAGCGACGCCACCCGGCGCTCGAACTCGGCCAGAGCCTTCGGGTTGCTCGGCGCGTGCTGCGCCACCCACGCGCAGCTCGCCGTCTCGCGGGCGCCCCGCAGCACCGCACAGCCCTCCCACTCGCGTACGTCCCAGCCGTACGCCTCGGTGAAGGCGTCGTACGCGTCGGCGGGCAGCCCGTAGCGGTCGCGGGAGAGGGCCATGACCACCAGGTCGTGCTCGCGCAGATCGGCGGAGAAGGTCTCCAGGTCGACCAGGACCGGCCCGTCCGGCCCGACGTGCACATTGCGGGGCAGCGCGTCGCCGTGGATCGGCCCCGGCGTCAGACGCGGCGTCAGCGCCGCGGCCTGTGCCGCGAAGCCGTCGCGGCGCGCGCGGAGATAGGCCGCGTCCTCCGGGTCGATCGCCTCGCCCGCGAGCCGCAGCCAGCGCTCCACACCGCCCAGCAGGTCGCGGGGCGGCAAGGCGAAGGGAGGAGAGGGGAGTGCGTGCACGACGCGCAGCAGCCCGGCCAGGTCCCGCGGCTCGGCCGGCCGTACGGGATCCGGCAGCCGGTGCCACACGGTCACCGGATGGCCGTCGGCCAGCAACGGCTTCGGCTCGGCCGCCCGCACCGCCGGTACGCCCGCCTCGGCCAGCCATCCGGCGACGGCCAGCTCGCGCTCGGCCCGCGGCAGCAGCTCGGCGTCCCGGCCCACCTTCACCACCAGACCGCCGGCCGCGAACACCGCGTTCTCGCCGAGCGCCAGCAGCCGCGCGTCCCGGGCGGCCGGAACCGGCAGTACTCCCGCCGTGGCCAGTACGTCCCGCGCGCGTGCCTCGTCCATCGTGGTGCCTCCGTGCCGTCTTCCCGTGCCGTGCCTGCCCGGTCCCCGGCCAGTCTCGCATTCGCACTGGTCGGCCGCCGTGCGCGGGCCCGGCCGCGGTGCGCGGTCCCTTGACGAGGCACCGGGCCTTCACGACCATGAACACGCCAACCGGAGCTGGCAAAGGGGCTGATTCCGTGACACGAGTGGGCGAAGCGCGGACATCAGCGGCGGGAGGGCGACGGCCGGCCGGCCGCCGGATCGCCGATCACGGCTCCTGGTTCCTGGTCCTGCCCGCCCTCGTGCCCATCCTCGTGCTCAGCGTCGGCCCCCTGCTCTACGGCGTCCTGCTGGCCTTCACCGACGCCCAGTCCGGCCGGACGGCCGCCACCCGGTGGATCGGCGCCCTCAACTTCCGGGACCTGCTGCACGACACCCTCTTCTGGGAGTCGTTCCGGATCGGTCTGGTCTGGGCGGCCGGAGTGACCGTGCCCCAGTTCCTGCTGGCGCTCGGTCTGGCCCTGCTGCTGAACCAGGACCTGCGCCTGCGCGGTCTGGCCCGTGCCCTCGCGATCGTGCCCTGGGCGATGCCCGAGGTCGTCGTCGGCATCATGTGGCGGCTCGTGTACAACCCGGACGCCGGCGTCCTCAACGAGACCCTGCGCGACCTCGGCCTCGGCTCCGGCCGGGACTGGCTGAGCGGGCTGGTCACCGCGCTGCCCGCGGTCATCGTCGTCGGCGTCTGGGCGGGCCTGCCGCAGACCACGGTCGCCCTGCTCGCGGGGCTCCAGAACGTCCCGCGCGAACTCCACGAGGCGGCGGCGGTCGACGGCGCGGGCGCCTGGCGCCGCTTCCGCACCGTCACCTGGCCCGCGCTCAGACCGGTGGCCCTCGCCATCACCGCGCTCAACCTGATCTGGAACCTCAACGCCTTCGCGCTGGTCTACGTGCTCACGAGCGGCGGACCCGGCGGAAGGACCCGGCTGCCGATGCTCTTCGCCTACGAGGAGGCCTTCCGCTACGGCCAGTTCGGCTATGCGGCGGCGATGGGCTGCGTGCTCGTCGCGGTCGTCTCCGTCCTGCTCGCGGTGTTCCTGGCAGGCCGGCTGCGAGGCGGTGACGAGGCATGAGGAGGATCGGATCCCGGCTCGCAGCCGGCCTGCCAGG
>NZ_MUMF01000171.1 GCF_002155905.1 Streptomyces tricolor | reverse complement strand
GCGGCGGCGGCCACGGCCGGCACCCACGCCATCGCCCACCGCCTGCTGCGGGGGCGCTGAGCGGGCCGCCGGGCGCGCGGGGCCGCTGCCGGTTCCCGTCCGGTGGGCCGGCCGGCTGAGCGTCCAGCCGGCCGCGGCGGCTACCGGTCCTCCTCCCGCACAGCGGCCGGCAGCTCGCCCAGTGCCCGCAGGTGTGCCGCTCGCGACTCCGCCGTCTGGCCCTGGACCAGCAGGAACAGCCCTTCCCTGGCGAGGCGCTGGGCACGGCTCGTCAGGGCCATCGCCCGCCCGCCGCCGGCCACCACCGCCGCCGTGGTGGCCGCCCGCAGCACCTCGTACGCCTCCGCCCGCACCGCCAGCCGCTCCCCGGCCCGCGCCTCGGATGCCGGGAGGTCCGCCAGGGCGTAGGCCCGGCGGCGGACGTCGGCCAGGCGGGAGCGCAGGGGGCCTGCCGTCTCGTCGTCCAGCAGGGACAGGGCGGCCTGCGCCACGCCGAAGACCGCCGGATTGGTGAGCAGCGTCTTGAGCCGGTCGCCCTCGGCCCACCGCGTGTACGGCGTGCGCAGCGCCACCGCCTCCGCGGGCAGCCACAGGCCGTCCAGCTCCAGCGACACCGTGCGCGCGGCGGTCAGGGCCGCCAGCCGCATCGGCGCCGAGGCCCGCAGCCCCGGCTGCTCGCGCGCCTCGGCGAAGGCGAACAGCACCTCGTCGGCGTCGGTCACCCCGGCCAGCAGCAGCACGTCGTTCAGACCCCACCCGGTGTACCAGGGGACGGTCCCGTCGAACCGCCAGCCCTCGCCCTGCCGACGGACCCGCACCGGGCGCCGCGGATACGACCGCAGATGCGCGTACGCCACCCCCGACAGCAGTTCCCCGCGGGACAGCGGGCCCAGCAGCCTGTCCCGGACCGGCAGTTCGCTGCGCGCCAGGGTCTGCACCGGCGTGTGGTGCTGGGTCTGCACGAACCAGGTCGCGCAGCACGCCCCGGCGAGGATCTCGGCGGTCTCCCGCAGTACGGCGGGCGGCGCTCCCCAGCCGCCGTGTTCCGCCGGCGCGGCCACCCCCAGCAGTCCCGACCGCTTCACCGCCTCGATGTGGCTCGCGGGCACCCCCTCCTGATCGACCCGCTCGGCCTCGGGGACGAGCAGGTCGGTGGCGAGCCGACGGGCGCGGACGACGAGCGGATGCGGGGTGAGGTCCATACGGAGATTCTTCCGGCCCTCCGGAGCGAACCCGGCGGAGGTGACCCTCGTCACTTCGAGGGGCGCCGTCGGAATGAACTTGAGGACATGAAAGGTTGGTATTTGCATCTGACCGACCGGATCAAGGCCCGGGCCGACCCGGCCCGCGCACCCCAGCGAGGCACCGTGAACCACTCCCTGCCCGAGCAGCCCGCCGACGTCGTGGCCCGGCTGCGCGCCACCTTCGCCACCGGCCGCACCAAGCCCGTCGCCTGGCGCACCGCCCAGCTGCGCCGGCTCCGCGCGCTGCTCACGGAACGCGGCGCCGACCTCGCCGCCGCCCTCCACGCCGACCTCGGCAAGAGCAGCACCGAGGCGTACCGCACCGAGATCGACTTCACCGTCCGCGAGATCGACCACACCCTGGAGCACCTGGCGGACTGGCTGCGCCCCGAGCCCGCGCCCGTCCCGGCGCACCTCGGCGCCGACGCCACGGCCTGGACGCAGTACGACCCGCTGGGCGTCGTCCTCGTCATCGCGCCCTGGAACTACCCGGCGCAGCTGCTGCTCGCCCCCCTGGTCGGCGCGCTGGCCTCCGGGAACGCGGTCGTCGCCAAGCCGAGCGAGCTGGCCCCCGCCACCTCGGCCGCGCTGGCCGAGCTGATCCCGGCCTACCTGGACACGGACGCGGTCGCCGTCGTCGAGGGCGGGGTCCCGGAGACCACGGCCCTGCTGGCCGAGCGCTTCGACCACATCTTCTACACCGGCAACGGCACCGTCGGCCGTATCGTCATGCGGGCCGCCGCCGAGCACCTCACCCCGGTCACCCTGGAACTGGGCGGCAAGTCCCCGGTGTTCGTGGACCGCGGCACCGATGTGGACGTGGTCGCGGACCGGCTCGCCCGCGGCAAGTTCCTCAACGCCGGCCAGACCTGCGTCGCCCCCGACTACGTCCTGACCGACCCAGAGACCGCGCAGGCCCTGGAGGCGGCGCTGGTCCGCGCGATCGAGGGCCTGTTCGGCGCCGACCCGGCGCGTTCCCCGGAGTACGGCCGGATCGTCAACGAGCGGCACTTCGACCGGCTGTCCGCCCTGCTCGACTCGGGCCGCGTCGCCGTCGGCGGCGTCGGCGACCGCGCGGCCAAGTACCTCGCGCCCACCGTCCTCGCGGACGTCGACCCCGCCTCGCCCGTCATGCAGGAGGAGATCTTCGGCCCGATCCTGCCGATCGTCACCGTGTCCGGCCTGGACGAGGCGATCGGCTTCATCAACGACCGGGACAAGCCGCTCGCCCTGTACGTCTTCAGCGAGTCGGAGGAGACGCGTCGGCGCATCGCCGCCGAGACCTCCTCGGGAGGCCTCGGACACGGCCTGCCCCTGGCCCATCTCACCGTCTCCGACCTGCCGTTCGGCGGGGTGGGGGAGAGCGGCATGGGCAACTACCACGGCCGCTACTCGATCGAGACGTTCAGCCACCGCAAGGCGGTCCTGGCGAAGCCGCTGAGCTGAACCTCCGCTGAGCCTCCACGGCGGACGGGGCCCGGCCGCACCCGTGGCCGGGCCCAACTCCTCTTTGCTGACACGGTGTTCACCGACGCAACCGATGCGCGTTTGACTGGTCTAAACCCTTGACTGGTACATACCAAGGCGGTTGAGTAGCTCCAACCCCCCACCACGGCCGTCCCCGCCTTTCCGGGGTACGGCCGTGCCGTGCAAAGGAGTTGGTTCATGTTCAAGCACCGCATCGCCGCACTCCTGACCTCGCTCGCCCTGGGGACCTCCGCCCTGGTGCTCCAGGCGGCCCCCACGGCCTCCGCCGCCGGCTTCGTGGTCAGCGAAGCGCAGTTCAACCAGATGTTCCCGAACCGGAATTCCTTCTACACGTACAGCGGGCTGACCGCCGCGCTCAGTGCGTACCCCGGCTTCGCGAACACCGGCAGCGACACCGTGAAGAAGCAGGAGGCCGCCGCCTTCCTCGCCAACGTCAGTCACGAGACCGGCGGCCTGGTGCACATCGTGGAGCAGAACACCGCGAACTACCCGCACTACTGCGACTGGAGTCAGCCGTACGGCTGTCCGGCGGGGCAGGCGGCGTACTACGGCCGCGGACCCATCCAGCTGTCCTGGAACTTCAACTACAAGGCCGCCGGCGACGCGCTCGGCATCGACCTGCTCAACAACCCGAACCTCGTGCAGAGCAACGCGTCCGTCGCGTGGAAGACCGGCCTGTGGTACTGGAACACCCAGTCCGGGCCCGGCACGATGACCCCGCACAACGCCATGGTCAACGGCGCCGGCTTCGGCCAGACCATCCGCAGCATCAACGGCTCCCTGGAATGCGACGGCAGGAATCCCGCCCAGGTGCAGAGCCGGGTCTCCGCCTACCAGCGCTTCGCCCAGATCCTCGGCGTCTCGCCCGGAGCCAACCTGTACTGCTGACGCCCCGCTCGGTGCCGTGTGCGAGACTCCGCCGATGACTGCAGAGACGATCACCGCGGCGGCCTCCGGCACCTGGCGACTCGGCGACCTGCCCGTCCACCGCATCGGCTTCGGCGCGATGCGGCTGACGGGCAGCGTCGCCTTCCACCACGGCACGCCGAGCGACCGCGAACGGTCACTCGCCGTACTGCGCAAGGCCGTCGAACTGGGCGTGAACCACATCGACACGGCGGCCTTCTACTTCTCGTCGTTGCGTTCCGCCAACGAACTCATCAACACCGCGCTGTCCCCGTACGGCGACGACCTGGTCATCGCCACCAAGGTCGGCCCCTACCGCGACCACCACGGTGAGTGGGGCACCTCCGCCCGGCCCGACCAGCTGCGCGGGCACGTCGAGGAGAATCTGCGCCAGCTCGGGCGTGATCACCTCGACGTCGTCCACCTGCGCCGGATGCGGCAGGACTCCATCGCCGAACACTTCGGCGCGCTCGCCGAGTTGCGCGAGGCGGGGCTGATCCGGCACCTCGGGATCTCCGCCGTCGAGCCTCGGCACCTCGCCGAGGCGCTGGAGATCGCGCCGGTGGTCAGCGTGCAGAACCGGTACGCCGTGGACCGCCCCGACCCCGTCGGCGACGAGGTCCTGCGGCTGTGCGGCGAGCACGGCATCGCCTTCGTGCCGTTCTACGCCGTGGCCGGCGCGGCCGGTGAGCAGGGGGCGACGACCGCCCACGACGACGCGGTGCTCTCCGTCGCCCGGGCCCATGGCGTCGGCCCCGCGCAGGTCCGCATCGCCTGGACGCTGCACCAGGGCCCGCACGTCCTCGCCATCCCCGGCACCGGCAACCCCGACCACCTCGCCGAGAACGTCGCCGCCGGCGCACTGCGGCTCGGCGAGGACGACCTGACACGGCTCGGCGAGGCACGCGGGCGGGCGAGCTAGACGGGGGCGGCACGAGGGGCGGACGGCTGGTGGGATCGCCGCGAGGGGGGGCAGCGGTTGCGCCCCGGGGCCACCGGCTGTCTGTCACTCCTGTTTCCGCCAAGGCGCGGGTGGCCTCCCGCCGGATGCCCGCGGAGCGGTGGAGGAAGCCGAGGATGACGGTGAGTTCCGTGTCCGGGCCCGGCCGAGGGGGGACGCCGGTCAACACGAGGCTCTCCGCCGCCATCGAGCGGACCGGCTGGAGGGGAGGGCCGGCCCGGGTGTGCCCCAGGTCCTCTCCTCTCCGTGGCCGCGCAGACCGGCGCTTTCCTCACCGGGGCCACGGCCGCCCGTCGGCCGCGGTCACCCAGTGCGCCGGCGGTGCCGATCGTGTGCAGAACAGCGAGTCGCCCGCTCGAAGAGACACGGGACTCGGACCACTCCCTGGCCCGGTCCACGTCGGGAAACCCCATGACCATGAACCGTGCGCGTCCCAGTCGCTCACGTCATCGTCAACGTCGCTGTACTCGACGAGGAAGCCGGTCTGGCCTACGCCCCCGTGGCGCAGCAGTCCATGAGAGACCGTACGGAAGATCAGGATCATCGCGGCTTCCCGGTCCGCGCGGTGCCGTTCCTCTTCCCGGGCGGCTTGGCTGCGGGGGCGTAGGCGTCCCGGCGGCGGCTGCGGACCGCCTTCCGCGGCGGCTCGCGGTGGTCGCGGCGGAAGTGTCGCAACGCGCGCCCGGCCGGGCCGTGAGCGCGCAGCAGGTGCAGGGGAGCAACCTCTCCGTTACGCGCGTAGAACCAGACTGGCGTCCGCGTAGTTTTACGTATAACCTCACCGGCTAACCACCCCCACCCGGAAGGTCGCCATGCGCCGCGTCGCCCTGGTCACCCTCGTCGTCCACGACTACGACGAGGCCATCCGCTTCTACACCGAGGCCCTCGGGTTCCGTCTCGTCGAGGACGCCCCGCGTCCCGGCGGCTCGCGCTGGGTCGTCGTGGAGCCCGGCGGCGACGGCACCGGCCCCGGCCTGCTCCTGGCCCGCGCCGGGGACGAGAACCAGCGGGCCCGCGTCGGCGACCAGACCGGCGGGCGCGTCGGCTTCTTCCTGCACACCGACGACTTCGCCCGCGACCACGCCCGGATGACCGCCGCCGGCGTGACCTTCCTGGAGGAGCCGCGCCACGAGCCGTACGGCACGGTCGCCGTCTTCCAGGACCTGTACGGCAACCGCTGGGACCTGCTCCAGCCCGCCGGCCACTGACCACCACCGCACCACCTGCCGAGGAACGAAAGCCCATGACCGCGCCCCGCATCGACACCGAGACCCTCCGCCGGCTCCCCAAGGCCGTCCTGCACGACCACCTCGACGGCGGTCTGCGCCCCGCCACCGTCATCGAACTCGCGGACGCGGTCGGCCACACCCTGCCCACCACCGACCCCGACGAGCTGGCCGCCTGGTACGTCGAGGCCGCCAACTCCGGCGACCTGGTCCGCTACATCGCCACCTTCGAGCACACCCTCGCCGTCATGCAGACCCGCGAGGGCCTGCTGCGCACCGCCGAGGAGTACGTCCTCGACCTGGCCGCCGACGGCGTCGTCTACGCCGAGGTCCGCTACGCGCCCGAGCTGAACACCAACGGCGGGCTGACGATGAGCGAGGTCGTGGAGACGGTCCAGGAGGGCCTGGCCGCCGGCATGGCCAAGGCCGCGGCGGCCGGCACCCCGGTCCGCGTCGGCACCCTGCTGTGCGGCATGCGGATGTTCGACCGGGTCCGCGAGGCCGCCGACCTGGCCGTGGCCTACCGCGACGCCGGTGTCGTGGGCTTCGACATCGCCGGTGCCGAGGACGGCTTCCCGCCCGCCGACCACCTCGCCGCCTTCGAGCACCTGCGCCGCGAGAGCGTGCCCTTCACCATCCACGCCGGCGAGGCGCACGGCCTGCCCAGCATCCACCAGGCCCTCCAGGTGTGCGGCGCCCAGCGCATCGGCCACGGTGTGCGCCTCACCGAGGACATCCCCGACCTCGCGGCCGGCAAGCTCGGCCGGCTCGCCTCCTGGGTGCGTGACCGCCGCATCGCCCTGGAGATGTGCCCCACCTCCAACCTGCAGACGGGCTGCGCCACCTCGATCGCCGAGCACCCCATCACCGCCCTGAAGGACCTGGGCTTCCGGGTCACCCTGAACACCGACAACCGTCTGGTGTCCGGTACGACGATGACCCGCGAGATGGCCCTGCTGGTGGAGCAGGCGGGCTGGACCGTCGAGGACCTGCGCACGGTCACGGTGAACGCCGTCAAGAGCGCGTTCATCCCGTTCGACGAGCGCAAGGCCCTCATCGAGGACGTGGTCCTGCCGGGTTACGCGGCGGCGCTCTGAAGCAGCCCCCTGAGGTAGGCGGCCTGTCCGACGTGCTGAAGGTCGTCGGACAGGACGCTCACCAGGCGGACGCCGAGGGACACCGGGGGGTCCCAGCGCTCGTCCACGACGCGTTCCAGATCCTTGGCGGCCAGCGAGCGCAGGGCGCCGAGGGTCTGCTCGTGGACGGCGTCGTAGTACCCGGTCAGCAGGTCGGCCGAGGCCACCCGCACCTTCGCGACCTTGGCGGAGCTGTGCCCGTACCCGGTGTCGTGCCGGGGCAGGTCGAGCCCGAACCGCTTCTGCCAGTCCTGGGCGAGCCACACCTGGTCCAGGTCGAAGGCGTCCGCGACATGGTCGTCCTGCACCCGGGTGAGGTGCCAGACCAGCCAGGCGATGGTGTTGGTGTCGGGGGAGGGGCGGTGGTGCAGGTCGTCGGGGCCGAGCCCGTCGAGGGCGGCATGGACTTCTTCCCGGATGCGGCCGTAGCCGTCGATGAGGATGTCCTTGGCATGCATACCGTCCACCATCGCAAATCACCGCCGCTCACGCGCCCCGACCACCGGCACGGCCCCCTGGGCGCCGGGCGTGACGGGCGGCAGGCCGGGCGAACGCGTCCCCCCGGGGGACGAGGTGACGGCTCGTCCGCTCTGTCCGCCGGGCCGGCCGGGATCAGGCGGGCCCGCCCCCGCCCCGCGCCGGTGCCTGGCCCTCTGTCTCCAGCAGCGTGACCAGCGCCCGGGCGGCCGGACTCGTGGCCCGGTCCGGCGGCAGCAGGGCGACCGTCTCGTACTCCGCCTCGACCGCGCCCTTCAGCGGGAGCGCCGCGAGCGTCGGCCGCTTGTGCCGGAAGTGCCGGGGCACGACGGCGATCCCGAGGTTCTCGTCCACCAGGTCCAGCAGGCTGTGCACGTCGTTGACCTCCAGCGCCACCGTGCGCCGGACACCGGCCGCGGCGAACGCGGCGTCGGTGGTGCGGCGCGGGCCCCAGTCGGGGTGGAAGTCCACGAAGACCTCCCCGGCGAGGTCGTCCGGGCCGAGCACCGCCGCAGCCGCGGCCAGGCGGTGGCTGGGATGGCACAGCACGGTCATCGGCTCGCTGGTCAGCGACACCGACCGCAGCTGATCGGTGTCGGCCTGGGTGCGGTAGGCGAACGCCAGGTCGAGCCGCCCGGCCGCGACCTCCTCGGCCAGCGCGCCCGAGCCCGCCTGCCGCAGCCGGATCTCCACATCCGGGTGCCGGCCCCGGAAGGCCGCCAGCAGCCGGGCCACGTGCACCCCGGCGATGCACTGCTCCGTGCCGAGGGCCAGCGTGCCCCGCAGCACGCCCTGCACCGCGGCCACCGCCTCGTGCGCGGAGCGCACCTGCGCCAGGATCCGCTCCGCCTCCACCAGCAGCGCCCGCCCCGCCTCGGTGAGCGTCACCCTCCGGGTGGTCCGCACGAACAGCGGCGCCCGCAGCTCCCGCTCCAGCGCCCGGATGGACGCGGACAGGCCCGACTGGGACACCATCAGGCGCTCGGCGGCCCGGGTGAAGTGCTGGTCCTCGGCGACCGCGACGAAATGCTGGAGATGGCGCAGTTCCATGATTGAGCAGCCTAGTCGCTGAATCTCATCGGATTCTCCTGTTGGACCGCTGCCCGCCGCCCGGGGAAGAGTGGAACCGGTAGATCGTGTGCCCACCCCTCTGGAGTCGCGTTGTACACCGCACACCCCGACCGCTACGCCGACATGCCCTACCGGCGGGCCGGCCGCAGCGGCCTGAAGCTCCCCGCCCTGTCGCTCGGCCTGTGGCACAACTTCGGGCCCGACCGGCCCGTCGAGACCCAGCGGGCCGTCCTGCGCCGCGCGTTCGACCTCGGCGTGACCCACTTCGACCTCGCGAACAACTACGGCCCGCCGCCCGGCGCCGCCGAGTCGGCCTTCGGCGAGGCACTGAAGGCGGACTTCGCCGCCCACCGGGACGAGTTGGTGATCTCCACCAAGGCCGGCTATCTGATGTGGCCCGGCCCGTACGGCGAGTGGGGCTCGCGCAAGCACCTGCTGTCCTCGCTCGACCAGAGCCTCACGCGGATGGGCCTCGACCACGTCGACATCTTCTACTCGCACCGCTTCGACCCGGACACTCCCCTGGAGGAGACGATGGGCGCCCTGCACACGGCGGTGCAGCAGGGCAAGGCCCGCTACGTCGGCGTCTCCAACTACTCCGCCGAGCAGACCCGCGAGGCCGCCCGCATCCTGGGCGAGCTGGGCACCCCGCTCCTCATCCACCAGCCGCGCTACTCGATGCTCGACCGGCGCCCCGAGGACGAGGGCCTGCTCGACGCCCTGGACGACCTCCAGGTCGGGTCCATCGTCTACTCCCCGCTGGAGCAGGGCCTGCTCACCGGCCGCTACCTCGACGGCATCCCCGAGGACTCCCGGGCCGCGAGCGACAGCCCCTTCCTGAACTCCGACGCGGTCACCGAGGACCTGGTGGCCCGGCTGCGCGCACTGGACGAGATCGCCACGTCCCGCGGTCAGACCCTGGCCCAGCTCGCGCTGGCCTGGGTGCTGCGCGGCGGCCGGGTGACCTCCGCCCTGGTCGGCGCGAGCAGCGCCCGGCAGCTCGAGGACAGCGTCGCGGCCGTCCGCAACCTGGAGTTCGACGCCGGGGAACTGGCGCGGATCGACGCGATCGTCCGGCCGTAGCGCCGGCTTTCCGGGGGAGGGCTACGACGACCGCAGGCGTTCCCGCAGCCGTACGGTCACCTCGTCGCCCTCCTCCTTCCCGATCGCCCGGCGCACCTCGGCCCGCACCGGCAGCTTGTGCGTGCCGTCGCCGAGCGCCATGAACGCACTCCGGAACGGATGGCCGTCCACCGTGCCCCGGACCTTGACCAGGCCGCGGGTGCCGAAGAACTCGGCCGACCGCGGCCACATGACGTACGTCCAGCCGCCCCGCTGCGGGCTCCTGCGCAGGACCGCGGTGAACTCCGCGTCGACCCGCTCGCTCGTCTCCATGATGTGCCTCCGTGCGCGGTGCTCTGCTCCGAAGCGTGCACAGGAGAGACCACCGCGCGCGGCGGAACTCATCGGCGGCGGTGCCGTCAGGCGCCCGACGGCACCCGGTCCAGGAAGCCCAGCACCTGCCGGATCCGCCCCTCGTCGTCCAGCGTGACCACGTCGAACCCGGCCACCGGCGCCGACCCGTCGGCCTCGTTCACCAGCTCCCAGCCGAAGCGCGCGGTGTCGTGGTGGCCGTCCACCGCGCCGAGCGGGCGGAAGACGAAGCCGGGGAACTGCTCGTGCGCCGCCGTGATCACGGCCGCGATCTGCGCGTGGCCGCGGACGTCCGCGAGGGGGTCGGTGTAGCCGCCGTCCGCGGTCCACGCGGCGGCGACGGCCTTCGCGACGGCCTCCGGTCCGGTGGCGTTCCAGGCCTCGAAGTAACGGGCGGCGGCGTTCTGGTAACGATCGGTGTGCGCGGCCATGGAAGCATCCTCCAACGAGGTCGTCTCTGCTGGTCAGGGTCCGGATCGAGGCTCGCCGATCCGGTGTGACCACCATGCGGGACGGATGGCGGCCGGGTCGATTACCTCCGGGGTCATGCCCGTAAGGCCGTGCATTTCGGCCAGAACGGGCGCGGAATATGCCAAGAGACTGGCCGGAAAGTCGTGGTGACAGTGGTTCAGCAGTGAACATACTCGTCTGTGCGGACGTCACTTCCCGCGAGGTTCCGATCACGCACCGCACATCGTCCGCACCGAAAGCGAGGCCGCCGGCAGGCGAACGACGCGACGGGGGAGTGCGCATGCACGACGAGTTCCTGTGCCATGTCACCGCGTACGGCACCTGCGGCGGACGGCGCGTCGGAGTACCCCTCGGGACCTACCGGGCGCCCACCCTGGCCCTCGCCCTGTGGTGGCTGCGCGACCGCGCCAGCTGGATCGCCGACCGTCTCGACCCGCGGCCCGAGGCCGGGCGCTTCCCGCCGGGCGCCCTCGTCCCGGTCGCCGACACCGTCCCCGACGTACCGGCCGTACTGCGCGCCTGGTGCGGCGACCCGGCCCGGCAGGAACAGGTCGCCGACGAGCTGGCCGCGGGCCGGCTGGTGCGGATCGCGACCGGCGACGACACCACCGAGTACGAGCTGCTCGCGGAATCCGTCGACGCGCTGCGCATGCAGCGGACCGTCCCGGTCCTCGTCGCCCCCGTCGCCTGACCGGCCGCCCCGCCTCCCTCGCACGGGGCGCCCGTCCGACCGAATCGATAGAATTCCGGCATGGCTGAGCGGCCGGTCGTGCCGACTGCGCCCGACCTCGTCCTGGCGACCGAGACGGGCTCCGCGGTGATGACCGCGCGCCGCGGCCGGCACGCCGGACGCCGGCGTCCGGC
>NZ_MUMF01000170.1 GCF_002155905.1 Streptomyces tricolor | reverse complement strand
CGCCGAACGCGGCCAGGGCCACGGCGCTGCTGCGGCCCCGCGGGGTCGTGGTGGTCGCCGCCCCGGACGACGCCCCGCTGCCCTTCGCGGACGAGGCGTTCGACCTGGTGCTCAGCCGGCACCCGGTGCGCCCGCACTGGGACGAGATCGCCCGGGTGCTGCGGCCCGGCGGCACCTACTTCGCCCAGCACGTGGGGCCGAGCAGCGTCTTCGAGCTGGTCGAGTACTTCCTCGGCCCGCAGCCCGAGGAGGCGCGCCGCGCCCGCGACCCCGAGCGGGAGCGGGCCGATGCCGAGGCCGCGGGCCTGGAGGTGGCGGGGCTGCGCGCGGAGCGGCTGCGGACGGAGTTCCACGACATCGCCGCCGTCGTGCACTTCCTGCGCAAGGTGGTCTGGATGGTCCCGGGCTTCACGGTCGAGGCGTACGAGCCGCAACTGCGCGCGCTGCACGAGCGGATCGAGAGGGAAGGGCCGTTCGTCGCACACAGCGCCCGGCATCTCTTCGACCTCCGCAAGCCCGCACGCTGACCCGTGTCCGGCGGCCGTCTGACGAAAGTTTGACGGGAGTTCTCCCAGGGTTTCCACATTGTTATCGGCCCCGGTTTCACATCGGTCTCACCTGTCACGTAAGTTCAGACCAAGGTAATTCGCGTGAGCAAAGCTGCGCGGTCGGTACCGCGCAGTGGAGGGGGCTGCGCGGTGCCGTGAAACCGGGCGATCTTCATTCGGCGGCGTAGCGGAATCGTCAAGTCCACCGTTCGCTGACGCCGTCGCCCGTCGGAGGGACCCGGGGCAACTCGCCGATGTCCCCCAAGATGGCGTAAACCTTGCGAATCTGTTCGTACCCGAGCGGATTTCCCTGTGATTCCGCTGTGAACCGGCCAGGAAACGCCCCGAATCTCCTATTCCACAGCCAGCAGGGCGTTGCCGGGTGATTCCGGAGAGTAGTTGTGGCACGCCGATGCACCCACCATCCCTTACGAAGGGTTATGGTGGAAACCCCCCCTCGGGCCGGTCCGTCTCCCCCCCACGGACCGGCCCGTTTTTCATGGGCCGCCCGGAACCTCTCGGGCGGGTTCCGGCGTCCCCGTCGAGGGCGATCCCGTCGAAGGCGCGGTCCCCGGCCGGTGAACCGCCGCGCCCCGCGGGTGCCGCGGCACCGGCGGAACCCCGCGCCCCGCGCAAGCCCCGGGCCATGACCAACCCCCGATCAGCGGTAGGCTCAACGGCTCCGGCACCCCATCCCCGCGCCAAACCCCCGGAGGGCCACGTGAACCTGCGCGACAAGCTGCGCGGCCTGCTCGTCAGGCTCTACGCACGCCGGGTGGAAGGCCACCTGGACCACGCTCAGGTGCCCAAGCACATCGGCGTCATCATGGACGGCAACCGCCGCTGGGCGAAGGCGTCCGGATCCAGCACCGTCCACGGGCACCGGGCCGGCGCCGAGAAGATCGAGGAGTTCCTCGGCTGGTGCACCGAGACCGATGTCGAGGTCGTCACCCTGTGGCTGCTGTCCACCGACAACTTCGACCGGCCGCAGGAGGAACTCGTCCCCCTGCTCGGCATCATCGAGGACGTCGTGCGCACCCTCGCCGCCGACGGCCGCTGGCGGGTGCACCACGTCGGCACGATGGACCTGCTGCCCGCGCAGATGCAGACGGCGCTGAAGGAGGCCGAGGAGGCCACCGCCCACATCGACGGGATACTCGTCAACGTGGCCATCGGGTACGGCGGCCGGCAGGAGATCGCCGACGCCGTGCGCTCCATGCTGCACGACGCGCGCGACAAGGGCGTGTCGATGGAGGAGCTCGCCGAGTCCGTCGACATCGACATGATCGGCCGTCACCTCTACACGGGTGACCAGCCGGACCCGGACCTGGTGATCCGCACCAGTGGCGAACAGCGGTTGTCCGGATTCATGCTCTGGCAGACCGCTCACTCGGAGTACTACTTCTGCGAGGTCTTCTGGCCGGCCTTCCGCAAGGTCGACTTCCTGCGCGCGTTGCGTGACTACGCCGCACGTCACCGCCGCTACGGCGGCTGACCCGCCCGCACCGCCCCGTCGCCGCCCGGTGACGGGGCGTTGTCGTGTACCCGGCTTGGCGAGGATGTAACAAGGAGTTCACCGGCGCGCTGTTGGCCGCATTTGCATGGCAGCGCATGTTCGAGGGCATAAACCCAACAGGTCGACACCCGAACCACGGGCGTCGGTTCTCAGCGGGCGGCTCGGGGCCGTCCGCCCGGGAGGCCCTTTGCACCAGCCCGACCGTGCGGTCACGGCACGGAAGCAGCCGCGAAGGGCCGGTTCACGGCCCGTCGCGCGCGGGGGCCAGACACCGGTCCAGCATCACTTCGTCGCTCCCCGACCTCATCCGAGGGGGTACGTCCTTCCGTGGTGACCAGCACAAAGCGCCACAAGCCCGACCGGCGCACGTATGTTCTCGACACCAGCGTCCTGCTGGCCGACCCGAGCGCCCTGACCCGCTTCGACGAGCACGAGGTCGTGCTCCCCGTCGTGGTGGTCACGGAGCTGGAGGCCAAGCGGCACCATCCCGAACTCGGCTACTTCGCCCGGCAGGCCCTGCGCCTGCTGGACGACTACCGGGTGAAGCACGGTCGCCTCGACGCACCCATCCCGATCGGCGAGCTGGGCGGCACGGTCCGGGTCGAGCTGAACCACTCGGACCCCAGTGTGCTGCCCACCGGCTACCGCCTGGGGGACAACGACTCGCGCATCCTCGCGGTGGCCCGCAACCTGCAGGCCGAGGGGTTCGACGTCACCGTCGTGTCGAAGGACCTGCCGCTCAGGATCAAGGCGTCGTCGGTCGGCCTCCTCGCCGAGGAGTACCGGGCCGAACTCGCCATCACGGAGAACTCCGGCTGGACCGGGATGACCGAACTCACCCTGCCGGGCGAGCAGGTGGACATCCTCTTCGAGGAAGGGCACGTGTACGTCCCGGAGGCGGCCGACCTCCCCGTGCACACCGGCCTGACCATCCAGTCCGAGCGCGGCAAGGCACTCGGCCGGGTCACCGCCGAGGGCAACGTCCGGCTGGTGCGCGGCGACCGGGAGGTGTTCGGCATCAAGGGCCGCAGCGCCGAGCAGCGCATCGCGCTCGACCTGCTGCTCGACCCGGACATCGGCATCGTCTCGATGGGCGGCCGGGCCGGCACCGGCAAGTCGGCGCTGGCACTGTGCGCGGGCCTGGAGGCGGTCCTGGAGCGCCGCCAGCACCAGAAGGTGATGGTCTTCCGGCCGCTGTACGCCGTCGGCGGGCAGGAGCTGGGCTATCTGCCGGGCACCGAGGCGGAGAAGATGAGCCCCTGGGCGCAGGCCGTCTTCGACACCCTCTCGGCGGTCACCAGCCGCGAGGTCATCGAGGAGGTCACCGCGCGCGGGATGCTGGAGGTGCTCCCGCTCACCCACATCCGCGGGCGCTCGCTGCACGACGCGTTCGTGATCGTGGACGAGGCGCAGTCCCTGGAGAAGAACGTCCTGCTGACCGTCCTGTCCCGGATCGGCGCCAACTCCCGCGTCGTTCTCACCCATGACGTGGCACAGCGGGACAATCTGCGCGTGGGCCGCTACGACGGTGTCGTCGCCGTCGTGGAGAAGCTGAAGGGGCACCCGCTCTTCGCGCACGTCACGCTGACGCGGTCCGAGAGGTCCCAGATTGCCGCCCTTGTGACCGAAATGCTGGAGGACGGCCACATCTGACGCATCTGCCCCTGGGGCGGGCCCACTTGGCGCCGTCCGGCAAAGGCCACGAGCCTAGCCGGGCGGCGCCTTCGCGCGTGGAGCTTTCCTGAAATCCCCAGGGCCAAACGACATGTGAGCTTTCACACGCAACACAGAATTGCCACGCGGCGTCCGGTTACGGCAGAGTCTCACTCCTGTCAGGCCCCGCATACGACACAGCCGTACCCCCAGCGGTACGGCGCCCCGGAAGCACCACCAACTCCATAGAGTTCGTCGTATGCCGCCCGAGCACCACGCGGCGCTCCCTGAAGGGGAGTTGCCCACCGGGCCCGCGCCTCCCGTGACCCCGCAGTTGGGAGGCCAGTGTCAGGGGCACGATTGCGTCCGCCAGGGTCACCGAAGCGGGCGATGCTGGAAGGAAACCGTGTGAGCCGGATTTCGGTCCGGGGATTCGCAGTGGCCTCGGCCACCGCGGTCACCGCTGTCGGAAGCGTCGTCGGCGTTGCCTCGGGCAGCACCGCGCAGACCAACGACGCCGAGGCGACGGCAGCCGACACCACGCTCCTCGCGGACATACCCGCGGGTCAGCAGGCGCAGGTGCAGGTTGCGTCCCTGACGCAGCAGGCCGACGCGCAGGCCATCGCCGCGGACACGAGCGCCAAGAAGGACGCCGAGGAGGCCGCCCGCAAGGCAGCCGCCGAGACCGCGATCGCGAAGAAGGCAGCCGCGGAGAAGGCTGCCAAGGCGGCCAAGGAGGCCAAGGAGCGCGCCGAGGCGAAGGCCACCGCGGCCAGCCGCGGCGGCACCGACGTCCGCGACTCCTCCAGCTTCCCGGTCCAGGGCAGCTACAGCGTGGCCCAGATCCAGGCGATGGCGCGCCAGATGGTGGCCGCCGGCCAGTACCAGTGCTTCAGCAACATCGTGGACCACGAGTCCAGCTGGAACTACCGCGCGGTGAACCCCTCCTCCGGTGCCTACGGCCTCTTCCAGGCCCTGCCGGGTTCGAAGATGTCGTCGGCCGGCGCCGACTGGCAGACCAACCCGGCCACCCAGATCAAGTGGGGTCTCAACTACATGAACGAGCGCTACGGCAGCCCGTGCGAGGCCTGGACCTTCTGGCAGGCCAACCACTGGTACTGAGCGTTCCGCCCGGTTCGCCCGAGCCCTCTCAACCTTGCGCAGCCCCTCCCCGTCCTCAGGGGAGGGGCTTTCGCCCTGTACGGTCGTATCCGAACGACTCCCGGGGGGAGTGGTGGCGAGCACCCGGGGACGCGGGGGAAGAGGACGGATCATGTCGCGAGTGCCAGGGTGGCTCGGCCGGCTGGGGGCCGGCCTCACCGAGATGAGCGAGCGCCTGGACGAGCGCCGGGCCGAGGCGGAGAAGGAGCGGGCCGGCACCGCCGAGCGCACCGCTCCCGACTCCGCCGGCACGGAACCGGCCGACGCGACCGCCGAGGCGGTCCCGGCCGCTCGCCGGCCCGCCGCGCCGCGCGGCCCCCGCCCCGATCCGGCCGAGGCCGTGCCCTGGGGCGTCCGGGTCGCCGCCGAGGCCGGCTGGCGGCTGCTGGTCCTGGCCGGCACCGTCTGGGTGCTGATGCGGGTCATCAGCGCCGTGCAGCTGGTGGTGTTCACCTTCGTCATCGCCCTGCTGGTCACCGCGCTGCTCCAGCCGACCGTCGCCCGGCTCACCCGGCGCGGGGTGCCCCGCGGCCCGGCCACCGCGCTCACCGCCATCAGCGGCTTCGTCGTCATCGGTCTGATGGGCTGGTTCGTGACCTGGCAGGTCATGGAGAACATCGACACGCTCTCCACCCAGATCCAGAGCGGCATCGACGACCTGCGCAACTGGCTGCTGAAGAGCCCCTTCCACGTCACCGACAAGCAGATCAACCAGATCGCCCAGAACCTGCGCGAGGCGATCGGCGCCAACGCCGACCAGATAACGTCCGCGGGCCTGGAGGGCGTCCAGGTCATCGTGGAGGCCCTCACCGGCATCCTGCTGGTGTTCTTCTCGACGCTGTTCCTGCTCTACGACGGCAAGCGCATCTGGGAGTGGTTCCTGAAGCTGGTGCCCGCCGCCGCCCGCCCGGGCGTGGCCGGCGCCGGCCCGCGCGCCTGGCAGACCCTGACCGCCTACGTCCGCGGCACGGTCCTGGTCGCCCTGATCGACGCCATCTTCATCGGTATCGGCATCTACTTCCTCGATGTGCCGATGGCCGTCCCGCTGGCCGTCTTCATCTTCCTTTTCTCGTTCATCCCGCTGGTCGGCGCGGTCGCCTCCGGTGCGCTCGCGGTGATCGTGGCCCTGGTCACCCAGGGCGTCTTCACCGCGGTCATGACCCTCGTCGTGGTCCTCGCGGTCCAGCAGATCGAGGGACACGTGCTGCAGCCGTTCATCCTCGGCCGCGCGGTCCGCGTCCACCCGCTCGCGGTCGTGCTGACCGTGGCCGCCGGCGGCATGGTGGCCGGCATCGGCGGCGCGGTGGTGGCCGTACCGCTGGTGGCGGTGACGAACACGGTGGTGGGGTATCTGCGGCGGTACTCGCAGGAGGTTCAGGGAAACGCGGCCCGTCCGGAGGACGAGGACGAGGCCGCTCGGGCCGACGAGGGGTCCGCGGGCGCGGGCCCCGGTGCGGTCGGCGAAGACGCCGAGAACCCCGCCCACCAGCAGTGAGCGGGGTTCCGGAACAGCGGTTTACTCGGCGAGCACCGCTTCCGCGTCCAGCGTGACGCCGACCGCCTGCACCACAGAGGCGATCTTGAACGCCTCCTGGATGGTGTCGCGCTCCACGCCGGCCTTGCGCAGCACCTGCTCGTGCGAGTCCAGGCACATGCCACAGCCGTTGATCGCGGAGACCGCGAACGACCACAGCTCGAAGTCGACCTTGTCCACGCCCGGGTTGCCGATGACGTTCATCCGCAGGCCCGCGCGCAGGGTGCCGTACTCGTGGTCGGACAGCAGGTGCCGGGTCCGGTAGAAGACGTTGTTCATCGCCATGATGGCGGCGGCCGACTTGGCGGCCTGGTACGCCTCCGGCGAGAGGTTCGCCTTGGCCTCCGGCTCCAGCTCACGCAGCACGATCGGGGAGCGGGAGGCGATGGCGGTCGCCAGCACCGTGCCCCACAGCTGCTGCGCGGGAAGGTCCGAGTTGCCGATGACCGAGCCCAGGTTGAGCTTCAGGTCCTTGGCGTAGTCCGGGATCCGGGACTTCAGGGAGTCGAGCGACACGGGTCACTCACCAGCCAGCAGCGCGACCGGGTCGAGGGTCTCCTCGCCCTTGTTCCAGTTGCAGGGGCACAGCTCGTCGGTCTGCAGGGCGTCGAGGACCCGCAGGACCTCCTTGGGGTTACGGCCCACGGAACCGGCGGTGACCATCGTGAACTGGATCTCGTGGTTCGGGTCCACGACGAAGACGGCGCGCTGGGCGTAGCCGTCCTCGCCCTCGATGCCGAGGTCGCGCATCAGCTCGTGCTTCGGGTCCGCCATCATCGGGAACGGCAGGTCCGTCAGGTCCGGGTGGTCCTTGCGCCAGGCGTGGTGGACGAACTCGGAGTCACCGGAGAAGCCGAGGATCTGGGCGTCGCGGTCGGCGAACTCGTCGTTCAGCTTCCCGAACGCGGCGATCTCGGTCGGGCACACGAACGTGAAGTCCTTGGGCCAGGCGAAGACCACGAGCCACTTGCCCTCGTAGGACTTGTGGTTGATCTGCTCGAACTCCTTGCCCTTCTCCAGCGAGACGCAGGCGGTCAGATCGAACTCGGGGAACTTGTCACCGACAGTGAGCACACGCTCTCCTTGCAGCGAAGAAACTTCCCTTTTGGGGCGTTTCCCATGGGTTGGACGTGTTCGATGTTGGCACAGGGTGCATTGATTAGGGAAATAGCTACACTAGGTCGTGTTGATCGGAGGTAGCTATCAGTGACTGTGAGTAACGGCAAGCGGAGGCAGCCGAGCCTGTCGCAGCTGCGCGCCTTCGCCGCCGTGGCCGAGCATCTGCACTTCCGGGACGCGGCGGCGGCCATCGGGATGAGCCAGCCCGCCCTGTCCGGCGCGGTCTCGGCGCTGGAGGAGACCCTCGGGGTGACCCTTCTCGAGCGTACGACCCGCAAGGTGCTGCTCTCGCCCGCGGGGGAGCGGCTGGCCGTGCGCGCCAAGGCGGTGCTGGAGGCGGTCGGGGCGCTGATGGAGGAGGCCGAGGCGGTTCGGGCGCCCTTCACGGGCGCGCTGCGCCTCGGCGTGATCCCCACCGTCGCGCCGTATCTGCTGCCGGCCGTGCTGCGGCTCGTCCACGAGCGCTACCCGGACCTCGACCTCCAGGTGCACGAGGAGCAGACCGCCAACCTGATCGACGGCCTGAACTCCGGCCGGCTCGACCTGCTGCTGCTGGCCGTGCCGCTCGGCGTCCCCGGGGTCGTGGAACTGCCCCTCTTCGACGAGGACTTCGTGCTCGTCACCCCGCTCGACCACTGGCTCGGCGGCCGGGAGGGCATCCCGCGCGAGGCGCTCAAGGAGCTCAACCTGCTGCTCCTGGACGAGGGCCACTGCCTGCGCGACCAGGCCCTGGACATCTGCCGGGAGGCGGGCCGCGAGGACGCGCCGGTCACCACCACGGCCGCCGGCCTGTCCACGCTGGTCCAGCTGGTGGCCGGCGGCCTCGGCTGCACGCTGCTGCCGCGCACCGCGCTGAAGCTGGAGACCGCCCGCAGCAGCCAGTTGCTCACCGGCTCCTTCGCCGAGCCCGCGCCGAGCCGCCGGGTGGCCTTCGCCATGCGCGCGGGGGCGGCGCGGGCGGCGGAGTACGAGGAGCTGGCGGGGGCGCTGCGGGAGGCGCTTCGCGCGTTGCCGGTGCGGGTGCTGGACCCCTGAGCGGTCCCGCCCCGCGCGGGGGAACCGCGCGGCCGGCCACGACGGCGCCGCGGCCGGCCGGCGGCAGGATCACTCCGTACGCAGCCCGTCGGCCCGCATCAGCCGTGCCAGCGGCGGCAGGCTCAGCAAGGTGACCGCGACGACCACCGCCGCGCCCGCGCCGGTCAGGGCCAGCACGCTCGCCCAGTCGACGGACACCGCGGTGGCCGTCATCTTCAGCAGCACCGCGCCGAGGGTCAGGCCCACCGCCAGCGCCAGCAGCAGCCCGAGGGCGATCGGCACCGCCGTCTGCCACAGCACCGACAGGCCCAGCGTGCGGCGCCGGGTGCCGAAGGCGACCAGCGACGACAGCAGCTTGCGCCGCTCGCGCAACTGCTCCAGCTGCGAGACCAGCAGGCTCGCCCCGATCAGTGCCAGCACACACACGGCGCCGACGAACAGGCCGGTCCGGATGGACGTGAACTTCTTCGAGCTCTCGGTGGCCGACCACACCTGCGCGTCGGCCAGCGGGCTGACCTTCGCGGTGGTGTTGCGGACGTACTCGTGCACGTCCGGCACCGAGTCGCGGACCGAGACGAACACCGTGCCGCTGAGCACCTTGGCCACCTCGGGCGGCACCGCGCTCGGCGTCATCAGGAAGCCGCTCGTCCTGCTGCCGTTGGGCGAGGTGATCGCGCGGGCCCGCTGCAGTCCCTTCGGCACCGTCCAGGTGATCTCCGGGCCCTGGTCGACGCCGTAGGTGGCGTCGAGGTAGAGCGTGCGGCCCGGCTCGGCGAGCTTGGCCGCGTCCTGGTCGAAGTCCCCGCCGCGCGCCACGAAGACGTCGCCGTCCCGGCAGGAGGCCAGCCGGGCCACCTCGCGCAGCGACGCGCAGTCACCCACCGTCACACTCGTCGTGACGGAAGTGGACTGGTCCTCTTTCCAACTGCGGTCGCCCAGCGAGGCGCTGCCCAGCGCGACGGCCTTGCGCACGCCCTCGGTCTCGGCGAACTTCTCCGCGGCCGGCCGGAGCGCGAGCCCCCGCGGCAGCTGGACCTGCATCTGGGCCCGGGTGACATCGTCGCCGGTGGCCTTCGTGTAGTCGCTCTCGACGCCCGCGAACACCATTTGCAGCGCGATCGCCCCGGCCACCGCGACCGCGATGCCGTTGACCATGCGGGCGGCCGAACCGCTGCTCAGCTGGAGCCGCCGTATGGCCAGTTGCCACGACACGCTGCCCGCGCCCAGCCGGGCGACGGCCGCCTCCACGGCCCACGGCAGCAGCGCGGTGACACCCACCAGCAGCAGCAGGACACCGCCGATCACCAGGTACTCGTTGAAGCTCCCGTTCGACCGGCCCTGGCCGAGCATCGGTGACAGCAGGGCGAGTCCGCCCAGCGGCAGCAGCAGCCGCCACCACAGCCGGCGCCGTGCGGGTCTGGCCGTACGGACCACGCCCAGCGGCTCGATGACCACGCCGCGCAGCGCGAACAGCGTGACCAGTACGGCCGCCGCCGGGACGGCGACCGCGACCAGCGCCGCCAGCGCGGGCGTGGGGTCGAGATAGCTGGGGAACACGCTGATGCCCAGGATCTCGACGCTGCCCGCCACCTGGCGTCCGATCAGGAAGAACACGGTGCCGAAGGCCAGGCCGAGCAGCGATCCGGCGAACGCCTCGCCGGCCGCGATCCGCCGGGTCATCCGGCTGTCGGAGCCCACCAGCCGCAGCGCGGCCAGCCGGCGGTCGCGGCGCTCGCCGCCGAACCGTACGGCCGCGGCGATGAACACCGCGACGGGCATCAGCAGCACCACGAAGACGATCAGCACCAGCAGGATCAGCACCGGGTCCGCCGTGTCCGACTGGGCCGGCTGCGGACGCCCGAACTCGGCGATCCGGGCCGTCTGCCAGCCGTTGATGCGCGGCGCGAGGTCCTTCGCGCCGGCGTAGTAGGCGAGTTCCCGGGACCCGATGAGCCCCTCCTCGCCGATCGTCCCGACCACCCGGTACGGCAACCGCTCGCGCAGCAGCCTGCCGTCGGCCGAGTCGAGCAGCTCCTTCAGCGCGGGGGAGACCACCATGTCACCCGGAGCCGGGTACCGGTCCAGTCCCGGGGCCATCGGGGCGCGCGGGCCCTCCGGTTCCACCAGCCGGCCGCGGACGTCCTTGCCCCGGTAGGACGTGTTCACATCGGAGATCACCAGGGTGTTCGCGGCCTTCGGCCGGGACGGGCCGTAGGTGTAGTCGAGGCGGGCCTCGTCGCGCTGGTGCCGTACCGACAGGGCGTTGGGCAGCGCCGTGGTCAGCAGCAGCAGGGCCACGCCCAGGCCGACGCCGACCGCGGTCAGCAGCATCCGCACCCAGCCCTCGCGCCCGCCGGACCAGGCGAACCGCATGCCGAGGCCCAGATCCCTGGACCACTGCCGCACCTTCATATGGCCCGCTCCATGTCCCGGGACCGGCCGTCGCGTACGACGATCTCCCGGTCGGAGTAGGCGGCCACCCGGGCCTCGTGCGTGACCAGCACCACGGCCGCGTTGGTGGAGCGGGCCGCGTCGGTGAGCAGCTCCATCACGCGTTCGCCGTTGAGGGAGTCGAGCGCGCCGGTCGGCTCGTCGGCGAAGACCACCCGGGGCCCGGTGACCAGGGCCCGGGCCACCGCGACCCGCTGGCCCTGGCCGCCGGAGACCTCGCCGGGCCGCTTGTCCTTGAGGTCGTCCACCTCCAGCCGCTCCATCCAGGTCAGCGCGGCCCGCTCGGCCTGCTTGCGGGGGCGGCCGTTCAGCCGGAGCGGCAGCGCCACGTTCTCCACGCAGGTCAGCTCCGGGACGAGCTGCCCGAACTGGAAGACGAAGCCGAACTCGCTGCGGCGCAGCGCGCTGCGCTCGGCGTCGCTCATGCCGGCCAGTTCCCGGCCGGCGTAGGTGATGGAGCCGGAGTCGGGCGGCACGATGCCGGCGAGGCAGTGCAGCAGCGTCGACTTGCCGGAGCCGGAGGGGCCCATGACGGCGACGACCTCGCCGGGGTGGATGGAGAACTCGGCGCCGTCGAGGGCGACCGTGGGGCCGTAGGACTTGTGCAGGTTCTCGGCGGCGAGCAGGGAGCCGGGGGGAGCGGTCATCGGGCCACCGCCTCACGGAGCTTGTCGAGGCGCGCGGCCGTCAGCTCCAGCCAGCGCAGGTCGGCCTCCAGGTGGAACAGGGCGTGGTCGCAGATCAGCTGGTCCGCGAGGTCGCCCTTGCGCTTGCGGTCGGTCAGGATCCGCATGCTGCGCAGGTGCTCGGCCCGCTGCACGTCGAGGATGTCGGCCGCGTCGCGGTGGGTGAGGAGCGCGAGGACGACCTTGGTGTAGAGGGTCGACTGCAGGTACTCCTCGGGCTTCTCCGGGGTGGCGAGCCAGCGCTCGACGTCGGTGATGCCGGCGTCGGTGATGGCGTACCGCTTGCGCTCGGGGCCGCCGCCCGCCTCGATCCCGTCGACTTCCACGAGGCCGTGCTTCAGCAGCCGGGACATCGTGGAGTAGACCTGGCCGTAGTGCAGCGGCCGGTCGTGACCGAACTTCTCGTCGAAGGCCCGCTTGAGGTCGTAGCCGTGGCGCGGGCCGGACTCCAGGAGCCCTAGGAGGGTGTGACCGATGGACATGGCAGCACTCTACACACGGTGTATACGCGGGATGTATACACGGCGTGCAGGGTCACTGGCAGGGGGTGCGGCCCCGCAGGTGGGGGCCGATTGTCACGGTTCTGACACAGGCGGACGGCCCCGCCGCGGCAGGGGCCCCGTGTCCTTCGGCAGCCGCCCCGCCTCCGCCAGCGCCTTCCGCAGCAGGAACTCGATCTGCGCGTTCGCCGACCGCAGCTCGTCCCCGGCCCACCGGGCCAGTGCCTCGTACACCGCCGGGTCCAGCCGCAGCAGCACCTGCTTGCGCTGCTGCGGCCGGCGCTTCGGGGTCTCCGAAGGGCCTGTCGACGGGCCTGTCGAAGGGTCGGTCACTGGTAGAGCGTTCCCGTGTTGAGGACCGGCTGCGGAGCCCGGTCCCCGCACAGCACCACCATCAGGTTCGACACCATCGCCGCCTTCCGCTCCTCGTCCAGGTCCACGATGTCCGCCTCCGCGATCCGGGCCAGCGCCGCCTCGACCATCCCCACGGCACCGTCGACGATCTGCCGCCGCGCCGCGACCACCGCTCCCGCCTGCTGTCGCTGGAGCATCGCCGAGGCGATCTCGGGAGCGTACGCGAGATGCGTGAAGCGCGACTCGATGATCTCCACACCCGCCGCCTCGACCCGGACCTGCAGCTCGACGGCCAGCTTCTCGGTGATCTCCTCGGCGTTGCCGCGCAGCGACAGGCCGTCCTCGTCGTGGGCGTCGTACGGGTACTCGATCGCGATGTGCCGCACGGCCGTCTCGGTCTGCGTGGCCACGAACTCCGCGAAGTCGTCCACCTCGAAGGTGGCCTGCGCGGTGTCCTGGACCTTCCACACCACGACCGCGGCCAGCTCGATCGGGTTGCCGTAGGCGTCGTTCACCTTCAGTACGGCGGTCTCGTGGTTGCGCACCCGGGTGGAGATACGGGTCCGCGAGGTGAAGGGGTTCACCCAGCGCAGACCGTCCTGCCGGATCGTGCCCCGGTAGCGCCCGAAGAGCTGGACGACCCGGGCCTCGCCGGGCGCCACCGTGTTCAGTCCGCGCATCCCGATCAGCGACGCGAGCAGGACGACGACACCGGCGGCGATGAGCCCGCCCTCGGCGCCGGACGAGGACACCGCCCCGGAGGCCGCGAACAGCGCGACCGCGACGCCGAGCCCGATCAGGCCGAGCAGCAGGGCGAACCCGCCGCCGATGCTGTGGGCGGTGAACTCGCGCACGCGCGGAGCAGGCATCTCGGGTATGTCGGACATGGGTGATCCCCCGTTCTCGTCATGCATGGCTGAACCCATAGCGTGGGTCTAGCTAAGTGATATCACTTTAACCGTCGGAGCAACCCTGGGCCAGTGATAACCGTCGGTTCCGATGGGGTGGGTGCTGATTGTCACGTCCGCAAAAGAACGGATCGGGCGCCCTTTGTCATATAGAGGGGTGTTAGCTTTCGGAGCTGACCCCGAGACGGAAGCGAGCGTAGGGACCGATGGGACGAGCGGAAGAGAGACGAGCGCGACAGCGCGGTGGCCACCGCGCGGCGCCCAAGCGCCGCCGCCCCGAGCCCACGGCGGGCGGCAAGCCCGCGAAGAGCCTCATACGCCGGATGTTCACGTGGAAGAAGATCCTCGGGACCTTCTTCGGGGTGTGCCTGCTGGGCATCCTGGCCTTCATCGGCCTGTACCTCTACGTGGACATCCCCGAGGGCAACGCCGCCGCCCAGCAGCAGAGCAACGTCTACAAGTTCAGTGACGGAACGGTTCTGGCCCGCAAGGGCGAGGTCAACCGCGAGATCGTCGACCTGTCCAAGGTGCCCCGCAAGGTCCAGCTGACCTTCGTCGCCGCCGAGAACAAGAGCTTCTACAGCGACTCCGGCGTCGACTTCAAGGGCACCGCCCGCGGCCTGATCAACACGGCGCTCGGCCGCGGCAAGCAGGGCGGCTCCACGATCACCCAGCAGTACGTCAAGAACTACTACCTCAACCAGGACCAGACCGTCACGCGCAAGCTGAAGGAACTGGTCATCGCGTTGAAGGTGGACCGCGAGAAGTCCAAGGACGACATCCTCGCCGGCTACATCAACACCAGCTACTACGGCCGCAACGCCTACGGCATCCAGGCCGCGGCCCAGGCCTACTTCCACGTCGACGCCGAGGACCTCAAGGTCGAGCAGGGCGCCTACCTCGCCGCGCTGCTCCAGGCGCCCAGCCAGTACGACTGGGCGGTCGCCACCGACATCGGCAAGCGACTGGTCACCGAGCGCTGGAACTACGTCCTGGACAACATGGTCGAGGAGGGCTGGCTGTCCAAGGCGAAGCGCGACGCCATGCACTTCCCCAAGATCAAGGAGCCCAAGGGCGCCCCGGGCCTCGGCGGGCAGAAGGGCTACCTGGTCGAACTCGCCAACCAGCAGCTGGAGCAGCAGCTCATGGCGCAGGAGGGCCTGACCCAGTCGCAGGCGGAGAACGCCGTCGTGGACAAGGGCTGGACCATCACCCTCAACATCGACCGGAAGAAGCAGGCCGCGCTGGAGAACGCCGTCAGGACCCAGCTGACCGGCAAGCTCGACGGGAAGAAGCGCAAGGTCGACGACGCCGTCCAGGCCGGCGCCGTCTCCGTCGACCCCGAGACGGGCAAGATCGTCGCGCTCTACGGCGGCAAGGACTACTACAAGCACTACGTCGACAACGCCACCCGCCGGGACTACCAGCCCGCCTCGACGTTCAAGCCGGTGATCCTCGCCGCCGCCCTGGAGCAGAACGCCACCACGCAGGACGGCAAGCCGATCACCGCGAGCACCGTCTACGACGGCACCAGCCGCCACCAGGTCCTGGACCACGGCTCCCGGGTCGGCTTCGCCCCGCCGAACGAGGACGACGTCGACTACGGCGAGATCACCGTGCAGGAGGCGATGAACAAGTCCGTCAACTCCGTCTTCGCGCAGATGGGCGTGGACGTGGGCATGGACAAGGTCATGAGCACCGCGGGCAAGCTCGGCATGAACACCAAGGGCATGCAGGCGGTGCCCGCCCAGACCCTCGGCTCCATGGGCGCCAGCCCCCTGGAGATGGCCGGCATCTACGCCACCTTCGCCAACCACGGCTACAAGGTCACCCCGACCATCGTGAAGTCGGCGGAGAGCAAGAGCCGTTCGGTGGAGATGCCGAACCCGGTCGGCGGCTCGGTGATCAGCCGCACGGCGGCCGACACCGTCACCTCGGTGCTCACCGGCGTGGTCGACGACGGTACGGCCAAGAAGTCCGTGGCGAGCAACCCGCTGCGGGACGGCCAGCAGGTGGCGGGCAAGACCGGTACCTCCGACGAGAACAAGTCGGCCTGGTTCACCGGCTACACGCCCGACCTGGTCACCTCCGTCGGCCTGTTCGGCGAGGACCCGGAGACCAAGGCCCACGTCTCCCTGCGGGGCGCGACCGGCCTGCTCCCGCCGCCGGGCCGGATCAACGGCGGCGGCTACCCGGCGCAGATCTGGGCCGCCTACACCTTCGGCGTCACCGACAAGGCCACGTTCGACCTGAACACCACGCAGGGCGCGGCCGTCGCACCGACCGAGACGCCGACGTACAGCCAGACCCCGACCCGGACGCCGTCGCAGACGCCGTCCAGCGCGCCGCCGACGTCGAAGTCGCCGACCCAGACGCCGTCCCGGACCCCGTCGCAGACGCCCTCGCAGACACCGTCGCAGACGCCGTCCCGGACCCCCACCACCGGACCGCCGACGGCCCCCGTCACCGAGGACCCGCTCGACCCCGACGACGACTTCGGCCAGTAGACAGGCACACGCGAAGGGCGCCCGGAACACCTCCGGGCGCCCTTCGCGTCGTCACGCCGTCCGGACTCAGCCCGGGTTCAGCTCGAACCACACCACCTTGCCGGTGCTCAGCCGGGTCGCGCCCCAGCGCCGGGCCAGCTTGTTGACCAGGTACAGGCCGCGCCCGCCCTCGTCCGTGGCCCGCGCCTGCCGCAGCCGCGGCAGCTGCGGCACGTCGTCGCCGACCTCGCAGCGCAGCACGTCCGTCCGCAGCAGCCGCAGCGTCACCGGCCGGGACGCGTACCGCACGGCGTTCGTCACGACCTCGCTGACCAGCAGCTCCACCGAGTCCGTCAGGTCCTCCAGGTCCCAGCGGGCGAGCGCGCGCCGGGCCAGCCGGCGGGCCTGGCCCGGGGCGGAGTCCTCCGGCTCCAGCGTCCAGTACGCGACATCGCTCGGCGCGATCCCGTCGAACCGGGCCGCGAGCAGCGCGATGTCGTCGTCCCGGTCGCCGGGACCGAGCATGTCCAGCACCTCGTCGCACAGCGCTTCCAGCGGCGGCGGATGGTCCGGGCCGGTCAGCTGCGCGGTCGCGGCCAGCTTCTCCCGCAGCTGCTCTATGCCGGTCCACACGTCCCGCAGCCGGGACTCCACCAGACCGTCGGTGTACAGCAGCAGGGTGCCCCCGGCCGGCGCGTCCAGCTCCACCGCCTCGAAGTCGACCCCGCCGACGCCGATCGGCGCGCCCGGCGGCACCCGCAGCACCTCGGCCCGGCCGCCCAGGTGCAGCAGCACGGGCGGCGGATGGCCGGCGTTGGCGATCGTGATGCGGTGCGTCACCGGGTCGTACACGGCGTACAGGCAGGTCGCCATGCGGTCGGTGCCCAGGCGCTGCGCCTGCTCGTCCAGGTGGTGCAGCACCTCCTGCGGCGGCAGGTCGAGCCCGGCCAGCGTCTGGGCCGTCGTCCGCAGCTGGCCCATGATGGCCGCCGAGGTCATGGAGTGGCCCATGACGTCGCCGACGACCAGCGCGACCCGGCTGCCGGGCAGCGGGATCGCGTCGTACCAGTCGCCGCCGACCCGCGCGGTCTCCGCCGCCGGCAGATAGCGGGAGGCCAGCCGGACGCCGGTCGGGCGGGGCAGGGTCTCGGGCAGCATGGTGCGCTGGAGCTCGTCGGCGATGTAGGCCTCCCGGCCGTACAGCACCGCCTTGTCGATGCCGAGCGCGCTGTGCGTGGCCAGCTGGGCGGCCACCAGCAGATCGTCCGCCTCGAACGCGAGCCGGTCCGGGCGGCGCAGGAACAGGGCCGCGCCGATCACCCGGCGCCGGCCGCGCAGCGGCGCGAGGATCGCGCGCTGCCCGCCCGGTACGACCCCCTCGCCGCCCTCGCCGAGCAGCTCCGGCAGCGCGGCCCGGGCGGCGGGCGCGTCGGCGAACACCGGCCGGACCCCGCGCAGCACCTCGTTCAGCGCGCCGCCCGGCCGCACCTCGCACAGCTCGGTGGTGAGGGACGACAGGTCCGCCAGCACGGACGGCTCCGGTTCCGGTTCGAACGCCGGCGGCAGCAGCACGCCGTCGGTGTCCCGCTCCTGCGGTATCCGGTCGGTGCGGCGCAGTCGCAGCACCACCGGGCCGCTGGGCCGCTCGTCGCCGACCGGCAGCGGTTCGCGCAGATAGACCAGGATCGCGTCGGAGAACGTCGGCACCGTGGCCCGGCACAGTCCCATCACGATCTCGTCCAGGTCGAGCCCGCGGGCGATGCGCCGGGTGGCCGCGCCCACGAACCTGAGCCGGTCCCCGTCACGCCGCATGGGCATCGGCCGCCCGGGCGGCAGTCCCCGCCCGGTACGGCGCTCCTGACCGCCCGGTGCCCGCTCCTGCTCGGCGCCGGGCTGGGCCGGGATGCCCTCCGGCGCGGGGCGCGGGCGGTGGGCGTCGGGTTCGGTGGTGGCGGGCTGGGAGTGCTCGGAACCGTTGACGGGTAGCTCCTTCCCGTTGCCGTCCGTTCCCTTGCCGCAGGGCGTGGCCGTGCCCGGACCGGAGGACGGCCCGTCGGTCCGGGCCTGCGCGGGTAAGGCCGGGTTGCCGAGCTGCTGCGCGGGCTGTTTCTGGGTACGCAGGAGCGCCCCGCGGGCCTCCGCGGGGTCGACGCCCGGCTGTGGGCGTTCGAAGGAGGTGGGCTGCTCCGTCACGCGTGTCGCATCCATCCGTCCGGGGCTGTGCGCCGGATACGCCGGGCGCGCAGTTGGTCCCGCCGACATGCCGATACCCGCAATACGTGCCCCGGGAACGGAATTCCCGCGGGGCAGGCCTTCGTGGTGGTGCCCTGGTACCCCTCGCTCACGTCCTGCCGCCCCTCGGTGACGATCGGTCAAGCCCCGCGCGTGCTCCGCCGGTTGCACTTTCGCGCCCTTGCGGAGGACGATCCTACGTTTCTTGCCCGGGGGCGCATCAAGGGTCTCATGAGGACACGTGCGCGGGCGTACGGTCCCAGTCCTCAGGGAGAGAAGGTACCGTCCAGGAGGGGTCCGGACGCCAGTGCGGCCAGCCGTCCGCGAACGGCTCCCCCCACGCGCGGATCACCTCCACCGCCTCCTGCCCGGCCGCCCGCACCCGCTCGGCGGTCGCCGGATCCATCAGCCCGTCCCGCTGGGCCTGCGCGAACTCGTCCTCGTCCCGCCAGTGCCAACTGCGGTCCGGGTGCACCGAGATGTCCAGGAAATGGTCCTCGGAGTCCACCCCGCCCGCCCAGCGGACCAGCGGCTGCTCCAGGTTGACGTACCAGTTCTTGAACCGCCAGCCCGGCTCCCAGAACAGCCACACCGACCAGGGCCGGCCGGGCTGGGCCACCTTCAGCACGCCGGTGCCGAACCAGCGGTCCCGCTGCACGGTGCGCGGCTTGGTGTACCGGGACTCCAGCGGCTCCAGGTGCACGGGGGTGCCGTCGGCCAGCACCGGCTTCACGCACTCGGTACCGGGGGCGAGCCACACCGCCAGCAGCTCCGCGTCGTCGCGTACGACGGTGACGGGCCGGGCGATGTGGAAGTGCTCGCCGCCGTTCTCCCGGTAGCGCCACAGGATGTGGGTCCCGGGGGTCCAGTACGTCCCGGGTCCCGCCGCCACTCGTGTCACCGTTCCGTCGTCCGTCATGCACAGATATTAGGTGCCACGGGCATACGACGCTGCGGTGCACGTCACGGTGGTCCGGGGTGGCCGGAAAGGTTCGCTCCCGGTCGGTTCTCCCCGGTTACGGGCGCGTCATCCGCAGGACGTCGAGCGCCTCGTCGAGTTGTTCCAGCGTCAGGTCGCCGCGCTCCACGTACCCGCTCTCCAGGACGACTTCACGGATCGTCTTGCGCTCGGCGAGGGACTTCTTGGCGACCTTCGCGGCCTCCTCGTAACCGATGTACTTGTTCAGCGGGGTCACCACGGACGGCGACGACTCGGCGTACTCGCGGGTGCGTTCGCGGTCGGCGGTGATGCCGTCGACGGTCCGGTCGGCCAGCAGCCGCGAGACGTTGGCGAGCAGCCGGACGGACTCCAGGACGTTCTTGGCGATGACCGGCAGCATGACGTTCAGTTCGAAGTTGCCGGCGGCGCCCGCGGTGGTGATGGTGGCGTCGTTGCCGATGACCTGTGCGGCGACCATCAGCACGGCCTCCGGGACCACCGGGTTGACCTTGCCCGGCATGATCGAGGAGCCGGGTTGCAGGTCGGGCAGCCGGATCTCGGCGAGACCGGTACGCGGCCCGGAGGACATCCAGCGCAGATCGTTGGCGATCTTCGTGAGGCCGACCGCGATGGTCCGCAGCTGCCCGCT
The DNA here is from genome assembly GCF_002155905.1 of Streptomyces tricolor. GTDB lineage: Bacteria > Actinomycetota > Actinomycetes > Streptomycetales > Streptomycetaceae > Streptomyces > Streptomyces tricolor. Next base: position 5,602 of record NZ_MUMF01000170.1, on the reverse strand, counting down.
GGTCTCCACGATGCCGTCCCGGGCACCCTGCGCCTCGAAGTGGTCGCGGGCCTCGGTGAGCGGCAGCCCGGTGGCCCGGGCGACCTCCCGGATGACGGCGGCGGAGAACCCGGACGGGGTGTTGATGCCGGTGCCGACCGCGGTGCCGCCCAGCGGCAGCTCGGCCAGGCGCGGCAGGGAGGCCCGCAGGCGCTCGACGCCGTACCGCACCTGGGCCGCGTACCCGCCGAACTCCTGCCCCAGCGTCACGGGCGTGGCGTCCATCAGATGGGTCCGCCCCGACTTCACCACGTCCGCGAACTCCTCGGACTTGCGCTCCAGCGCGGCGGCGAGGTGCTCCAGGGCCGGGATCAGGTCGTGGGTGACGGCCGCGGTGGCCGCGATGTGGATCGAGGAGGGGAAGACGTCGTTGGACGACTGCGAGGCGTTCACGTGGTCGTTGGGGTGCACGTCCCGGCCGAGCCGCTCGGTCGCCAGCGTCGCGATGACCTCGTTGGCGTTCATGTTGGACGAGGTGCCGGAGCCCGTCTGGAACACGTCCACCGGGAAGTGCTCGTCCCACCTGCCCGCGGCGACCTCGCCGGCCGCCTCCTGGATCGCCTCCGCGACGTCCTTGTCCAGCACGCCCAGCTCGGCGTTCACCTTCGCCGCCGCCGCCTTGATCCGGGCCAGCGCCTCGATGTGCGCGCGTTCGATGCGCTGCCCGGAGACCGGGAAGTTCTCGACGGCGCGCTGCGTCTGGGCGCGCCACTTGGCCTCGGCGGGGACGCGTACCTCGCCCATGGAGTCGTGCTCGATGCGGTATTCGCTCATGCCGGTATCAGCGATCGGCGCACCGGGGATGTTCCACACCTTGGGCCGCACGGGCGGCGGTGCGACCGCCGGCTGCTGCATTGGCATGACCGGCGTCACCGGGTCGGGGCACTGCGCCCCCGGCCGCCGAGCGGGACCTCCCGGACCGGGTGACGATCGGCCCAGGGTGGGACGGCGACTTCGGGCCGTCACCACAGCCGGCAGGAGGGCAGAACGTGAAACCCACTCAGAAGCGCTTGCTCGGCGCGGCCGTGGCGGTGGCCACGGGCGCCACGGCCCTGCTCGGGACGGGCATCGGCACCGCCGACGCCGCCGGCCGGGCGCACCGCGCGTACTGCGACCACGCCGAACGGGCCATATGGACCGGCGGCGACCCCAGCCGGAACATGACCGCCCACGGCTGCAGCCTGCCGGACGAGAAGCGCCGCTGGTACACCGTCGAGATCGACACCCTCGTGGAGCCCCACTACAAGACGGACTACCTGGACGGAGGGGTCGGCCGGACCGAGACCCTGCACGACAGAACCGTGCGGTGCCTGGGCTACACCTCCGACGACGACGCCGTGCACTGGTTCGGCTGCCTGCCCCACTGACGGATCCGGCGGCCCCCCGTGACGGGGGCCGTCCTTCGTGAACCCCTTCCGGATCCGGCCGGGCGGTCACCCCCCCGGCCGGATCCGGACAGCGGATTCCGCCCGCCGGTCAGGCCAGCCCGGGGCCCCGCACCGGAATGCTCGTAAAGGTCGGCTGCGGAGCCGGGTCCTGGAAGAAGTCGTTGCCCTTGTCGTCCACCACGATGAACGCCGGGAAGTCCTCGACCTCGATCTTCCAGACCGCCTCCATGCCCAGCTCCTCGTACTCCAGCACCTCCACCTTCTTGATGCAGTCCTGGGCGAGGCGGGCGGCGGGGCCGCCGATGGACCCGAGGTAGAAGCCGCCGTGGGCGTTGCACGCGTCGGTGACCTGCTTGCTGCGGTTGCCCTTGGCGAGCATCACCTTCGAGCCGCCCGCGGCCTGGAACTGCTCCACGTAGGAGTCCATGCGGCCGGCCGTGGTCGGGCCGAAGGAACCGGAGGCGTAGCCCTCGGGGGTCTTCGCCGGACCGGCGTAGTACACCGGGTGGTCCTTCAGGTACTGCGGCATCTCCTCGCCCGCGTCCAGCCGCTCCTTGATCTTGGCGTGCGCGATGTCACGGGCCACGACCAGCGGACCGGTCAGCGAGAGGCGGGTCTTCACCGGGTACTTGGTCAGCTCGGCGAGGATCGTGTCCATCGGCTGGTTCAGGTCGATCTTCACCACGTCGGACGACTCGTCGAGGTGCTCGTCCGTGGTGTCGGGCAGGAAGCGCGCCGGGTCCGTCTCCAGCTGCTCCAGGAAGACGCCCTCGGCGGTGATCTTCGCGACGGCCTGCCGGTCGGCCGAGCAGGACACGGCGATGGCGACCGGGCAGGACGCGCCGTGCCGCGGCAGCCGGACCACGCGCACGTCGTGGCAGAAGTACTTGCCGCCGAACTGCGCGCCGATGCCGATCTTCTGGGTCAGCTCGAAGACCTTCTCCTCCAGCTCCTTGTCCCGGAAGCCGTGGCCGAGCGGCGAACCCTCGGTCGGCAGCTCGTCCAGGTAGTGCGCGGAGGCGTACTTCGCGGTCTTCAGCGCGTACTCGGCGCTGGTGCCGCCGACCACGATCGCCAGGTGGTACGGCGGGCAGGCGGCCGTACCCAGCGAGCGGATCTTCTCCTCCAGGAACTTCATCATGGAGGACTCGTTCAGGACGGCCTTGGTCTCCTGGTACAGGAAGGACTTGTTGGCCGAGCCGCCGCCCTTCGCCATGAACAGGAACTTGTAGGCGCCGCCGTCGGTGGCGTACAGCTCGATCTGGGCCGGCAGGTTGGAGCCGGTGTTCTTCTCCTCCCACATGGTGAGCGGAGCCATCTGCGAGTACCGCAGGTTCAGCCGGGTGTAGGCGTCGTAGATGCCGCGGCTCAGCGCCTCCTCGTCCCGGCCGAGGAACTCCAGCGTGACACCGAGGTTCACCGTCGCCGAGGCGTCGCCGCCCTCCGCCGCCTGCCGGTACAGCGGCTCCTTCTCGGTCTCGGCGGCCTTCTTCACATTGGCGAGGAAGACGCCGAGGTCGTTCGCGGCACGCGCGTCGCCCCAGGCCGTCGCGTAGCGCAGCCACTCCTCCGCCTCCTGCTCGCCCCATCTGCCCAGCAGGCTGCCCAGGCTGCCGGCGACCTCGCGGTGGCCCGCCGCCGCCGACCTGCGGTACCAGCGGATCGCCTCGTCCTCGTGTCCGGGACCCACCAGCAGGTCGCCCAGCTCGTGCGCCGCCGCGCCGTCGCCCGCCTCGGCCGCCGTCCGCAGCCAGCGCTCGGCCCTGGCCCGGTGGATCCGGCCGAGGCGCAGCGCGGCCTCGGCGGCCCCCGCCTCCGCGGCCACCTCCAGATACGGAACGGCCTCCTCTTCGTCTCCGTTCCACAGCAGGATCCGCGCCATGTCGGCCGCCGCCTCCGGGTGGCCCGCGTCGGCCGCGCGACGCAGCAGGGACAGCCGCTCCTCGCCTGCGGTGTGGCACGCGAGCCGGAACATCACCTCCGCGTCCGCGGCCTCGACGCGCGAGCGCAGGGCCGCGCGGGCCGCGCCGAGGATCACGCCGTGGTCCAGCGGCGGCCCGGACTCGGCCGCGTCCAGCAGCGTCCACCACACCTCGTCCGGGACCGGCTCCAGGTCCTCCGCCGCCAGCGCCTGCGCGACCAGCGCCCCGTACGCCCGCCAGGTGCCGGACCGCTCACCCGCCACGAGCAGCCCGGAGACGCCGAACATGGGCGCGGTCGCCCAGTGGAGCGCGTCCTCGAGCGACTCGCGTTCCGCCGCTTCCCCGACCTCCGGCCGGTACCGGGGGAGCACCTTCGCGAGCAGCTCGGCCGGCACCGCCCCCGTGACCCCGCACCGGGCGACGTCGACCGCCGCCCGGACCAGCAACCGCCCCAGCGGGTGCTCCTGCCGGGTCCCCGCCCGGCGCCACTCGTCGAACAGCAGATGCCCGACCGCGAAGTACGATCCCACTCCCTCCCTGCCGCTCCACAGGTACGCCGGGTACGCCCGCGGGTCGTCGTGCGCCGACAGCCGCGCCAGCTCGGCCTCGCTCCACTCGCGGCGCAGCTCCACCGTGCGGGCGGCGGCCACGACCCGGTCGCCGGGGGCGGTCCCGGCGCGCCGCCGGTAGTACTCGGCGGGGCGCATCGTGGCGAGCACGACGGCACCGAGGTCGTTGAGCCGCCCGAGCAGCGGCAGATCCAGCCGGCCCGGGCCGAGGTGGTCGGTCAGCTCGTCCAGCCAGACGACGTACCGGCCGGGGCTGCCCCGCAGGGCCGCCGCCAGGGGGCGCAGGTCGGCCCCGGGGTCCGGCGCGTACACACGGTGACTCTCCAGGGAGCGCACGGCGTGCCACGCGGTGTACGACGTGCCCGCGTACGGCTCGCCGAGGAGCAGCACCAGGCCGGTGCGGGCCAGCAGGGCGCGCAGCGCCTCGTCGCAGTCGCGGGGGACGTACGGCGGCACGTCGGGCATCCCCGGCACCGGCCGTGTCGGCCACACCCCGAACTCCAGCGGTCCCACCTCACCGGCCGGCCGCCACTCGGCCGGCACCGGGACCGTGCCGTAGTGGTGGTGCTGCACCCCCACCACGCGCCCGTGGAAGGTGCCGTCGCGGAAGTCGATGTGGTCGCCGGTGCCGCCGGGACGGGCGCCGGGCTCTTGGACCGCCTGCTCCTTGCGCGCTTCGGTGACGGGCTGTGCGGTGACGGGCTCATGGGCGGCGGGCTCGTCGGGCGCCTCGACGTTGCCGGTGTCGTCGAGGTTGCCGGGTCCGGGTTCTTCGGGGCCGCGGAGGGTGGCTCCGGCGGGGTCGGTGGCACCGGCTGTCTCCCTCGTGTCCGTGATGTCGGTGATGTCGAAGGCGGGGAACGCCCTCAGGGAGGAGCCGGGGCCGCCGTCGGCCGCGCCGGAGAAGCCCGTGGGACCCGGCAGGAGCGGGGTGTGGGGGGCCGTCGCGATCCCCCGTAACTCATCGAATTCGTCGGGGTGTTCGCCACGGAGCAGGATCAGGGAGGCGAGCTGGAGATGGCTCGTGAGCCGGTCGTCGCCCCACCGGGTCCACGCCTCGGCCGCGTAGGCCATGCCCGCCCGCGCCAGCGTCTCCTCGACCCGCAGGGCGGCGGCCGGTGAGCGGCGGACCGCGCCCAGCAGCGCGCGCCTCAGTTCCTCCAGCTCCCCTGTCACGCCGGCCCCCACGCCTCGCACCCGCCCGTCGGGGCAACGGTACTAAGCGGACAGCCCCTCAGCAGCCCGTATCGCGTCCCGGTACACCCGCGCCGCCGCCCGCAGTGCCGCCTCCGGGTCGACGCCGGCCGCCTCGGCGCGGACCGCCAGCGCCAGCAGTTCGTACCCGACGCCCTCGCCCTGCGGGAGGGGGACCGCCAGGCCCGCCGTACGGGTGCGGGAGGCGAGCTTGGCGGCGAGGGCCAGTCCGGGCTGGCCGAGCGGCACGCCCTCCGTGACCGAGGCGCGCTGCTTCTCCTCGGCCTTGGTGCGCAGCCAGTGCTCCTTGACGTCCTCCGGGGTCTCGGCCCGCTCGTCGCCGAAGACGTGCGGGTGCCGGTGGATGAGCTTGGCGACGATGCCGCCCGCGACGTCGTCGATGGAGAAGGGCGCGTCCGGGTCCTCCTCGGCGATCCGGGAGTGGAAGACGACCTGGAGGAGGACGTCGCCCAGCTCCTCGCGCAGCTCC
>NZ_MUMF01000169.1:3738-3934 GCF_002155905.1 Streptomyces tricolor | reverse complement strand
GCCCCGTCCGGTGCGCCGGCCGGAGCGCGCACCGCTCGGCCACCACAGCGACCTGCGGCTGCTGCGCAGCGCCTACCGCTGGCAGCGGCGCACCGCCACGCTCACCGCGCTGGGCTACTTCACGCTGTTCCTCGTCCTGTCCGCGTCCGCGCCCGGATTCATGACCAGCACCGTCGCCGACGGCATCCCCGCCGGG
>NZ_MUMF01000169.1:3399-3675 GCF_002155905.1 Streptomyces tricolor | reverse complement strand
TCACCCTGCTGCTGTGCGTGATGACCGGCCCGGACCGGGACGACCTGGACGAGTTCTACACCGGCTACGGCTCCCTGTCCCCGCTGCGCAACGGCCTCGCCATCGCCGGCGACTACATCTCCGCCGCCACCGTCCTCGGCACCGGCGGCGTGATCGCCCTGTGCGGCTACGACGGTGTCGTGCTCGCCCTCAGTACGGCGCTGTCGCTGATGCTGCTGATGTTCCTGCTGGCCGAACCGCTGCGCAACGCGGGCCGGTTCACCATGGGCGACGCGC
>NZ_MUMF01000169.1:0-3331 GCF_002155905.1 Streptomyces tricolor | reverse complement strand
ATCGGCGGCATGAAGGGCACCGCGCTCATCCAGATCCTGAAGATCGTGCTGCTGATGGGCTCGGGCGCGGTCGTCGCCGCGCTGGTGCTGCGCCGCTTCGACTGGGACCCGGGCGCCCTGTTCACCGCCGCCGCCGGACAGAGCGGCGCCGGACCGGCCTTCCTGCGCTCCGGGCTGCAGTTCGGCACCGCACCCGCCGCCCGCGTCGACATGATCGCCTCGGAGCTGACCGTCGTACTCGGCGGCGCCTGCCTGCCGCACATCACCATGCGCATGTACACCGCCTCCAGCGCCCGCCAGGTGCGCCGCTCGATGTCCTGGGCGGTGTCGCTGGTCGCCCTGTTCGTCCTCGTCATCACCGTGGTGGGCTTCGGCGCCACGGCCCTGCTCGGGCGCACGGCGATCGCGGCGGCCGACCCGCAGGGCAACACGGCGTACCTGCTGGGCTCGCGCGCGGTCTTCGGCACCGAGGTGACGACGGCGGAGACCTTCCTGTTCACGCTGGTCACCACCGCGCTCTTCCTGACCCTGCTCGCCTCGGTCGCCGGCATGATCCTCGCCTGCGCCAACTCCCTCGCGCACGACGTGTTCGCGGCCCGGGTGCAGGAGATGCCGGCCCGCCGCGAGATGACCCTGGCCCGGGTCTCCGCGCTCGCCATAGGGGTGCCGACGATCCTGCTGGCCACCCTGGTGCAGCGGCACAGCCTGCAACCCCTGGTCACGCTCTCCTTCTGCCTGGGCGCCTCCGCCCTCGCCCCCGCCCTGGTCTACGGCCTCTTCTGGCGCCGCTACACCCGCAGCGGGCTGCTGGCCACGCTGATCGGAGGCTCGCTGACCGTGCTGCTGCTCATGCCGGGCACCAAGCTCGTCTCCGGCTCGCCCGTGTCGGCGTTCCCGCACGCCGACTTCGCCTGGTTCCCGTTCACCACCACCGGCATCGTCTCCATCCCGGCCGGGTTCCTCTTCGGCTGGCTGGGCACGGTGCTGTCGGGCCGCGCGAAGGCGGAGCAGCAGCGGCGCCAGTACGAGGCGGTGGAGGGCTGGATCCTGGCCGGCGCGGTCCGGACGACCGGGAAGGGGAACTGACGGCGCGTCCGTCACCCTCCGGCCCGCGCTACTCCATGGGCACCCGGCCGGTCAGGGAGATGAGGCTGTCGCGTACGGAGTCCATGTGCGCCTGCATGTCGTCCCAGACCTCGCCGTGCTCGCGCAGCACCCGTTCCGTCTCCCGGGCGATGCGCTCCTCGTGCAGGCGCGCGTCGGCGACGATCTCGGCCGCACGCGCGTGTGCCTCCTCCTGGGAGCGGCGCGCGGACTCCTCCGCCTCCCGCAGGGCCTGCTCGGCCTCGGCCAGCTCGGCCTCGGCCCGGCCGATCCGTTCGGCGTGCCGGGCGTCCAGCGCGGCCGTCCGCTCCGCCTCCGCGCGTTCCGCCTCGGCCCACTGCTCGGCGTGCTCGCGGGCCTGTTCGGCGAGCAGACCGGCGGCGCGCTCCCGCGCCTCGCGCAGCGCCGCGAGCCGCTCGGCGCGCCACGCCTTCACCTCCTGCCGGGCGGCGACACGGATCTCGTCGGCCTCGGCCTGCGCGGCGAGGAGCCACCGGCGGGCGTCCTCGTCGGCCTGCGCGCGCCGGGCGTCCGCCGCCTCCTGCGTCTCCCGGCGCAGCCGCCCGGCGCGCACCTCGGCCTGCGCGAGCAGTTCCTCGCCCGCACGCCGGGTACGTTCCCGCAGGTCCGCCGCCTCCTCCAGCACCAGCCGGAACAGGCGCCGTGCCGCGGCCCCGAGCGACTCGTACGTCTGCGGCTCCAACTGGGCGACGGCCTCACGCATCCGCCCCAGCTCCGCCTCCATGTCCTTGGCGAGCACGGTCAGCCGGGCCGCGCGCTCCCAGGCGGCGTCCCGGTCCTCGGACAGCGCCTCCAGGTACGCGTCGACCTGGTCGGGGCGGTAGCCACGCCCCCGGACGGTCACGAAGCCGTGCGACGGCATCGATGCGCTGCTCACCCTGGGGGCCCCTCTCCACCGGACATACACGACAGAATGATTTCGCGCATATCTTGATGGATCGGACGTAGGCGTTCATAACGCGACACTCCGCAGGAACGTCACGGCCCGCCCGGACATGCGTCGGGCCCTTCACGCGCGCGCGTGAAGGGCCCGAGGACGCACACCCGGCCGACGGGCTACGGCCGCGCTACAGCAGTCCGTCCCACATCTGCTCCAGCAGCACCGACCACCAGCTCTCCGGCGAACCGAGCGCCGCCGGGTCCAGGGCGGCCAGCTGCGCCTGGAAGTCGACGGTCCAGCGGCCCGCCTGCTCCTGGTTCAGCCCGTACCGCAGCCGCCACATCCGGCCCAGCAGCGCCAGGCACCGCGCGAACTCCGGCAGCCCGGTGTTCACGAACTGCGGCGGCACCGGCGCACCGCCCGGCCCCGCCTCCACCGGCACGGCCACGATGTTCGCCGTCCCGTACTGCACACAGAGCGCCTTGCCGAAGTCGGTGCCCATGACCAGGTACGACCCCGCGTCCGGCGCCGGCTGCACCCCGCGCTCCGCCGCCAGCTCCGCCAGCGTCGGCACCGGGCGGCCCGGCTGTGCCTGCGCCCAGAAGAACGGGCCCATGTCCACCGGCAGCCCCGCCACGACCAGCGTGTGCGCCACGATCGGCGGCACCCCCTGCCGGGACACCGCCTGCTGGTCGAACCGGAAGATCCCCGGCCCGAACGCCGCGGCCAGCTCCTGCGCGACCCCCTCCGGCGGCACCGGCGGCGCGGCCTGCACCGGCGGCAGCGGCGCCCGCACCGGCGCGGGACGCGCGGGACCGTCCGCCACCTGGTGCAGCTCGCCCTGGTGCGCCAGCAACTGCTGCATGCCCTGCTGCCGGCTCGCGTGGTCCGTGCCGTACGGCGCGATGCTCGTGATCCGCGCCTGCGGCCACTGCTCACGGATCATCCGCGCGCAGTAGGCGCCCGGCAGCGCGCACGACTCCAGCTCCGTGTGCAGCTCCAGCACCTGGTCCGGCGGCACGTTCATGGCCCGCAGCTCGTGGAAGATCTGCCACTCCGGGTGCGGCGTGCCCGGCGCCGAACGCCGGATCAGCTGCTGCTCGGAGCCGTCCTGCGCGCGGTAGCGCAGCACGGCCTGGTAGCCGGGGCCGACCGTGGGCTGCCCCTGCGACGGATATCCGTACGCCGGGGCCTGCCCCGGCACGGGTCCGCCCGGCAGGGGCCCACCCGGCGGCATCGCACCGGGCGGCGGCATGGCACCCGGGGGCATCGGCGCGGGGGCGCCCGGAGCACCCGGAGCGCCTGGCGGCATGCCGGGGGCGCCCG
>NZ_MUMF01000017.1 GCF_002155905.1 Streptomyces tricolor | reverse complement strand
GCGGCGGTCGTCGCGGCCGTCCTGCTGGCCGGCGGGCTGCTGACGCTGGCGTTCCTGGCCTCGCGCATCCGGCGCTTCCTGCGCCGCCGGGCCCAGCGCCGGGAGGAGCGGCGCCTGGCCTCAAGACGCCTGTGACCTGCGCCGGAGCCGCCCGGCGGCCGGATTGTCGGTGGCGGTCGATAAAGTCGCAGGCATGGCACGGATTGCGGTGATCGGCGCCGGGATGGGCGCGATGGCGGCTGCCGCCCGGCTGGCCGTCGCGGGCCACCGGGTGGTGGTGTACGAGCGGACGGAGACGTACGGCGGTGCGGTGCGCCGGTTCGAGCGGGACGGGTTCCGCTTCGACACGGGCCCGGGGCTGCTGACGCTGCCCGCCGTGTACCGCGATCTGTTCGTCAAGACCGGCAGGAAGCCGCTGGAGGAGTGCGTCGAGCTGGTCCAGGTCGACCCGTCGGCGCGGCACGTCTTCGCGGACGGCACGGAAGTGGCCCTGCCGAACGCCTCCCGCGCGGGTGTCGTCGCCGCTCTGGACGAGGCACTGGGCGCGGGCGCCGGCGAGCGCTGGGGCGAGTTCCTGGTGCGGGCCCGGGACGCCTGGGACCGTACCCGCCGGCCCCTGCTGGAGGAGCCGCTGTGGCCCAACTGGCAGGTGCTGGCCGACAAGGAACCGTATCCGGGCACCTCGTACAAGCGGCTGCTGCGCACCCATCGCGTGACCACGCTCCACGAGATCGGCAGGCGGGAGCTGCGCGACCCCCGGCTGGCCCAGCTGCTGGAGGGGTACGCGCTCGCGTACGGCGTCGATCCCGGCCTCGCTCCGGCGAGCGCGGCCGTGCTGGCGTACATGGAGCACGCCTTCGGCACCTGGTACGTGCGCGGCGGCATCCGGGAGCTGGCGCGCGCGGTGTACGAGCGGTGTGCCGAGCGCCGGGTCGAGTTCGTCTTCGGCGCCGAGGTCGTCCGGGTGCTGGAGAAGGACGGCCGGGCGGCCGGGGTGGAGCTGGCCGACGGGACGGCGGCCGAGGCGGACTTCGTCGTCGGCTCGGGGCCGTGGCGGCTGGCCGGCCTGACCGCGGGCCGGGAGCTGTACGGCGCGCAGGACGTGCCCCCCGCCCCGGAGGACCGGCACCCGGGCCGCGCGGTGGTGTGCCTGGCGCTGCGCGGCGCGCGGGAGCCCGGCGCCGCGCACCGCACGGTGGTGCACGCGACCGACCCCGAGGGGGATCTGGACCTGTTCCGGCACGGGGTGCTGCCCGATCTGCCGCAGGTCGTCGTGGACCGGCCGGACGACCCGGCCCTGCGTCCCGACGCGGACCACGAGTCCCTGGTGCTGACGGCCACCGTGCCGTCGGCCACGGAGTACGACTGGGCGGCGCCGGGGGCCGCGGACACCTTCGCGGACCGGCTGGTGGCCGCCGCCGAGCGCGCCGTGCCGGGGCTGCGCGAGCGGGTGCTGTGGCGGGAGGTCCGCACCCCGCTGGACACCGAGCGGGAGACGGGGGCCACGGGAGGCGCGGTGCCGCCGCCCGCGCTGGCCGGGGCGGAGGGTGTGCTGCACCCCGCCAACACCACGGCGGTACCGGGTCTGTTCTCCGTGGGCGGCTGGTCCCATCCCGGCGGCGGCCTTCCGCACGCCGGGATGTCGGGCGCGCTGGTGGCCGGGCTGATCGTGGAGGGGCCGGAGTTCCGCGGCTCGCGGTGACTCAGAAGCGGTACTGCTCGTCGTACCCGACCCCGGGCTGCGGCTGCTGCCCGCCCGGGGTGTGCGGATACGGCTGCTCCTGCGGGAGTTCGCCGCCGTAGCTCTCGTCGGTGCGCTGCTGCGGCACCCACACCCCGCCGGCCGGGGTCTCTCCGTAACCGCCGGGGGTGTACGGGTCCTGGGCGTAGCCCTGCTGCTGCCCGTACTGCTGGGCGTAGGGCTGGTCGTAGGAGCCGTAGGGCTGGGTGCCGATGTACGGGTCGGAGTAGTTCGCGTAGCCCTGCTGGCCCGTGCCGTCGTAGCCGTAGCCCTGCTGGCCGTAGCCCGAGTAGTCGTAGGCGTGGCTCTGCTGGGCGGCGGTCGCGTGGGCGGTGTCGCCGTAGACGCCGTAGTTGCCGGTGTCCTCGGGAAGGGGCTGCGGCTCGTAGACGGCGGTGGTCCCGGCGGCGGCCGGCTCGGCGGTGCGGGCGGCGGCCGGGGTGAAGACGTCGTCGCGGTCGTAGTCGTCGTCGTAGTCGCCCTGCGCCCGGCCGGAACCGTAGGCACCCTGGTCGCCGGCCTGGCCGGCGGCGGCGAAGTCGGGGGCGGACTCCTGCGGTTGCGGCTCGGACCGGTCCGCCCGGCCGCGGCGGCGCTTGCTGCCGCCGCCGGTCGCGGGGTCGGGCCGCTTGACCGCCCAGCCGGACGCGAAGCCGCGGCGGAACGACAGCGTGACGTAGGTCTGGCCGACCGCGAAGGCGATCGCGCCCAGCCCGATGACGATCACGGAGGGCATCAGCACGCCCACCACGACGCCGAGGAAGCCGGCGAAGGCCAGGAGGCGCCAGCGCAGCCGCGCCTTGTACTGCAACAGCACTTCGCCCAGCAACCACAGCGCGACGACGCCGAACGCGATGTAGAGGACCGTCCAGCCCATGTACGCCCCTCTCCCAGTGACCGCTACGCAGTGTGTCGTATCGCGGTGCGGCCGGTCTAGGCCTGCGGGGGGTGGTGCAGGCCCAGGTTCTCGTAGATTTCCAGGGTCGCCGTGGAGTTGTTGAGCGTGATGAAGTGCAGTCCGGGCACTCCCTCGGCCAGCAGCCGCGCGCAGAACTCCGTGGCGAACTCGATACCGATGGAGCGTACCGCCGCCGGATCGTCCTTCGCTGTGAGGATCCGCTCTTTCAGGGCGTCCGGGACGTGGGCGTTGCTGAGCTTCGGCAACCGCTCCAGCATTTTCACGCTGGTGACCGGCAGCACCTCCGGGATGACCGGGGTGTCGCAGCCCGCGGCCGCCACCCGGTCGCGCAGCCGCAGATACGACTCCGGCCGGAAGAACATCTGTGTGATGGCGTAGTCGGCGCCCGCCCGGCACTTGTCCACGAAGTGGGCGACGTCGGTCTCCCAGTCCGTGGAGCGCGGGTGCATCTCCGGGAACGCGGCGACGCCCACGCAGAAGTCGCCCGACTCCTTGATGAGCCGGACGAGTTCGGCCGCGTAGGTGAGGCCCTTGGGGTGCGCCACCCACTCGCCCATCGGGTCGCCGGGCGGATCGCCGCGCACGGCGAGCATGTTGCGGATACCGGCGTCCGCGTACTGGCCGATGATGTTGCGCAGCTCGGCGATGGAGTGGTCGACCGCGGTGAGGTGGGCGACCGGGGTCAGCGTGGTGTCCGCGACGATCTGCTGGGTCTCCTTGACCGTGCCCGCGCGGGTGGAGCCGCCGGCGCCGTAGGTCACGGAGACGAAGTCGGGGGCGACCGCTTCGACCCGCCGGAGCGCGCTCCACAGGTTCTTCTCGCCCTTGGGGGTCTTCGGCGCCGAGAACTCGAACGAGTACGTCGGCTTGCCGGTGGCGAGGATGTCGCGCACGGTGCGTGCGCGATCAGTCCTGGTGGATGCGGTTCCGAGGGCCATACGGGCAGGTTAGCCAGGGGTGGGCGGTCCCCCAACCGCAGGTCGGAAATTTGCCCGAATTGTCGGCTTCCTGTCCACCCCTTGGACAAAACCGCGGACAGCGGGGGGCTACGCCTTGCGCAGCCGCTCGGCGAACTCGCTCGCCGCCGCACCCGGGTCGGACGCCTCGGTGATCGCGCGGACCACGACGACCCGGCGGGCGCCCGCCTCCAGCACCTGGTCCAGGTTGCCGAGGTCGATGCCGCCGATGGCGAACCAGGGGCGGTCGGTGCCCAGGCCGGCCGTGTGACGGACCAGGCCGAGGCCGGGGGCGTGGC
>NZ_MUMF01000168.1 GCF_002155905.1 Streptomyces tricolor | reverse complement strand
CCCGGCCGGCGCGGGCAAGACCAGCGTCGCCAAGTACTGGGCGGACCACCGCCGCGTCCCCACGGCCCACATCAGCCTGGACGACGTCCGCGAATGGGTCCGCTCGGGCTTCGCCGACCCGCAGTCCGGCTGGAACGACAACTCCGAGGCCCAGTACCGCCTGGCCCGCCGCACCTGCGGCTTCGCCGCCCGCAACTTCCTCGCCAACGGCATCTCCTGCATCCTGGACGACGCCGTCTTCCCGGACCGCCCGGTCGTGGGCCTCGGCGGCTGGAAGCGGCACGTGGGCCCCGGCCTGCTGCCGGTGGTCCTCCTCCCGGGCCTGGACATCGTCCTGGAGCGCAACGCCGAACGCACCGGCAACCGCCGCCTCACCGACGAGGAGGTGGCCCGCATCCACGGCCGCATGGCCGGCTGGTACGGCTCGGGCCTGCCGATCATCGACAACTCCCAGCTGGACATCCCGGCCACGGCGAGGGTCCTGGACGAGGTCCTGGCCCGAGCGATCGCAAGCCCACCGAGCTGGTGAGCAGAGGGCGCCCGGGCCCACCGAGGGGGCGCGGGGAACGGCGCGACAAGCCACAGCGCACCCGCACTCGGCACGGAACAGCACACCCTCTCACCTGCCCCGCACCCCACTCGGCCCTCCCAATCGGCACAATCGGCGCAAAACTCCTACGCTCATCTCATGTCAGAGGTGTACGCGAACCGCCGATCCCGGCTGAGGGAATACGTCAACGCGGCCGGCACCGCGGCAGCGCTCGTCACCCGTCCGGCCAACGTCCGCTACCTTGCCGCCGCGTCCCCGCGGGGCTCCGTCCTGCTGCTGGGCAGACGCGAGGACGTCCTGGTGTGCGCCGGCCCGCCGGACGACCGCCCCCACGAGGGCCGGCCGGACGAGAACCTGCGCCTGCACGTCCTCCCGTCGCCCGGAGGCGACACCGCGGTCGCCGCGGCCGGCCTGGCCGTGGCCCAGGAGGCCGACAGCCTCGCCGTGGAGGAACACCACCTCACCGTCACCCGGCACCGGGCCATCGCCTCCGTCGCCCCCAAGCTCCGCCTCACCGACCTCGCCACTGCCGTGGAGCAGCTCCGCGTGGTCAAGGACGAGGAGGAGATCTCCTGCCTCCGCATCGGCGCCGAGATCGCCGACCAGGCACTCGGCGAACTGCTGGAGTCCATCCTGGTCGGCCGCACCGAACGGCACCTCGCCCTGGAACTGGAGCGGCGCCTGGTCGACCACGGCGCCGACGGACCGGCCTTCCCCACCTCGGTGGCCACCGGACCGCACGCCGGCCGCCGCGGCCACCGCCCCACCGACCGGCGCGTGGAGGAGGGCGACTTCCTCTCCGTCTGCCTGGGCGCCACCTACCGCGGCTACCGGTGCGAGATCGGCCGCACCTTCGTCATCGGCACCTCGCCCGCCGACTGGCAGATCGAGCTGTACGACCTTGTCTTCTCGGCCCAGCGCGCCGGCCGCGAGTCCCTGGCACCCGGTGCCGCCTACCGTGATGTGGACCGCGCGGCACGCCAGGTGCTGGACTCCGCGGGCTATGCGGAAGCCCTCCCACCGCTGACCGGCCACGGTGTCGGACTCGAAATCGACGAGGACCCGCAGTTGGCTCCCTCAGCCATGGGTAAACTGGACGCTTGCGTGCCGGTCACCGTCGAACCGGGGGTCCACCTCCCGGGCCGGGGCGGTGTCCGGATCGATGACACGCTCGTCGTACGCCCCGAGGCGGACGGCGGACCCGAGCTACTCACCATCACGACCAAGGAGCTGCTCGCGCTATAGGTGCGTGCCCCGGGGTCGTCCACGTCAGTCCAGGAGATTCCGCAACCGTGGCTTCCACGAACGACCTCAAGAACGGCATGGTGCTCAAGCTCGAAGGCGGCCAGCTCTGGTCCGTCGTCGAGTTCCAGCACGTCAAGCCCGGCAAGGGCCCGGCCTTCGTGCGCACCAAGCTCAAGAACGTGCTCTCCGGGAAGGTCGTCGACAAGACCTTCAACGCCGGCGTCAAGGTCGAGACGGCCACTGTCGACAAGCGCGACATGGAGTTCTCGTACATGGACGGCGACTACTTCGTCTTCATGGACATGGAGACGTACGACCAGCTCATGGTCGAGCGCAAGGTCGTCGGCGACGCCGCCAACTTCCTCATCGAGGGCTTCAAGGCCACCGTCGCCCAGCACGAGGGCGAGGTGCTCTTCGTGGAGCTGCCGGCCGCCGTCGAGCTGACCGTCGCCGAGACCGAGCCGGGCGTCCAGGGCGACCGCTCCACCGGTGGCACCAAGCCCGCCAAGCTGGAGACCGGCCACCAGATCCAGGTGCCCCTCTTCATCACCACCGGTGAGAAGATCAAGGTCGACACCCGCACCAGCGACTACCTCGGCCGGGTGAACAGCTAACCGTGGCTGCCCGCAACACGGCCCGCAAGCGCGCCTTCCAGATCCTCTTCGAGGGCGACCAGCGCGGCGCCGACGTCCTGACGGTCCTCGCGGACTGGATCCGGCTCTCCCGGTCCGACACCCGGCAGCCGCCGGTCAGCGAGTACACGATGCAGCTGGTCGAGGGCTACGCGGAACACGCGAAGCGCATCGACGAGCTGATCGCCCAGTACGCGGTGGGCTGGACGCTCGACCGCATGCCGGTGGTCGACCGCAACATCCTGCGGCTGGGCGCGTACGAGCTGATCTGGGTGGACGAGACCCCGGACGCCGTCGTCCTGGACGAGATGGTCCAGCTGGCGAAGGAGTTCTCGACCGATGAGTCGCCCTCCTTCGTCAACGGCCTGCTGGGCCGCCTGAAGGAGCTGAAGCCGTCACTGCGACGCGCTTAGCCGACAGCGACAAGGGGCGCCGTGGGACTGCGGCAGCCCGGTGACCCACGGGTCCACCGAGGCTGCTCACGCGGTCCCCGCGCCCCTTTCGGCATGTGCGCCGCCCTGCCGCCCGGGGACGGCCCGAGCAGTCGTGAAAACGCCGCCGGGGTGGCCGGAACCGCAAAGTTCCGGCCACCCCGGCGGCACGTTTCTGCTCAGGCGTCGCAGGCGCTCACGCCTCTTCGTGCGTGGCGACCGCGCGGCGCGCGTCCGCGTCCAGCACACCCCAGCTGATCAGCTGCTCGGTGAGCACCGAGGGGGACTGGTCGTAGATGACGGCGAGTGTGCGCAGGTCGTCCTGGCGGATGGAGAGCACCTTGCCGTTGTAGTCACCGCGCTGGGACTGGATCGTCGCCGCGTAGCGCTGCAGGGGGCCCGCCTTCTCGGCCGGCACGGTGGCCAGCCGCTCCAGGTCCAGGACCAGCTTCGGCGGCGGCTCGGCGGCGCCGCCCGGCGTGGTGCCCGGCAGGAGCTCCTGCACCGGAACGCCATAGAAATCGGCCAGCTCGGCGAGTCGCTGCACGGTCACGGCACGGTCGCCGCGCTCGTACGAACCGACCACCACGGCCTTCCAGCGCCCCTGGGACTTCTCCTCGACACCGTGGAGGGAAAGGCCCTGCTGGGTGCGGATGGCCCGGAGCTTGGCCCCGAGCTGTTTGGCGTATTCGCTGGACATATAGCTCCCCGGACACTGTGTCGACGCGGCCGGCTGTCTTCCCGCCGCGCGGCTGGTAACTCACTGTGAGGTTACGCAGCGTGACTCTTCTGCGTCAAGCCGAATGGTCCACACCGACTCTTCCGTGGTAGTGGCGGCCGATTGAGCCAACCGGGTGACAAGGGAGTGACCGGGGGGTGGCACGGGCCGGTCCCGTGACCTGCTACGGTGGATGGCGCAATTCCGACGTCCTTTAAGGTCCGTCCCGTGAGGCGGAGAAGGAGGTCCGTTTCGTATGGACAAGCACGACACGCCTGCGCGTCCGCAAGCGTCCGATGCGCGGCCCGTTCTCGAGGGCCCCGACATCGCGCGGGTGCTGACCCGTATCGCCCACGAGATCGTCGAACGCGCCAAGGGCGCCGACGACGTGGTGCTCCTCGGCATTCCGACCCGGGGCGTCTTCCTCGCCCAGCGGCTCGCCGCCAAGCTGGAGCAGATCACCGACCGCAAGATCCCGGTCGGCTCCCTCGACATCACGATGTACCGCGACGACCTGCGCATGCACCCGCCGCGCGCGCTGGCCCGCACGGAGATCCCCGGTGACGGCATCGACGGCCGGCTGGTGGTCCTCGTCGACGACGTGCTCTTCTCCGGGCGCACGATCCGTGCCGCCCTCGACGCCCTGAACGACATCGGGCGCCCCCGCGCGGTGCAGCTCGCGGTCCTGGTCGACCGCGGCCACCGCGAACTGCCCATCCGCGCCGACTACGTCGGCAAGAACCTCCCCACGTCGCTGCGGGAGACGGTCAAGGTCCAGCTCGCCGAGGAGGACGGTCGCGACACCGTGCTGCTCGGTGTGAAGGCCGGCCAGTAGCAACCCAGACGCCCGGGCTGCTTCGGCATGCCCACATGCGCGTCGGTTTGCCCCGAATCTCCTGAATGAACTTCCTTACGGAGCCTGACAGATGCTGCGTCATCTCATCTCGGCCGCCGACCTCACCCGCGACGACGCCGTCCTGATCCTCGACACCGCCGAGGAGATGGCCCGGGTCGCCGACCGGCCGATCAAGAAGCTGCCGACCCTGCGCGGCCGGACGATCGTCAACCTCTTCTTCGAGGACTCCACGCGCACGCGTATCTCCTTCGAGGCCGCCGAGAAGCGGCTGTCCGCGGACGTCATCAACTTCTCCGCCAAGGGGTCGTCGGTGTCCAAGGGCGAGTCCCTGAAGGACACCGCCCAAACCCTGGAGGCCATGGGCGTCGACGCCGTGGTCATCCGGCACGGCGCCTCCGGAGCCCCGTACCGCCTCGCCAACTCCGGCTGGATCGACGCCGCCGTCGTCAACGCCGGCGACGGCACCCACCAGCACCCCACCCAGGCCCTGCTGGACGCCTTCACCATGCGACGCCGGCTGATCGGCCGCGACGCCGGGCTCGGCCAGGACCTGTCCGGCAAGCGGATCACCATCGTCGGCGACGTCCTGCACAGCCGGGTCGCCCGCTCCAACGTCGACCTGCTGCACACCCTCGGCGCCGAGGTCACCCTGGTCGCCCCGCCCACGCTGGTGCCGGTCGGCGTCGACTCCTGGCCGTGCGCGATCTCGTACGACCTCGACAGCGCGCTGCCCAAGTGCGACGCCGTGATGATGCTCCGCGTGCAGCGCGAGCGCATGAACGCGGCCTTCTTCCCCACCGAGCGCGAGTACTCCCGCCGCTACGGCCTCGACGGCGACCGCATGGCCAAGCTGCCCGAGCACGCCATCGTGATGCACCCCGGCCCGATGGTCCGCGGCATGGAGATCACCGCCGAGGTCGCCGACTCCGACCGCTGCACCGCCGTCGAGCAGGTCGCCAACGGCGTCTCCATCCGGATGGCCGTCCTCTACCTGCTGCTCGGCGGCAACGAGCCCGCCCTCACCCACGCCCGCACCAACGAGGAGAAGTAAGAACCATGAGCAAGATCCTGATCCGTGGTGCGAAGGTGCTCGGCGGTGCGCCGCAGGACGTCCTGATCGACGGCGAGACCGTCGCGGAGGTGGGCACCGGGCTGTCCGCCGAGGGCGCCGACGTGGTCGAGGCCGACGGCAAGGTGCTGCTGCCGGGCCTGGTCGACCTGCACACCCACCTGCGCGAGCCGGGCCGCGAGGACTCCGAGACCGTCCTCACCGGCACCCGCGCCGCGGCGAGCGGCGGCTACACGGCCGTCTTCGCCATGGCCAACACCTTCCCGGTCGCCGACACCGCCGGTGTGGTCGAGCAGGTCTGGCGGCTCGGCCAGGAGCACGGCTACTGCGACGTCCAGCCCATCGGCGCCGTCACCGTCGGCCTGGAGGGCAAGAAGCTCGCCGAGCTGGGTGCCATGCACGAGTCCGCCGCCGGCGTCACCGTCTTCTCCGACGACGGCAAGTGCGTGGACGACGCCGTGATCATGCGCCGCGCGCTGGAGTACGTGAAGGCCTTCGGCGGGGTCGTCGCCCAGCACGCGCAGGAGCCGCGGCTGACCGAGGGCGCCCAGATGAACGAGGGTGTCGTCTCCGCCGAGCTGGGCCTGGGCGGCTGGCCGGCGGTCGCCGAGGAGTCGATCATCGCGCGCGATGTGCTGCTCGCCGACCACGTCGGATCCCGCGTCCACATCTGCCACCTGTCGACCGCCGGCTCCGTCGAGATCGTCCGCTGGGCCAAGTCCCGCGGCATCCAGGTCACCGCCGAGGTCACCCCGCACCACCTCCTCCTCACCGACGAGCTGGTCCGCACCTACAACCCCGTGTACAAGGTCAACCCGCCGCTGCGCACCGAGCGCGACGTCATGGCCCTGCGCGAGGCGCTCGCCGACGGCACGATCGACATCGTCGCCACCGACCACGCGCCGCACCCGCACGAGGACAAGGACTGCGAGTGGGCCGCCGCCGCCATGGGCATGGTCGGCCTGGAGACCGCGTTGTCGGTGGTGCAGGAGACCATGGTCGACACGGGCCTGCTGGACTGGGCCGGCGTCGCCGACCGGATGTCCTTCAAGCCCGCGCAGATCGGACAGGCCACCGGCCACGGCCGTCCCGTCTCGGCTGGTGAGCCCGCCAACCTCACCCTGGTCGACACGGCATACCGTGGCCAGGTGGACCCCGCGGGCTTCGCCTCGCGCAGCCGCAACACCCCGTACGTGGGTCGTGAGCTGCCGGGCCGTGTGACGCACACGTGGCTGCGGGGCAAGGCCACGCTCGTCGACGGGAAGCTCACGTGACACCTGTAATCCTGCTGGCCGAGGCCCAGCGGTCGGCCGACGTCACCGACTGGCCGGCCCGTATCGGCTGGCTCGTCGGACTGGCCCTCTTCATCGCGCTCGTCTACTGGCTGATGCGCGAGGGCTGGAAGTGGCGCGGCACCCTCCAGAGCGACCTGCCCGCGCTGCCCAGCGCGCCGGAGGAGACCGGCCCGGCCAGACTGAGCATGAGCGGCCGCTACCACGGCTCCACCACCGCCGGGCAGTGGCTGGACCGCATCGTGGCCCACGGCCTGGGCACCCGCAGCCGGGCCCAGCTCACCCTGACCGACGCGGGCCTGGAGGTCGAGCGCCCCGGAGCGGCCGACTTCTTCGTCCCCACGGCCGCACTGCGCGGCGCCCGCCTGGACAAGGGCATCGCCGGCAAGGTCCTCACCGAGGGCGGACTGCTGGTGGTGACCTGGGCACACGGCGACAAGCTGATCGACTCCGGCTTCCGCTCCGACCACGCGGCCGAGCACAACGAGTGGGTCGACACCCTGAACCAGATGATCAACGACACGGAAGGCGCACGATGACGACCTCCACCAGGGGAACCGCCAGGGTTCCCGCCGTACTCGTCCTGGAGGACGGCCGCATCTTCCGCGGTCGCGCCTACGGGGCCGTGGGGGAGACCTTCGGCGAGGCCGT
>NZ_MUMF01000167.1 GCF_002155905.1 Streptomyces tricolor | reverse complement strand
GCTGCACGCCGTCCTCGCCGGGGTGGACGGCGAGGACGGCGTGCAGCAGGAGGTAGTACAGGCCGTGCACGGCGTCGACGTCGTGCAGCAGGTGCCAGATCTGCGGCACCGTACGCCGCCCGACCTGGAAGCTGACGGCCTCGTCGCGCCACATGCCGCCCCGGTCGAGCCCCCAGAGCCCGAGCGCGAGCATCACCAGCGCGGGCGCCCCGACGGCGGCGGCACGGTGGCGTCGCGCCCGGGCGTGTCCCGGTACCCGATGCGGGGGTTCGCTCGTTGCACCGGTCGGTACGGCAGTGTGCGCTCCAGCCGCCCGACGCGACTGGCGTTTCGCGGGAAGCCCGACGTTCACCATGGCCCGATCTCTTGCGATTAGCCAATATTTGTTGTCATTGACGGCGTATCAGCATCAATACACCATCCGCACCGCTTAGGCTCCCATGTGATGAACCGTCTCCGCGTCACCACCGGCCCGGTCCTCGCTCTCACCGCCATCTGGCTCATCACCCGTGCCCTGATGCTGTGGCTGCTCGTGCACGGCGGCGCCCGGCTGCTGGGGAGCGGTTCGGTGACCCGGGAGGTGTGGCGGCTGTACTTCCACTGGTACGGCGTCCTCGCGCACGGCTCCTTCCCGGTGCACGACACGCTGTGGCAGTACCCGCCGGGCGCCGGCGCGGTGCTGCTGGCGCCGGGCCTGCTGCCGGGCCTGACGTACTTCGAGGCGTTCGTGGTGCTCACGCTGGCCGTGGACGCGCTCACCGTGGCGGCGCTGCTGCGCGCGGGCACCCGGCCCGGGCGCAGCCTGCTCGGCGCGGCCGTGTGGACCGGCGGTCTGCCGCTGCTGCTGCACCTGCCGCTCGCCCGGTACGACGTCCAGGTCACCGCCCTGGCGGTGCTGTCCCTGCTGGCCGCGGCGCGCTCCCCGCGCGCGGGCGGCGTCTTCGCGGCGCTGGGCGGGCTGGTGAAGGTGTGGCCGGCGCTGGTGCTGCTGGGCACACCCCGCGGGCGGCCGACGCGCACGGCGTGGGCGTGGGCGGCGGGGGCCGGGCTCGCCTGCCTCGCCCTGCTCGCGGCCTGCTTCACCCACCCGCTGTCCTTCCTGCGGGAGCAGGGCGGCCGGGGCGTGCAGATCGAGTCGCTCGGCGGGACGGCGCTCAACCTGGCCCGGCACGCGGGCTGGCCGGGGCGGGCCCGCTACCGGTACGGCGCGATGGAGATGACCGGCCCGCACGTGCACGCCGTCGCCACCGCCTCCCTCGCGCTGACGGCCCTCTCCTTCGGGCTGCTGGTGCTGTGGCGGGTGCGGGCGCGGCGCTGGACCGAGGCCACGCCGTTCGACGCGGCGCTGAGCGCGGTGCTGCTGTTCACGGTGACCAGCCGGGTCATCAGCCCGCAGTACATGATCTGGCTGATCGGGCTGGCCGCCGTGTGCCTGACCTCGCGGCACACCAGCCAGCGGCCGGTGGCGGTGCTGGTGCTGGCGGCGTCCGCGCTGAGCACCGTGGTGTTCCCGATGTACTACCGCGAGGTGATCGACGGGACCTGGGCCGGGTGCCTGCTGATGCTGTCCCGGAACGGGCTGCTGACGGCCGCCGCCGTGCTGTCCTTCGTGCGGCTGTGGCGGGCCGCGCGGCCACCGGCCGGAAAGTCCGTGCCGACGACGCAACCCCCGCCCGGTTCCGACCGTCTTCCGGAGCGAGCACTAAGCCTCTCTTAACGGGGTATTACCGAATATTCTTACGCTCCCGGCCCGTGGACCCCATGCACCCAGAACCGCGAGACCCGAATCCGGAACCGGCGCCCGCGCCGGTGCCGGACCCCGTATCGGCACCGGCGTCCGAGGTCGCCGTCGTCGTCATCGGCTACAACGACCGCGCCCATGTGGGTGATGCCGTGCGCTCGGCGCTGGCGCAGGGGCCCGCGGTCGCCGAGGTGATCGCCGTGGACGACTGCTCCACCGACGGCAGTGACGCGCTGCTCGCCCGGCTGGCCGCCGAGGAGCCGCGGCTGCGGGTGGTGCGCCGCAGCGTGAACAGCGGCGGCTGCGGCAGTCCGCGCAACGCCGGGATCGACGCGGCCACGGCGCCGTACGTGATGTTCCTGGACAGCGACGACGTGCTGCCGCCCGGTGCGGTGGACGCGCTGCTGGCGGCGGCGCGGGAGGCGCGCGCCGAGGTGGCGGGCGGCCTGTGCGTGCGCCGGGAGCTGCCGTCGGGGCGCGAACAGCCCTGGCAGGCGCCGCTCTACGCGGAGCACACCGTCCTGGAGCGCCCCGCGCGGCTGCCCCGCCTGGTCCACGACACGCTGTGCGTCAACAAGCTCTACCGCACCGACTTCCTGCGCGACCACGGCATCCGCTTCCCCGAAGGCCGCTTCCTCTATGAGGACTTCGTCTTCAGCGCGCGCGTACTGGCCCGGGACCCGCGCATCGCGCTCGTCCCGGACCGGGTGTACGTGTGGCAGGTGCGCCGGTCGGCCGAGCGGCTGTCGCTCTCGCTGGACCGGGGGCGCGTCGACAACTGGACGGCGCGCATCGAGGCGTGCGCGCTGGCGTACGACATCCTGCTGGGCGCTGGGCAGAAGGAGCTGGCGCGGGCGGCGCGCGCCAAGTTCCTCGACCACGAGGTGCGCATGTACGCGCGCGAGCTGGCCCTGCGCGACGCGCACTACCAGCGTGCGTGGTGGACGCGCACCCGGGAGTACCTCGCGCGCTACGACGCCGCCGACTGGGAGCGGAACCCCGCGGCCCCCGGCCGGCTGCTCGCCCAGGTCCTGCTGGCGTCGCCCGAGCCGCGCGACCTGCCCCGCCTGCGGGAACTCGCCGCCCGGCCGGCCCGCCTGCTCCCGCCGTACGCCCGGACCCCCGACGGCACCCCGGCCTGGGCGCCCGACCTCCCCCAGGTCTCCCTGGCCCCGCTCCTGTCCCGGCCCGTCTCCGCGCTCCCGCTCGCGGTGGACGCGGAGCTGCGCCTCCGCGCGCGTGCCTCGCTGCTGCGGCTGCGCCTGCACGAGCTGTACGGCAGGGTGGCCGAGGCGGACCCGCGCGAGCTGGACGTGGAGTGGCACGCGCGCGACGACGACCGCACCCGCGGGCGCACCACGGTGGCACTCGCGCCCTCCGGCCCGGACACCTGGTCGGCGGAGGTGCCGGTGGACCTGGCGGGGCTCGGCTCGGGCACCTGGGACCTGCGCCTGACCCTGCGTTTCGCGGACGGCGCGCAGCGCGAGGTCACGGCGCACGCCCTCGTGGGTGACGGCCGGCTGCGCCGGCGCGCCGTGCCGAGCGCCGTGCACGGCGTGCTCCTGGCGCAGCCGTACGCCACGCACTCCGGCGCGCTGGCGCTGCGGGTGGCGACCGGGCTGCGCGGGGTGCTGCGGGTGGTCCGCGGCCGGCTGCGCCGCCTGCTTCACTGAGACACGGGCCCATCGGGAGACGGATTCACCGGGCCACGGGCCGACCGCCGAACGACGAAGGGATGGCCGCACATGACCTGGCTGATCACGGGCGGCGCCGGATACATCGGGGCGCACGTCGTCCGGGCGATGACCGAGGCGGGCGAGCGCACGGTCGTCTACGACGACCTGTCCACGGGGGTCGCCGCACGGGTGCCGGCCGAGGTCCCGCTGGTGCGCGGCTCCGTCCTGGACGCGGACCGGCTGGCCCGCGCGCTCGCCGAGCACGAGATCACCGGGGTCGTCCATCTGGCGGCGAAGAAGCAGGTGGGCGAGTCGGTGGACCGCCCGCTCCACTACTACCGGGAGAACGTCGAGGGCCTGCGCGTGCTGCTGGAGGCGGTGACGGCGGCGCAGGTCCCGTCCTTCCTCTTCTCCTCCTCGGCGGCCGTGTACGGCATGCCCGACGTCGACCTGGTCACGGAGGAGACCCCCTGCCGGCCACTGTCCCCCTACGGCGAGACCAAGCTGGC
>NZ_MUMF01000166.1:383-824 GCF_002155905.1 Streptomyces tricolor | reverse complement strand
GGTCGCCGAGCGCCGCACGGTGGAGGGCATCGAGCAGGACCCGCGCCTGCTCTTCGAGCACCTGTCGACCAGCAAGATGTACGCCCGCGCCTTCCTGGACCGCCACCGGCTCCGCTTCCCCGAGGGCATCCACTACGAGGACCAGCTGTTCTCGGCGCAGGCGTACTGCCTGGCGCAGGCGTTCACGATCATCCCGGACCCGGTGTACGTCTGGTACATCGAGCCGTTCGCCGCGGCCTCCTCCGCCTCCATCTCCAACCAGCGGCACAAGATCTCCAACGTCCGCGACCGGGTGCACGTGCAGCGCCTGATCGACGACTTCCTGGTGAGCAGCGGGCACGCGGGGCTGCGGGAGGACAAGGACTACAAGTTCCTCAAGCACGACTTCCGGATGTACGCGGGCGATCTGCCGTACCGGGACGAGGAGTGGCTGGCGTCCTT
>NZ_MUMF01000166.1:0-367 GCF_002155905.1 Streptomyces tricolor | reverse complement strand
AGGCCCGGCTCGCGGCCCGGGGGCTGGGGCACGCGGTGGCACCGCGGCAGGTGACGACCGACGGTACAGGTGTGCCGTACTGGGGCGGCACCGTGCCGTCGACGGACCGCGCGCGGCGTGAACTGGACCTGTCCGAGCTGGAGCTGGACACCCGGCCGTTCCCCACCGCGCTGTTCCGCCACGAGATCACGGAGCTGACACCGGGTCCCGGCGCGTCCCTCACCCTCGCGATCCGCACCTACGATCCCGGGCTCCGCCTGCCCGTCGGCCCCCAGCGCGCGTCCCTGCTCCTCACGCCCGGCCGACGCCGTATGACGATCCCCTTCCGCCTGGACCCGGTCCGGCCCGGCGTCTTCGAGGGCACGGT
>NZ_MUMF01000165.1 GCF_002155905.1 Streptomyces tricolor | reverse complement strand
GAGGGCGCCGGGGCGGCCGGCTGCGGAGCGCCGTGCACGGGCGCCCCGCCCGGGGGACCCCAGGCGGCGGCCGTGCCGGCGGGGCGGGTCCGGTCCGTCCAGGCCTTGCCGTCCCACCAGCGCTCGGTGGGCGGACCGTCGTTCGTCTGCCCGGGGTCGGGGTACCACCCGGGAGGAGTCACCTGCGTCATGTCCCCACCGTATGAGGCGACGGTGAAAGAGGGATGAGAGTATCCGCCGCCAAGGGGGCGAACCCGAACAACTCGCCCGGGATTTCTTCCGGACGCTCCGTGTCGGCCGCCGTTGACACTCTGTCCGCTGGTCGGGCAGGCGTGCGCGTCGCCTGCCCGCACCCTCATTCACCCGGGCGGGCAACAGCTGCCGTGACCGGCCACCGAAGACCCCGCCGGACGGCTACGCTCGGGGCCTGTACGTCATTCGGGCGACCTGGGGAGGTAACGGGATGACGGAGGGACGGCCGTCGGCGGCCGGCTCGGCTCCCCTGTGGGAGCGGGACGCCGAACTCGCCACCGTCGCGCAGGCACTCGACGTGCTGTGCGCGGACCAGTCGTCCGCGGGCAGCCTGCTGGTCCTCCGGGGCGAGGCCGGACTGGGCAAGACCGCGCTGCTGGCCGAGACCCGCCGCATCGCCGAACGCCGCGGCTGCACCGTCTGGTCCGCCCGCGGCGCCGAGACGCTCAAATCGGTCCCGTTCCACGTCGTACGACAGCTGCTCCAGCCGGCGCTGCTGTCCCTGCTGCCCGAGGAGGCCCGCGAGTACCTCGGCGACTGGTACGACATCGCCGGCCCCGCCCTCGGCATAGCCGATCCGCAAGCCGACAAGGCCGATCCGCAGTACGTCTGCGACGGACTCGTGGCCGCGGTGCGCCGCCTCTCCCGCCGCCAATGGCCGCTCGTCCTGCTCGTCGACGACGCCCACTGGGCCGACCAGGAGACCCTGCGCTGGCTCGCCGCGTTCGCCGAACGCCTGGACGACCTGTCCGTCCTCCTCGTGGTCGCCCGCCGGCCCGGCGAGGTCAGCGGCGACAGCGCCCGCCTGCTCGACGCGGTGGCCGCCGCCGCGGCCCGCCCCGTGCACACCCTCAGCGCCCTCACCCCGGACGCCACCGCCGGACTCACCCGCGCCACCCTCGGCCGGCACGCCGACGACCCGTTCTGCCGCGAGGTCTGGGCCGTCACCGGCGGCAACCCCTATGACACCGTCGAACTCCTCGCCAAGGTGCAGGACAGCGAACTCCAGCCGGTCGAGGCGCAGGCCGGAGAGCTGCGCGCGCTCAACCGCGCGGCCCGCGGCGGCGGACTGGTCGACCGGCTCAAGGGTCTCGGCCTGGAGGCCACCCGGTTCGCCTGGGCCGCCGCCATCCTCGGCACCGGCATCACCGTCGACATGGTCGCCCGCCTCGCCACCATGGACGACGACCTCGCCCGGCACTGCGCCGAGCTGCTGTGCACCGCCCGCATCCTCACCGAACCCGAACCGGCCCTCGGCACCGAACGGGCCGCCGGCGAGCTGGAGTTCGTCCACCCGCTCATCGCGACCGCCGTCTACAACTCCATCCCGGCCGGTGTGTGCACCGCCATGCACGGCGTCGCCGCGCAGATCATCACCGAGCTGGGCCGCGGCGCCGCCGAGGCCGCCCGGCACCTGCTGAAGGTGCACCCGGACGAGGACGACGAACTCGTGGAGCAGCTGCGCGAGGCCGCCCGCGAGCACCTCGCCGTCGGCGCGCCCGACGCGGCCCGCCGCTGCCTGGAACGCGCGCTCCAGGAGCCGCCCCTGCCCGAGGTGCACGCGCACGTCCTGTACGAACTGGGCTGCGCCACGCTCCTGACCAACCCCGCGGTCACCATCGACCATCTGCAGAGCGCCCTCGCCATGCCCGGGCTCTCCGGGGACGCCCGGGTCGACGCCGTCGTCCGCCTCTCCCAGGCGCTGCTCCACAACGACCAGCTGGAGGAGGCCGTCCGCACGGTCGAGGCCGAAGCGGCCCGGCACGAGGCGGGCCCCGTCCGGATGCGGCTGCAGGCCTTCCAGTTCATGTGGGAGGGCATCCACGGCGAGACCGTCGCCCCGGCCCGCTCCCGCCGCCTCGCCGACCTCGCGAACACCTGCACCGGCCGCGACAACGCCGAACGCGCCCTGCTGATCCTGCGCGGCTTCGACGCGATGACCCACGGCGAGAGCGCCGAAGAGGTCCTCGAACTGTGCGACCGCGCCCTCGTCAACGGCCGCCTCGCGCCCGGCCTCGGCTGGACCGACCCCGAGTGGGGCATGGAACTGCTGATGATGCTCGGCAGCGCGTACGCCTACGCCGACCGGCTAGACCGCGCCGAGAGCCTGTTCGCCGAGGCCCGCCGCGTCTACACCACGGCCGGCTGGCGCGGCGGCCACCTCTCGCTGGCCAACGCCTTCCTCGGACTCGCCTACCGCCGTCAGGGCCGGCTGCGCGACGCCGAGACCACCCTGCGCGAGGCCCTGGTCCCCGCCGAACGCGTCGGCCGCCGCCTGCCGCTGTACTGGTCGGCCACCTGCGGACTGGTCGACACGCTGCTGGCCCGGGGCCGGGTCGAGGAGGCCTGGTCGGTCGCCGAACAGTACGGTTTCGCACCGCCGTACCCGTCCACCATCGTGCTGCCCGACATCCGGTCCGTGCGCGGCAGGCTGCTGCTCGCCGTCGGCCGCACCGAGGAAGGCGTCAACGAACTGGAGGCCGCCGAGAAGACCGCCGCCTCCCGAGGCGGCCACAACCCGGTCCTCGCACCCTGGTCCATCGACCTCGCCAAGGCCCTCGCCGGGCAGGATCCGGCCCGGGCCGCCCAGCTCGCGGCCGACGCCCGCCGGCAGGCCGAGCGGTTCGGCACGGACACCGCCATCGGCGAGGCCCTGCGCTGCGCCGCCGCCCTGGAGACGGGCCAGCGGGCGGTGCAGCTCGCCGCCCGCGCCGTCACCTACCTGGAGGCCTCGCCCTGCCAGTACGAGCACGCGGCCGCCCGCGTCGAGTACGGCATCGCCGCCCGCTCGGTCACGGAACTCAACCGGGGCCTGGACCTCGCCCGGTCCTGCGGTGCGGAGGGACTGGTGGCCGAGGCACGGGAGGTGCTGGAGACGGGGCGGGGGCTGCGGTGAGCTGAGAGCGGGGGCGCCGGACGTCAGGCGCGCTCCGGCGCGGAGACTCGCTCCGCGGTGTCCCGCCGGGCGATGGCCTCGGCCGCCTGCGGCCGGGCAGCTCACGGCATGCCGCACCGGCTCCCCCCGGCGCTCGGTTCGCGCCCGGAGCCGGAGGGCGCCACCGACGCCCGCAGGGGACGACCAGCAGGGTCACCCCCGGTCCGCGTCCTCCTCGGCCAGCACCCGCTGGGCCGTCGCGAACGCCGAGTTGGCGGCCGGCACCCCGCAGTACACGGCGGTCTGCAGCAGCACCGCGCCGATCTCCTCCGGCGTCAGCCCGTTCCGCCGCGCCGCCCGGACGTGCAGCGCCAGCTCGTCGTGGTGCCCGTGGGCGACCAGCGCGGTCAGCGTGATCAGGCTGCGCTCGCGCCGCGACAGCGTGGGATCGGTCCAGATCTCCCCCCAGGCGTAGCGGGAGATGAAGTCCTGGAAGCGGGCCGTGAACGGGGTCTGCCGGGCCTGGGCGCGGTCCACATGGGCGTCGCCCAGCACCTCCCGGCGCACCGCCGTACCGCTCGCCGGCGGCCCGTCGAGCTGGGCGCGCAGCGCGGCCAGCACCTCCCGCGGACACTGCGCCGGCGCCAGATGGGACGCCCCGGGCAGCTCCACCAGCGTCGCCGCCGGCACCGCGTCGGCGATCTCCCGCAGGTGCGCGGGCGGGGTCGCGGGGTCCTGCCGGCCCGCCACGAGGAGCGTCGGTACGGTGATGGCGCCGAGCCGGTCCCGCAGGTCGAACGCGGCGAGCGCGTCGCAACAGGCGGCGTACGCCGCCGGGTCCGCCTCCCGGTGGTCCCGGACCAGCCGGGGCACGCTGAACCCGGGCGTGAACCAGCGCGCGTCGGCGCTCTCCGCCAGCCCGTCCAGGCCCTCGCGCCGCACCCGGTCCGCCCGCTCCCGCCAGGGTGCCGCGCCGCCGAAGTGGGCGGAGGAGCACAGCACGGCCAGCGAGGTCAGCCGCTCGGGATGGTGGACGGCCAGGTGCAGGCCGACGGCGCCGCCGAGGGACACGCCCGCGTACGCGAACCGGTCGACGCCGAGCGCGTCGGCCAGCTCCAGCACCAGCGCGGCCAGGTCGCCGACGGTCGCGCCGGGCCGGATCAGGTCCGCCGCCGAACCGCCGTGCCCGGGCAGGTCCCAGCGGATCACCCGGTGGCCGGCGGACAGTTCGGGCGCGACCTCGTCCCACAGCGCGAGCGAGGTGCCGAGGGACGGGCCGAGCAGCAGCGCAGGGGCAGAAGCCGGGCCTTCTTCCGTGTGGTGGAGGAGCTTTACGGTCAAGGTCGCTCCAGGGCGCGGTCGGTGAGGACTCCGGCGAAGCCGGTGTAGTGGGTCGGGTCGCCGAGGTCGTCCAGGTCGACGTCCTTCAACTCCTCCTGCTCGCCGAGGAGTTCCCGTAGCGGACGGTCCTCGCTGTGGGCGCGGCGGGCCAGTTCGGTCAGCAGCTCCTTGGCGCGTGCCCGGCCGAGGACGGGGGCGAGGGCGGCGGACAGCCGCTCGGAGACGATCAGACCCCGGGTGATGCCGAGGTTCCGGCGCATCGCGGCCGGGTGCACCCGCAGCCCCTCGGCCAGTTCCGCCGCGTGCGCCGCCGCGCCGCCCACCAGCCGGAGCAGGTCGCGCAGCGGCTCCCACTCGGCGTGCCAGGCGCCGGCCGGCCGCTCGTCCTCGGCGACGAGGCAGCCGTACAGCGTGGCCGCGAGCTGGGGGGCGCGCCGGGCGGCGGCCGCGAGGAGCGTGGCGCGCACCGGGTTCGCCTTGTGCGGCATGGCCGAGGAGCCGCCGCCGCTGCCCTCGCTCACCTCGCCGGTCTCGGTGCGCGACAGCGCCAGCACGTCCACGGCGAGCTTGCCCAGCGCCCCCGCCGCGAACGCCAGGCAGCCCGCCAGGTCCGCGACTGGTGTGCGCAGCGTGTGCCAGGGCAACGCGGGTGCGGCCAGGCCCACTTCACGGGCGTACGCCCGGGTCAGACCGGCCGGGTCCGTGGCGCCGTACGCCTGGAACGCCGCCAGGGTCCCGGCGGCCCCGCCGAGTTGGGCGGGCAGCGCGTCCCGTACCCGGGTGATCCGGTCGCGTGCGTCCAGGACCAGCGAACGCCAGCCGGCCGCCTTCAGCCCGAACGTCGTCGGTACGGCGTGCTGGGTGAGCGTCCGGCCCGCCAGCACCGTGTCCCGGTGCCCGGCGGCGAGTCCGGCCAGCGCCCGCCCGGTCCGGTCGAGGTCGGCGCGGACCAGCTCCAGGGTGCGCACGGCGACCAGCATCGTGGCCGTGTCCATGATGTCCTGGCTGGTGGCACCCCGGTGCACGTAGGGGCCGTACTCCTCGCCGACCGCCGCGGTCAGGTCGGCGACCAGCGGGATGACCGGGTTGCCGCCGGCCGGGGTGCGCGCCGCCAGCGAGCGGATGCCGAACCGGGCCGGGACGGCCGCCTCGGTCACCGCCGCCGCGGCCTCGGCCGGGACGAGCCCGAGCGCGGCCTGCGCCCGGGTCAGCGCGGCCTCGGCGTCGAGCATGGCCCGCAGATACGCGTGGTCGCTCGTCTCGGACGCGGCGCCCGACAGCCCCCACTCGGGGGCGAGCAGACCGGTGTCGGCGCAGGGGGGAGACGCATGTGTCACTGGAACTCCAGGAAGACCGTCTCGCCTTCGCCCTGAAGGCGGATGTCGAAACGGTAGGTGCCGTCGGGCTCCGCGCCCGCGATCAGCGTGTCGCGCCGGTCGCCCACCCGGGCGAGCAGCGGGTCGGCGGCCAGCGCGGCGTCGTCGCCCGGCAGGTAGATCCGGGTGAACAGGTGGACGAGCAGGCCGCGCGCGAAGACGCAGACGCCGAGGTACGGCGCGTTCCGGCCGCGGGCGCCGGGCCGCAGGGTGCGGGCGTACCAGTGGCCGCCGGCATCGGTCTGGCTGCGCCCCCAGCCGGTGAACTCCACGCCGTTGCGGCCCAGGTGGCCCCCGGTGGCCGGGTCGCGCCGGAGCGAGCCGTCCACCCGCGGCACCGTGCCGTCGGGGCGCGGGCCCCACAGTTCGATCAGCGCGTCGGGCAGTGGATCGCCCGCGCCGTCGAGGACACGGCCGTGCACGGTGATGGTGTCCGGGTGGCCGAGCGGCGCCACCTCCTCGCCGCCGGGGAACGGCAGCGCGTAGCCGTAGAACGGGCCGACGGTGTGGGACGGGGTGGGCAGCACCTGGTCCGGATCGGCGGTGTCGATGATCGTCATGGCGGTCAGCGTCCTTCTTCCGTCCAGGTGGCGGCCGGGCCGTCCAGCACGATGTCCCAGTGGTAGCCGAGGGAGAACTCCGGCACCGACAGGCTGTGGTCGTAGGTGGCGACCAGCCGCTGCCGGGCCGCCTCGTCCGTCACCGACTGCAGGATCGGGTCGTACGGGAAGAGCGGGTCGTTCGGGAAGTACATCTGGGTCACCAGCCGCTGGGCGAACGCCGTACCGAACACGGAGAAGTGGATGTGGGCCGGGCGCCAGGCGCCCACGTGGTTGCGCCAGGGGTAGGGGCCGGGCTGGATGGTGGTGAAGCGGTAGCGGCCGTCGGCGTCGGTGAGGGTGCGGCCGACGCCGGTGAAATTCGGGTCCAGCGGGGCGTCGTGCTGCTCGCGCCGGTGGGCGTAGCGGCCGGCCGAGTTCGCCTGCCAGATCTCGATCAGCTGGCCGCGCACCGGGCGTCCGTGCCGGTCCAGCAGCCGCCCGGACACGGTGATCCGCTCGCCGATCGGCTCCCCGGTGTGCTGGCGGGTGAGGTCGCTGTCGATCTCGGTGATGTCACGCTCCCCGAACGCGGGGGAGTGCAGTTCCACCATCTCCGGGTCCTTGCTGGTGTCGATCGTCACGAGCGGTTGCTTCGGGTGGCGCAGCACGGAGGAGCGGTAGGGCGCGTAGGCGCGCCGCGGGTGGTGCTCGACGGGGGCGCCGTCGGCGACGCGCTTGTCGTACGCGGCGCGCTCGGCGGCGATTTCCTGGTCGATGTCCTGCTGGGTGAGAGTCATGGGGGTACCTGATGCCTCGCGCGAGGTGAACGGGGTGCGGGGAGAAGCGGGCGTGTGAGCGGGGTTCACAGCAGACTCTCCGCAACGGTCAGTTCCGCGTCGGTCTGTGCGACGACCTCGTCCACACCCACACCGGGCGCGGTCTCGATCAGCGTGAGTCCCTCGTCCGTGACGTCCAGCACGGCCAGATCGGTGATGATCCGGTTCACACACGCCTTGCCCGTGAGCGGCAGCGTGCACTCCTTGAGGATCTTCGCCGAGCCGTCCTTCGCGGTGTGCGTCATCAGCACGATCACCTGCCGGGCGCCGTGCACCAGATCCATCGCGCCCCCGATCCCGGTGACCAGCTTCCCCGGCACCGCCCAGTTGGCCAGGTCCCCGCCGGCCGACACCTGCATCGCGCCGAGCACGGCCACGTCGATGTGCCCGCCCCGGATCATCGCGAAGGACAGCGCCGAGTCGAAGAAGGACGCCCCCGGCAGGACGGTCACGGTCTCCTTGCCCGCGTTGATCAGGTCCGGGTCGACCCGGTCCGCGGTCGGATACGGGCCCGTGCCGAGAATGCCGTTCTCCGACTCCAGCACCACCTCGACCCCCTCGGGCAGGTGGTTCGGGATCAGCGTCGGCAGACCGATGCCCAGATTGACGTACTGCCCGTCCCGCAGCTCGCGGGCCGCCCGGGCGGCCATCTCCGCACGCGTCCAGGCCATCAGCCGCTCACCGTCCGCCGCTCGATGCGCTTGTCCGCCGCCTGCTCCGGGGTGAGCGCCACGACCCGCTGCACGAAGACGCCCGGCACGTGCACCGCGTCCGGGTCGATCGCGCCGGGCTCGACCAGCTCCTCCACCTCGGCGATGGTCACCCGGCCGGCCATCGCGGCCAGCGGGTTGAAGTTCCGGGCGGACTTGTTGAAGACGAGGTTGCCGTGCCGGTCGCCCCGCGCCGCGCGCACCAGCGCGAAGTCGGTGCGGATGCCCCGCTCCAGCACGTACTCCACGCCGTCGAACTCCCGCACCTCCTTCGGCGGCGAGGCCAGCACGACCCCGCCGGACCCGTCGTAGCGCCAGGGCAGCCCGCCCTCGGCGACCTGGGTGCCGACCCCGGCCGGGGTGTAGAAGGCGGGGATGCCGGCGCCGCCCGCGCGCAGCCGCTCGGCGAGCGTGCCCTGCGGGATCAGCTCCACCTCCAGCTCACCGGCCAGGTACTGGCGGGCGAACTCCTTGTTGGCGCCGATGTAGGAACCGGTCACCCGGGCGATCCGCCCCGCGGCCAGCAGCACCGCGAGCCCGGACTCCATCGCCCCGCAGTTGTTCGACACCACGCTCAGCCCGCCGACACCGCGCTCGTACAGCGCCTGGATCAGCACGTTCGGCACACCGCTGAGCCCGAACCCGCCGACGGCGAGCGACGCGCCGTCCGGCACATCGGCCACCGCCCGCCCGGCCGTGGCGACCACCTTGTCCATCCTGGGAAACCCCATCTCCTTCATCAGCCCCCAGATAGTCGGGGCACTGAGCGTTTCAGCGAGGTGCTGCTCACGCTGCCATCGGGGGTCGGGGCCGTCAAGAGCGGGTATTGTTCAGTGCACCTACGAATTGAGATCGGGAGTGCACATGGCCGCGGTGGATCTCGCCACCCATCCCGGGCACCTGGCCCGGCGGCTCCAGCAGGCGCACTACCTGCTGTGGAACACGATGGTCTCGGAGGAGATCACCTCACCGCAGTTCGCCGTCATGAACGCGCTCGTCGCCGAGCCCGGGCTCGACCAGCGGACCGTGGGGGAGCGGGTGGGCCTGGACCGGTCGACCATCGCCGAGGTCATCAGCCGGCTCGACCGCCGCGGGCTGCTGCACAAGGTGCGCGATCCGCAGGACGGCCGGCGCTTCCTGCTCCGGCTCACCGACGACGGCCTGCGCACCCACCGCAGGCTGACCGTGCGCACGGCCCGGATGAACCAGGTCTTCCTCGCCCCGCTCTCCGCCGAGGAGCAGGCCGTGTTCTTCGACCTGCTCCGTCGGGTCGCGGACGCGGCCGAGGAGCTGCGCAACCCCGCCGAGCCGCTGGCCACCCGGAGCTGACCGCGTCCGCACGCCCCGTCAGGGCGCCGGCAGCAGCACCACCCACACCTGCCCGGGGGCGAAGTCCAGCCGGCCGCCGTCCGCCGTCGTGAACGCCGTACCGTCCGTCGCCGCCGGCCGCGACCAGAAGCCGGCGAACGACCGGCCGTCGCGCAGCACCTCGGCCCGCCCGGAGCCGACCGTCTCGGTGTACGGCGTGCGGTTGCCGAGCGCGTCGTGGTACTGGGACGTGCGGATCCGCACGTACTGCACGACCACCGTCGCCGGGGCCGGCCGGCCGCTGTCGGTCGTCACCGCGGGCTCGCCGTCCATCGCGATCAGCCAGCCGCCGCGCCCGGCGGACCAGGTGAAGGTGAGGCGGGCGGCCGGGTAGCGCACGGTCCGCGCGGACACGGGCGTGCCGCCGGAAGGCGCCGGGCCGTAGCTGAAGCCGGTGGTCAGCGCCGCCCGGCCCGGCGCGGCGGGGAGCAGCGCGGCCGGGCGCAGATAGAGGTTGTGCGGGGCGGCCCGGCCGGTGCCCCGGTGGTAGGCGCCGGGGGCCTCGTCGGGTGACCGCGCGCGCAGCGGCGCCCGGTCGACCAGCGGCAGCAGCGCGCGCTGCGCGCCCGAGAAGGCGAGGGTCGGCAGGGGGAACTGGCGCAGCAGCTCCAGGTCGGACTCGCGGACGCTGCGCACCGGTCCGACGGTCCTGGGCAGCCGGGTCGCGTACACCGCCAGCAGCCGGCTCAGACCGCCCTCCACCTGCTCCACGTACACCACGTCCGCCGCGCCGAGCCCGGTGTGCGGACGGGCCGCGCGCACATTGTCGATCTTCACGGCGAGCGGTGAGCCCGCCACGGCCGAACGGCTCGGCGCGGGCGTCGCGGTGGGCCGCGGCGCCCGGCCGTCCTCACCGTTCCGGCCGTTGCCGGAGCAGCCCGCCGTGAGGGAAGCCGTCAGGGCGACGGCCAGCAGCGCCGCCGTCAGTGCCGCGCGCCGCGTGCGCGCCCCGTGTCCCATGCCCACCGTCGCCACCCCGTCCGTGTTGTCCGATTGTGCGCCCGTCGGACGCCTTTGGCCATGGGTTGGGCAGGGGTGCGCCCGGGTACCCGGGGTCCACCGCCCACGGGACGCAGCCGTACGCGACCAAGGGAGTGCGACCCCATGAAGGCAGTCACCTGGCAGGGCAAGCGGGACGTCCGGGTCGAGGACGTGCCCGACCCGCGGATCGAGGAACCCACGGACGCCGTCGTGCGCATCACGTCCACCGGACTGTGCGGCTCCGACCTGCATCTGTACGAGGTGCTCACCCCGTTCATGACCCCGGGGGACATCCTCGGCCACGAACCCATGGGCATCGTGGAGGAGGTCGGCTCCGAGGTGCCGGACCTGCGCCCCGGCGACCGCGTGGTGGTGCCCTTCCAGATCGCCTGCGGGCACTGCTTCATGTGCGACACCGGGCTGCCCACCCAGTGCGAGACCACGCAGGTCACCGGCGAGGGCATGGGCGCCGCCCTGTTCGGCTACACCCGCCTGTACGGCGCCGTGCCCGGCGGCCAGGCCGAGTACCTGCGCGTTCCGCAGGCGCAGTACGGCCCGATCAAGGTGCCCGAGGGCCCGCCGGACGACCGGTTCGTCTACCTCTCCGACGTGCTGCCCACCGCCTGGCAGGCTGTCGAGTACGCCGCCGTGCCGCCCGGCGGCACCCTCGCGGTGCTCGGCCTCGGCCCGATCGGCGACATGGCCTGCCGGATCGCCAGGTTCCGCGGCGCCGAGCGCGTCTTCGGTGTCGACCTGGTGCCCGAGCGGCTCGCCCGGGCGCAGCGGCGCGGGGTGGAGACGTACGACCTCAGGGCCTTCGACGACGAGAAGGCGCTGGTCCATGCCATCCAGGACGAGACCGGCGGCCGGGGCCCGGACGCCGTGATCGACGCCGTCGGCACCGAGGCGCACGGCAGCCACGTCGCCAAACTCGTCCAGCAGACCGCCGCGCTCATGCCGCGCAAGCTCGGCGGCCCGCTCGCCGGGCGGTTCAGCGTCGACCGGATGGGCGCGCTCTACATGGCCATCGACCTGGTCCGCCGCGGCGGCACGATCTCGCTCAGCGGGGTCTACGGCGGCATGGCCGACCCGATGCCGATGCTCACCCTCTTCGACAAGCAGATCCAGCTGCGCATGGGCCAGGCCAACGTCCGCCGCTGGACCGACCGGATCATCCCCTGTCTGACGGACGAGGACCCGCTCGGCGTCGAGGACTTCGCCACGCACCGGCTGCCGCTGTCGGACGCGCCGCACGCGTACGAGATGTTCCAGCGCAAGCAGGACGGCGCCGTCAAGGTCCTTCTGCGGCCGTGACGCGGCCTGGCGGCCCGCGGCCGCCTCAGCCGCGGTGCTTCTCGCCGAGGATCTCCGCCAGGTCGTAGCGCACCGGCTCCTCCAACTGGGCGTAGGTGCAGCTCTCCGGCGTACGGTCCGGGCGCCAGCGGCGGAAGCGGGCCGTGTGCCGGAACCGCTGCCCGTTCTCCATGTGGTCGTACGCCACCTCGGCCACCCGCTCCGGCCGCAGCGGCACCCAGGACAGGTCCTTCTTGCCCGACCAGCGGCTCGGCGCGCCCGGCAGCCGGGCCGTCTCGTGCGCGGCCTCGTCCGCCCAGGCGGCCCACGGGTGCCCGGACACGTCGTCCATGCGCAGCGGCTCCAGCTCCGCGACCAGTTCGGCGCGCTTCTTCATGGCGAACGCCGCCGACACGCCCACGTGCTGGAGCCGGCCCTGCTCGTCGTACAGACCCAGCAGCAGCGAGCCCACCACCGGGCCGCTCTTGTGGAAGCGGTACCCGGCGACGACGACGTCCGCCGTCCGCTCGTGCTTGATCTTGAACATGGCCCGCTCGTCCTGGAGGTAGTGCAGGGTGAGCGGCTTGGCCACGACCCCGTCCAGACCGGCGCCCTCGAACTGCTCGAACCACTGCCGGGCCACCTCGATGTCGGTCGTGGAGGGCGCCACGTGCACCGGCGGGGTCGCCGCGGCGAGGGCCCGGTCCAGCAGGGCGCGGCGGTCGGTCAGCGGGACGTCGAGCAGGGCGTGGTCGTCCAGGGCCAGCAGGTCGAAGGCGACGAAGGAGGCCGGGGTCTTCTCGGCCAGCATCCGCACCCGGGAGGCCGCCGGGTGGATCCGCTCGGTCAGCGCGTCGAAGTCCAGCCGGCCGCCCCGCGCGATCACGATCTCCCCGTCCAGCACGCACCGCTCGGGCAGCCGCTCCTTCAGTGCCTCGGCCCGCTCGGGAAAGTACCTGGTCAGCGGCTTTCCGGTACGGCTGCCCAGCTCGACCTCGGCCCCGTCCCGGAACACGATCGACCGGAAGCCGTCCCACTTCGCCTCGTAGTGCATCCCGGGCGGGATCTTCGCCACCGACTTGGCGAGCATCGGCTTCACGGGCGGCATGACGGGGAGATCCATGCCTTTGATTCTGCTCGCATACCTACTGCTTTGCCCGGTATGCGAGCTGTGCGGGGTGCGCCTACCGTGGCCGCATGGGCGATGCGGTGGAACTACAGGTGGGCGGCCGGACCGTACGGCTGTCCAGCCCGGACAAGGTGTTCTTCCCGGAGCGCGGTTTCACCAAGCTGGACCTCGCCCGGTACTACACCGCCGTCGGCCCCGGCATCCTGCGCGCCCTGCGCAACCGCCCCACCACCCTGGAGCGCTACCCGGACGGCGTCGGCGGCGAATGGTTCTTCCAGAAGCGGGCCCCCAAGGGCATGCCCGACTGGATCCCGACCGCCCACATCACGTTTCCCAGCGGGCGCAGCGCCGACGAGATGTGCCCGACCGAGGAGGCCGCCGTGGTGTGGGCCGCCCAGTACGGCACCCTCACCTTCCACCCCTGGCCGGTGCGCGCCACCGACGTCGACCGCCCCGACGAACTCCGCATCGACCTCGACCCGCAGCCCGGCACGGACTACGCCGACGCGGCCCGCGCCGCCCACGAACTGCGCGCCGTGCTGGACGAGTTCGGCGGGCTGCGCGGCTGGCCCAAGACCTCTGGCGGCCGGGGCCTGCACGTCTTCGTCCCCATCGAACCGCGCTGGACCTTCACCCAGGTGCGCCGCGCGGCGATCGCGGTGGGGCGGGAGATGGAGCGCCGGATGCCCGAGCAGGTGACCATCAAGTGGTGGAAGGAGGAACGCGGGCGTCGTATTTTTCTCGACTACAACCAGACAGCGCGAGATCGCACCATCGCGTCCGCCTACTCCGTACGTCCCCGCCCGCACGCCCCCGTCTCGGCACCGTTGCGCTGGGAGGAGGTCGGTGTCGCCCAGCCCCGCGACTTCGACCTCGCGACCATGCCGGCCCGGTTCGCCGAACTCGGCGACGTGCACGCCGACATGGACGACCACGCCTACTCGCTGGACGCGCTGCTGGAACTGGCCCGCCGGGACGAACACGACCACGGCCTGGCCGACCTGCCGTACCCGCCGGAGTACCCGAAGATGCCCGGCGAACCGAAACGCGTCCAGCCGAGCCGGGCCCGGCGCGAACCGTCGTCCTGACGGGGGGCGACACTCACAGGGGGCGCCGTCCGGGAGGCGTGCGGGAGCGGGGGTGCACGGACTCGGTCCACGCGCCCCGGCGGGCCGGTGAGCGATCATGGCGGGATGACCCGTGTGCTGACCCGAAGCGATCTGGAGGCCGTGCTGGAGCCCGCGGCCTGTCTCGCCGCCCTGCGCGACGGCTTCCGCACGGCCGACGCGGTCACCGTCTCCGGCCGACGGGTCCGCACCGACCTGCCCTTCCCCGGCACCGCCACCGCCCTGATCCCCGGCCTGCTGCCCGGTGTCGACGCCTACACGGTGAAGGTGAACGCCAAGTTCCCCGGTGCCAGGCCCGCCCTGCGCGGGGTGATCTGCCTGCACGCCGGGGCCGACGGCGAACTGCTCGCGCTGCTGGACTCCGCGACCGTGACGGCCTGGCGCACCGGCCTGGCCGCCGCCCTCGGCACCGGGCTGCTGGCACCCGCCGACTACGACGTCCTCGGCGTGATCGGCGCGGGCGCGCAGGCCGAGTCGACGCTGCGCGGTCTGACGAGCGAGCGCCGGCCGCGGGACCTCGTCGTCCACGACACCGACCCCGGCCGGGCCGCCGCGTTCGCCGCCCGGCACGGCGGCCGGGTGCTCGGCTCCGCCCGGGCGGTGGCCGACGCGGCCGACGTCGTCCTGCTCGCGACCTGGTCCCGGGCCCCGCTGCTCGCCCTCGCCGACACCCGCGCCGGGCAGCACTTCACCAGCCTCGGCACCGACGAACCCGGCAAGCGGGAACTCGCCGCCGACCTGCTGGACGCGGCCCTCCTCGTGGTCGACGACCGGGAACTGGCCGCCCGGACCGGCGTGTCGGCGGCGCCCGGACTGTCCCGGACGGCCGCCGACGCCACCCTCACCGACATCCTGCGCGGCACCCACCCCGGCCGGACCTCGCGCCTTCAGCGCACGGTGTACGCCCCCGTAGGACTGCCCTGGCAGGACCTCGCCCTCGCCTGGTCCGCGTTCCGGGCGGCGGAGCGCCGGGGCATCGGGACGACGGTCGACCTGCTGGGCTGAGCTGCCGCCCGGGTCCGTTCCGGCACCGGCCGGACGGGCGCCGCGCGGCTATCCTGATCGCCAGCCGCGCCGAGGAGGAGTCCCGAAGTGACCGAGGCAGTCTCGCGCCCCACACTGGAGGCCGTGGCCGCACGGGCCGGCGTGTCCCGCGCCACCGTGTCCCGGGTGGTCAACGGCGGCGACGGGGTGCGTGAGCCGCTGGCCGAACGGGTCCGGCGGGCCGTGGAGGAGCTGGGCTACGTCCCCAACCAGGCGGCGCGCAGCCTCGTCACCCGGCGGCACGACGCCGTCGCGGTCGTCATCGCCGAGCCCGAGAGCCGGGTCTTCGCCGACCCCTTCTTCGCCCTCCAGCTGCGCGGCA
The DNA here is from genome assembly GCF_002155905.1 of Streptomyces tricolor. Taxonomy (GTDB): domain Bacteria; phylum Actinomycetota; class Actinomycetes; order Streptomycetales; family Streptomycetaceae; genus Streptomyces; species Streptomyces tricolor. The sequence continues at coordinate 12,983 of NZ_MUMF01000165.1, read as the reverse complement.
TCAGCAAGGAGCTGACCGCGCACGACAACCAGCTGGTGCTGCTGCTCACCGAGGGCCGCGCCGACCACGCGCGCGTGGCCCGGTATCTCGCCGGCGGCCATGTCGACGGCGCCCTGGTCTTCTCCCTGCACCTGGACGACCCGCTGCCCGGCCTCATCCACGACGCCGGCGTGCCCACCGTGTTCGGCGGACGCCCCGGCTGGGGCGAGGACGCCCGCGCGGCGGACCCGGGCGTGGTGTACGTCGACTGCGACAACCGGGGCGGGGCCCGCGCGGCGGTACGGCACCTGCTGGACCTCGGCCGCCGGCGCGTCGCGCACATCACCGGCGCGCTGGACCAGACCTCGGCGGCGGACCGGCTCGACGGCTACCGGGACGTCATGGCCGACGTCCTGGGCGAGAGCGACCCACGGCTGGTGGTGGAGAGCGACTTCACCCCGGCCGGCGGCGAACGCGCCATGCGGGAACTCCTCGACCGCTGCCCGGACGTCGACGCCGTGTTCGCCGCCAACGACCTCACCGCCCTCGGCGCCCTGCGGGTACTGCGCGCGAGCGGCCGACGGGTGCCCGAGGACGTGGCCGTCGTCGGCTTCGACGACATGGTGCCGGTCACCGAGCAGACCGACCCCCCGCTGACCACGGTCCGTCAGGACATCGAGGAGATGGGCCGGCTGATGGCCCGCCTGCTGCTGCAGGGCCTGTCCGAGGACCGGGACCGGCAGCGCCCGACGGCCGGCGGCCCGGGCTCACCGGCGTCGGCGGTGATCCTGCCGACGACCCTGATACGCCGCGCCTCCGCGTGACCCGGCCCGTGGCGCTCGCGGCGGCTCAGCCCTGCGCCGGCTCACCCCTGATCACCGCGAACCGGACCCCGTACGGATCGGCGAGCTTGGCCATGCGGCCCACGCCCTCCACGCTCGTGGCGGGCATCCGCACCGTCCCGCCGAGCCGCTGTGCCCGCTCGACCACGGCATCGGTGTCCGCCACCTCGAAGTACGGCAGCCAGTACGCACCGGACTCGGCCTCGGACGGGTCGTCGGCCAGCGGCACCATCCCGCCGAACATGGCGTCCTCCCCGGCACCGTCGGGTTGGACGCAGGTGTACGTCCCGCCCGGGAAGGGCACCCCGGACGTCTCCAGGCCGAGCACCCGGCGGTAGAACGCGGCGGCTGCCGCGATGTCCGGCGTGTACAACTCGACCCAGCACAGCGCGCCCGGCTCGCCCGCCATGTCCACGCCCGCGGTCCGCCCCGGCTGCCAGATCCCGAACGGCACGCCCGCCCGGTCGGCGAGGATCGCCATACGCCCCTCGCCCATCACGTCCATCGGCTGGAACAGCACGCTGCCGTGGGCCTCTTCGGCCGCCTTGGCGGTGGCCTGCGCGTCCTCGCTGCGGAAGTACACCGTCCAGGCCGGCGGTCCCTGCTCGGGCCCGGTCCGCATGCCGCCCGCCACGGTTCTGCCGTCCAGCTGGAAGAAGCCGTAGCCCCCGGCGTCCGGCCCCGCCGACACGAACCGCCAGCCGAAGAGGGCGCCGTAGAAGGAGGCGGCGCCGTCGAGGTCGGGGCTGCCGACGTCGATCCAGTTGGGCGCGCCGTCGACGAAACGGGTGGTGAGCATCTCGGCCCTCCTCGCAAGGGGTCCCGTCCTGTGCACTGCCGAGTCTGGCACCGCCCACTGACAATCGCCGCCGGAGCACCGCGACGCGCCGGACCGCCCCGCTCTCACCGAGCGTGACGGCGCGCGTTCTCCCGGTTTTCCCACCGGTCCCGCGCGCCGCCGTGCACGCACCGGGCCCGGCGCGCATCATCGGGTCGGCCGGAGATGCCGAGCGCGCCGTCGGCCGGCGTCGGGGGAACGCGGTCAGCCGGCGCCGGCGGGCCGTCGTTGAGCCGGCGTTGATCGAGCGTTTTTCGGCGTGGGGCAGGCTCCTGGCCATGCACTACGAAACCATCACCCCGGCCGACGACACCTGGCAGGCGCAGGCCCTGTGCGCGCAGACCGGGCCGGACTTCTTCTTCCCGGAGCCCGGCAGCTCGGTGCGCGAGGCGAAGCGCATCTGCGCCATGTGCGAGCTGCGCCCCGCCTGTCTGGACTACGCCCTGGCGAACGACGAGCGGTTCGGCGTCTGGGGCGGCCTGTCCGAGAAGGAACGCCTGGCCCTGCGCCGCACCGCCCGCTGACAGCCCGCCGGCACTGCCGGCTGCCGCCAGCCCCTGGGTACCGCCCGCCGTCGGCCCTGCCACCAGCCGCCGGCCCTTGGTACCGCCCGCCGGCACCGCCGCCAGCCGCCGGCCCCTGACGCCGCCCGCCGGTATTGCCGGTCTGTGACCGGCTTTGGTGTCGCTTCGCCGGTATTGCCGGTCTGTGGCCGGCTTTGGTGTCGCCTCGCCGGTATCGCCGGGCTGTGACCGGCTTTGGTGTCGCCTCGCCGGTATCGCCGGGTTGTCACCGGCCCTGGTGCCGCCCGCTGACACGGCCGGGGTGTCCTCGGACCCGGCGTCGCCCGCCCGCATCGTCCCCGATCCGTCCGTCCCCCGACGCCGCGCGATGGCCCAGGTCACCCCCTGACACCCTCCCGACGGCCTCCGGACGACCGCCCGGCCCGTGCGCGGGGCGTCAGGCTCCGGCGCGCGCCGCCATCCGGGCCTTGCGCGCGGCCAGCTTCTCGTCGAACTTCAGGGCCTCCGCGTCCAGCCCGCCCATGAACAGGCCGAGTTCCTCCTGCGCCTGGCGGCCCTCGGGGCCGAGGCCGTCGATCTCCATGACCTTCAGGAAGCGCAGCACCGGCTGCAGCACGTCGTCGTGGTGGATGCGCAGGTTGTAGACCTCGCCGATCGCCATCTGCGCGGCGGCCCGCTCGAAGCCGGGGAGGCCGTGACCGGGCATGCGGAAGTTCACGACGACGTCCCGCACCGCCTGCATGGTCAGGTCGGGCGCCAGCTCGAAGGCGGCCTTCAGCAGGTTGCGGTAGAACACCATGTGCAGGTTCTCGTCGGTCGCGATCCGGGCCAGCATCCGGTCGCAGACCGGGTCCCCGGACTGGTGGCCGGTGTTGCGGTGGGAGATCCGCGTGGCCAGCTCCTGGAAGGCGACGTAGGCGATCGAGTGCAGCATCGAGTGCCGGTTGTCGGACTCGAAGCCCTCGCTCATGTGCGCCATGCGGAACCGCTCCAGCTGGTCCGGGTCCACCGCCCGCGAGGCCAGCAGGTAGTCCCGCATCACGATGCCGTGCCGGCCCTCCTCGGCCGTCCAGCGGTGCACCCAGGTGCCCCAGGCGCCGTCGCGGCCGAAGAGCGTGGCGATCTCGTGGTGGTAGCTCGGCAGGTTGTCCTCGGTCAGCAGGTTGACGACGAGGGCGATCCGGCCGATCTCCGTCACCTTGGACTGGTCCTTCTGCCAGGCCTCCCCGTCCTCGAACAGGCCCGGGAAGTTGCGGCCGTCGCTCCACGGCACGTACTCGTGCGGCATCCAGTCCTTGGCGACCTTCAGATGCCGGTTCAACTCGGTCTCGACGACTTCCTCCAGCGCGTACAGCAGCCGCGCGTCGGTCCAGACGGACGGGCTGGCGAGATGGGGGGAAGTGATCGTCACGGGAACTCCAGGGGGACGCCGAACAAAGGGGGAGAAAAGGGGGGTGGCCCGGCGAGCGGTGCCGGAAACCTACGTGATCGTAGGCTACGAATCCGTAGGTTACGAAGCCGTAGGTTAAGAGTGCTGTAAAGAACCCCTGCTCAGCCCACCCGCGCGGGTCGTCCGCGGGCATGCCGAACAGCCCCGGGACCCGCAGGTCCCGGGGCTGCCGGACGGAGAGGATCACCGGTCAGGCGTACAGCTCCCGCAGGCGCACCGAGAGGCAGGTCACACAGCCCTCCAGCTTCTCGAACTCGCTGATGTCGACCGTCACCACCTCGTGGCCGAGATCGGTCAGCAGCTCCGCGGTCCTCGGCGCGCTCGCCGCCATCAGCAGCGTGCTGCCGCCGAGCAGCACCACGTGCGCGCCGGACTCCTCCGGCACCGACAGGAACCCCGGGAACAGCGACGGCCGGTCGATCTTCGGGATGTGCCCGATCACCGTGCCGTCGGGCAGCGCGGTCACCGCCGACTTCAGATGCAGCACCCTGCTCACGGGCACGGCCACCACGCGGGCGCCGAGCGGCTCGAAGGCCGCCCGCAGCTGCTGCACGCCGGCCGCGTTGGTCCGCCCGCCGCGCCCGACGTACACGGTGTCGCCGACCTTCAGGACGTCGCCGCCGTCCAGCGTGCCCGGCTCCCATATCCAGTTCACCGAGCAGCCCAGGCGGGCCACGGCCTCCTCGACGCCGGCCGTCTCCGCCCGCCGGGACTCCGCGCCGGGCCGGGTGATCAACGCCACGTTCTTGTACATGACGACGGTGTCCTCGACGAACACCGAGTCCGGGCAGTCGTCGGCCGGTTCGACCTCGATCGTCTCCCAGCCGTGCGCGCGCAGGGCCGCGACGTAGGCCTCCCACTGTTCGCCGGCGAGCCCGACGTCGACCTTCTCCCGCTCGATGTGCGTCACCAGGCCGTCGGCGAGGCGGGGGCTGGGGCGGCGGACGAGGGCCTTCTTGCTGGGCACGACGGGCCTTTCGAATCGGTCGGTGCGATGGTGCGGTGTCCGGCGCCGCTCACACGGCGCCGGTCCGTCATCATGCAGGTCACTCCGGCCAGGGCAAAACCCCCGCCGTCGGCCCGTGCCCCCGCCGGGACCCCGCCGGCCGGTCAGGCCGGATCGGCGAGCGCCTCGGGCGTGGTCTCCGTCAGCTCCCCTCCCTCCATCAGCAGCCACCGCGTGATCCCGATCGACTCCAGGAACGGCAGGTCGTGGCTGGCCACGATCAGCGCCCCCTCGTACGAGTCCAGGGCCGTGGTCAGCTGCCGCACGCTGGCCATGTCGAGGTTGTTGGTCGGCTCGTCCAGCAGCAGCAACTGGGGTGCGGGCTCGGCGAGCATCAGCGCGGCCAGGGCAGCCCGGAAACGCTCACCGCCCGACAGGGTGGCCGCCTTCTGGTCGGCCCGCCCGCCGCGGAACAGGAAGCGGGCGAGACGGGCCCGGATCCGGTTGTTGGTGGCGCCCGGCGCGAACCGGGCCACGTTCTCGGCGACCGACAGGTCGTCGTCCAGCACGTCCAGTCGCTGGGGCAGGAACCGCAGCGGGACGTGTGCCGTCGCCGTGCCGGTCACCGGCGTCAGCTCCCCGGCGACGGTCCGCAGCAGCGTCGTCTTGCCGGCGCCGTTGCGGCCGACCAGCGCGATCCGCTCCGGGCCGCGCAGATCGAGGATGCCCGGCACGCGCGCGTGGTAGGCCGTTTCCAGTTTCTCCAGGGTGAGCACCTGCCGGCCGGGCGGTACGGCCGTGTACGGCAGGTCGATACGGATCTCGTCGTCGTCCCGTACCGCCTCCACCGCCTCGTCCAGCCGTTCCCGGGCCTCGGCGAGCCGTTCCTCGTGCATGATGCGGTGCTTGCCCGCGGACTCCTGGGCGGCGCGTCTGCGCGCGCCCATGACGATCTTCGGTTCGCGCTTGGAGTCCCACATCTTCTGGCCGTACCGCTTGCGGCGGGCCAGCTTGACCTGGGCGTCGGCCAGTTCGCGCTTCTGCTTGCGCACATCGGCCTCGGCGACCCGCACCATGCGCTCGGCCGCCTCCTGTTCCACGGCCAGGGCCTCCTCGTAGGCGGAGAAGTTGCCGCCGAACCAGGCGACCTCCCCGGAGCGCAGCTCCGCGATCTGGTCGACCAGGTCGAGCAGTTCCCGGTCGTGGCTCACCACGACCAGGACGCCCGGCCAGGAGGCGACGGCCTGGTACAGCCGCCGGCGCGCGTACAGGTCGAGGTTGTTGGTGGGCTCGTCCAGCAGCAGGATGTCGGGACGGCGCAGCAGCAGCGCGGCGAGCCGCAGCAGCACCGACTCGCCGCCGGACACCTCGCCGACGGTCCGGTCCAGGCCGATGTGGCCGAGACCGAGTTCGCCGAGGGTGACCAGGGCGCGCTCCTCGACGTCCCAGTCGTCGCCGACGGTCTCGAAGTGCTCCTCGGCGACGTCGCCCGCCTCGATGGCGTGCAGGGCGGCCCGCCGCTCGGCGATGCCGAGCGCCTGGTCGACGCGGAGCGCGGTGTCGAGCGTGACGTTCTGCGGGAGGTAGCCGATCTCGCCGGCCGCCTTGACGGTGCCGTCGGCCGGGACGAGTTCCCCGGCCAGCAGCTTGAGCAGGGTGGACTTGCCCGATCCGTTGACGCCGACGAGCCCGGTCCGGCCGGGGCCGAAGGCGACGTCCAGGCCGTCGAAGACGGCGGTGCCGTCGGCCCAGGTGAACGACAGGGAGGTACAGGTGAGGGAAGCAGACATGGGCGCCTCGCGAGGGGTGTGAGCGTTCGGGTGGACGCGTGTCGAGACACCGCGAGGCGGAAACCGAAGGGCACGAGAGGGGCCACGAAAAAAGGCCTGTGCCGGAGGACGGCTCGGACGCCGAGGTCGTACGCCACGCACACCTCACGGGTGCGACGCGGTGTCTCAAGACCTCAGACGAGCAACGTCCTTCTCCAATCGACGGCAACAGAACCGCTGTACAGCGTAAAAAGGCGCTGGAGGGCTGTCAACGCGATTTAACGCGCCGGCCCTCACGCGCGCGGGACGCTCAGCAGGCGTCCCGCATCAGCTCGGCCAGATCGTGGTCCAGGTCGAGCTGGAGGTGCTCCAGGCCGGCCGGGACCAGGGCGTCGGCCGCCTCCAGGAACCGCCGTATCTCGCCCGAGCGCACATGCACGATCGCGGTGCCCTCGGGGGCGTGGAACTCCAGCACCGTGCGGTCGTAGCCGTAGGGCCGCACGCGCACGTCACCCTGGCCCTCGGGGCCCTGGAGTCCCGCGGCGAGCAGTTCCCGGGAGAAGGTCCAGCACACCTCGACACCCTCCAGGGTGGCCGGGGCGGGGAACGTCATGCGGACGGCGAAGGGGTCGCGCCGGTCGTAGCGCAGCGTGGCGGGAATGTTCGGCATGCGCGGTGCGGCGGCGACGAGACGGGCCTCTACGGGCTGCTCGATGACGGTGGACAACGCCTTGCTCCCTCGTTGCGGCTGGACTACGCCGGGGCGGGCGACACCCGGCACTGGAAGAGACGACGGAATCGGCCGATGCGTGCACACCCGGAACGAGTGACCTCGGTCACCGCCTTCATGCACGGGGAACGCACGGCCGTTCGCGCGCGTCCGCCGTCGCGCCCGGCGGGGCAGGCCCTCTGGACGGGGTCGGGGGAGTGCGGCTAGCTTCGGCCGCCATGAGGCGCTCGGGGAGCACGCGACGCAGGGGACGGGCGGGCCGGCTGGCGGCGGCGGGAGTGACGTGCGGGGCGGTCCTGGCCGCCCTGACGGTCCCGGCGGCCGAGGCCCGCCCGCTCGGGCAGGGCGGCGGCACCGAGCCGCTGAGCGCGGGCCGGACGGGCCCGGACCGGACCGGCGTGCACTGGGCGGTGCAGGACACCGGCACGCCGGGGATCCGCTTCCGGGGCCTCGCGGCCGTCGACCGGCGCACCGCCTGGCTGGCCGGCACCGGCGGCACGGTGCTGCGCACCACGGACGGCGGCGCCCGCTGGCGGAACGTCTCTCCGCCGGGGGCGGCCGAGCTGCAGTTCCGGGACGTGACGGCGTTCGACGCGCGGCGCGCCGTGGTGCTGGCCATCGGCGAGGGCGACGCGTCCCGCGTGTACCGCACCGACGACGGCGGCACGACCTGGACGGAGTCCTTCCGCAACCCCGACCCGAAGGCCTTCTACGACTGCATGGCCTTCTTCGACCGCCGCCACGGCCTCGTCGTGAGCGACCCCGTGGACGGCAGGTTCCGCGTCCTGTCCACCGCCGACGGCGGACGCTCCTGGCGCGTGCTGCCCGCGGACGGCATGCCGCCCGCGCTGGACGGCGAGGCGGGGTTCGCCGCGAGCGGCCAGTGCCTGGTCGCCTCCGGCCCCCGGGACGTCTGGCTGGCCACCGGCGGCGGCGCCCACGCGCGCGTGCTGCACTCCGCCGACCGCGGGCTGACCTGGACGGCCGCCGGCACGCCGGTCCCCGCGGGCGACCCGGCGAAGGGCGTCTTCGCCCTGGCCTTCCGTGACCGCGCCCACGGCATCGCGGTCGGCGGCGACTACCGCCCCGACCAGCCCTCGCCGCACGCCGCGGCCGTCACCTCCGACGGCGGCCGGACCTGGCGGCCCGCCGCCGCCCCGCCGCCCGCGTACCGCTCCGGTGCCGCCTGGCTCCCGCACAGCCGCACCGCCGCGCTGGCCGTCGGCCCGACCGGCACCGACCTGACCACCGACGGCGGGCGCAGCTGGCGGACGATCGACACCGGCTCCTACGACACGGTGGCCTGCACCCCCGACCTGAGCTGCTGGGCGGCCGGCGAGCAGGGACGGGTGGCGCGGCTCGAACGGTGAGGCGGCGCGGCGGAACGGGTGCGGTAAGCGCGCGCGACGCGGGTACTCGATCCCTGCCGCAAAGGAAGGGAGCGATCATGCCAGCCGGTTCCAGCCCCAAGCGCGAACGTCAGTACGAGCACATCAAGAAGAGCGCGCAGGACCGGGGTGAGAGCACCGGGCGCGCCAAGGAGATCGCCGCGCGGACAGTGAACAAGGAACGCGCCCGCTCCGGCGAGTCCAAGACCGCCAGCCGCAGTTCGACGCAGGACATGTCGTCCAGCAAGCGCGGCGGTCAGCGGTCGGGCAACCGGGTCGGCTCGCACGGCCCGACGCGGGACCAGTTGTACAACGAGGCGAGGCAGCGCGGCATCGAAGGCCGCTCGCACATGAACAAGGACGAGTTGCAGCGCGCCCTCAACGCCAAGAAGGGCTGACGCCGAGAAGGGCTGACGGCCGGGAGGCCGGACGCCCCGCGGGCCCGAGCCGCGGTGCTCGGCCTCAGCCGAGGATCTGCCGGTGACGCGCCAGTTCGGGCGCCGTCTTCGTCGCGATGAACTCCGTGATGCGGTAGGCGCACACGCCGGCGACCGTGAACGGGTCGCTCGCGACGATCTCCTCGATGCGGGCCCGGTCCTCCGCGACGGCGAGGATCACCCCGCCGTCGCGGGGGTTCTTGCGCCCCGAGGCCAGGAAGAAGCCCTTCTCGTACTGCTCCTCCAACCAGGCCACATGGTCCGGCAGAACGGCGTCCACGGAGTCGAGCGGCGCGGTGTAGGTCAGCTCCAGTACGAACATGATCACGAGCCTACCCCGGCGGGCCGCAGGCCGGCGGCGGGCCCGTACAGTCAGCCGGCATGACGATCGTTGGCGTACCCGCGGGCTGGCCCGCGACCGAGGAACAGGCCCGCGCCGTACAGGACGAGCTGCGCGGGCGGGTGGTGCTGGACGAGCCGGGGCCGCCGCCCGGGACCGGCCGGGTCACGGGCGTCGACGTCGCCTACGACGACGACCTGGACCTGGTCGCGGCGGCGGCCGTCGTGCTGGACGCCGCCACGCTGGAGGTCGTCGCCGAGGCCACGGCCGTCGGCCGGGTCTCCTTCCCGTACGTGCCCGGGCTCCTCGCCTTCCGGGAGGTCCCGACCGTCCGCGCCGCCCTCGACCGGCTGCCGTGCCCGCCCGGCCTGGTCGTGTGCGACGGCTACGGCCTGGCCCACCCGCGCCGCTTCGGCCTGGCGAGCCACCTGGGCGTGCTCACGGACCTGCCGACCATCGGCGTCGCCAAGAACCCGTTCACCTTCACGTACGACGACCCCGAGCCGGCCCGCGGCCGTTCCGTGCCGCTGCTCGCCGGGACCGAGGAGGTCGGCCGAGCCCTGCGCACCCGGGACGGCGTCAAGCCGGTGTTCGTCTCGGTCGGTCACCGGGTGAGCCTCGATAACGCCTTGGCGCACACGCTCGCGCTGACCCCGCGGTTCCGGCTGCCGGAGACCACGCGGCGGGCGGACGCCCTGTGCCGGCGGGCACTGCGCGAGGCGGCGGCGGAAGCGGCGGGCCCGGCGGCTCAGGACTCGACGACGCGCCAGCCGCCGACCTCCTGATACGCCGAGTCGTACACCGCCGAACCGTCGCCGGGTTCGAGGGCGTAGTGACGCAGATTGCCACCCCAGTACCGCAGGATCCGCTCCAGCTCGGCAACCCGGTCCTGCGCCACCGCGCCGTCGTCCATCGTCACTTCGAGCACGAACTTCACGTCCGCTCAGCCTCCTTGGTCTCGTCCGGGACGAGCTGCCATGGTGTCAGGCGCGCACCGGGCCGTGCGGCGGACGGGGGGCGGCCGGCTAGCGTTCCGCCGCCTCCCGGTCCGCCGCCACCCGGAAGGTGATGCCGGCCGTGCGCAGCCGTTCGGTCAGGGCGTCGCCCATCGCCTGCGCCGTGGTGACCTGGCCGGCCGTCGGCGGCAGGTCGTCGAAGGCCAGGCACAGGGCCGCCTCGGCGAACATCTTCGCCGTCTCGTCGTATCCCGGGTCGCCGCCCGCGACCTCGGTGAACACCCGCCGGCCGCCGCCCTCGCCGACGAACCGCACGGTGAACCAGCTCTTCGCCCGCTTCTCCGCGCTCGGTCCGTCGCCCGGCCTGAGCCGGTCCGACAGCCAGCGCCGCGCGGGCGGCAGCTGGGCCGCGGCCGTCACCGCGCCGACGGCGGCGATCCCGCCGAGGGCGACCGGCAGGCGCCGCACGGCGGCGTAGTGCCGGTACCGGAAGTCCGGTCCGTACCGCTCCAGCGCCCGCGCCGAACGGCGCACGATCTGCGGATCGAGGGTGGGCAGCGGCAGCGCCCAGGCGCCGACCTCCGCGGCGAACCTCGGCGCGCCCGGCGCGGCCGTCACCCGGCGGCCCGGCAGCCGCGGCTCGTGCCGGGCCCGCTCGCGCGCGGCGGCCAGCATCCGCGGTCCGCGGGCCACCTGGCCGAGCGCCGAGGCGAAGGTGCCGCCGGAGAAGGCCGCGTCGACGGTCACATAGCCGTCCACGGTCAGCGGCACGCCCTCGGGGAGCTGCCGGACCGTGAAGTACGCGCCCAGGTCGTGCGGTACGGAGTCGAAACCGCAGGCGTGCACCAGGCGCGCGCCCGTCTCACGCGCGCGTGCGTCGTGCCGGACGTACGTCAGGTCCACGAACTCCGGCTCGCCGGTGAGGTCCAGGTAGTCGGTGCCGGTGTCGGCGCAGGCGGCGACGAGGTCCTCGCCGTAGCGCACGTACGGTCCCACGGTCGTGGCGACCACGCGCGCGTGCTCGGCGAGGGCGCGCACGGTGGCCGGTTCGGCGACGTCGGCCCGCAGGACCCCGGCGGTGGGGCCGCCGGGCAGGCTCTCGCGCAGCCGCTCCAGCCGCCCCTCGTCGCGCCCCGCGACCGCCCAGCGCAGGTCCCGCGGCGCGTGCGCGGCGAGGTAGTGGGCCGTGAGCGTGCCGACGAAGCCGGTGGCTCCGAAGAGCACGAGGTCGTAGGGACGGTCCGGCCTGCTCATCCTGCTCATGACACCCCTTGGTTCGTACGGCCCGCCGCGCAGCCCGCGCCGCTGTCGGTGGCCGAGGCTAGCGTGAGGAGAGCGGAGCCCGACGACCAGCCCGGAGGCAGCGGTGGCCGTAGCCAGGAATGCCCTGAAGAAGCGGGAGAAAGCGCACGCGTCCGCGCGGTCGCTGCCCGGGACGGCCGCGGAGCCGTCCGGCGCAGGGCCGTGGCCGGGGCGGACCGGGAGGCGTTCGCCCCCCTCGGGGCGGCAGACGGCAGTCACCCGCTCGGAGTCACCGTCGAGTTGACGGACGGGCGGACGCCCCGGTGATCACCCCGGACGCCGCACGGCGGAAACGCGCCGCCCGCGCCGCCGCGGCGGGCGGTGATCACCCGGTCGGGTGATGACCGGCGCGTCGGGCACTTGGCTAAGCGCTTGCTCGTTCAGGTCTTGTGCCCGGTGGAACGCGTTCTTAGCATCACCGGTGTTACATCAGTGCTGTCACACATGCTTGGGGGCTGGACGCATGACAACGGCAGGGACACCGCCGACGGCGGGCCACGGCCCGCTCTCGGGTGTGCGCGTGGTCGAGCTGGCCGGCCTCGGGCCGGGCCCGTTCGCCGCCATGCTGCTGGCCGACCTGGGCGCCGACGTGGTCCGGGTGGACCGCCCGGGCGGCACGGACCTCGCCGTCGACCCGGCCTACGACGTCACCAACCGCAACAAGCGCTCGATCGTGGTCGACCTGAAGGCACCGGACGGCCCCGCGCGCGTCCTGGACCTCGCCGAGCGGGCCGACATCCTCATCGAGGGCTACCGGCCCGGCGTCACCGAGCGGCTCGGCATCGGCCCCGCCGACTGCCACGCCCGCAACCCCCGCCTGGTCTACGGCCGCATGACCGGCTGGGGCCAGGACGGCCCGCTCGCCCAGCGCGCCGGCCACGACGTCTCCTACATCGCGCTCACCGGCACGCTCGGCATGCTCGGCCGCCCGGACGAACCCCCGACGGTGCCCGCCAACCTCCTGGGGGACTACGCCGGCGGCTCCCTCTACCTGGTCGTCGGCGTCCTCGCCGCCCTGCACCACGCGCGTGCCACCGGCACCGGCCAGGTCGTCGACGCGGCCATCGTGGACGGCACCGCCCACCTGTCCACGATGATCCACGGCATGCTCGCCGCCGGCGGCTGGCAGGACCGCCGCGCCGCCAACCTCCTGGACGGCGGCTGCCCCTACTACGGCACCTACGAGACCGCCGACGGCCGGTACATGGCGGTGGGCGCCCTGGAGGGAAAGTTCTACGCCGAGTTCCTGCGCCTGCTCGGCCTGGACGACCTCGCCTCCGCCCGCAAGGACTGGACCCGCTGGGGCGAGCTGCGCGAACGGATCGCCGCCGCCTTCAAGTCCCGCACCCGGGACGAGTGGACCGCCGTCTTCGAGGGCTCCGACGCCTGTGTGGCGCCCGTGCTGAGCCTGCGCGAGGCCCCCGCCCACCCGCACCTGGCCGCCCGCGGCACCTTCACCGACCACGGCGGCATCACCCAGCC
>NZ_MUMF01000164.1 GCF_002155905.1 Streptomyces tricolor | reverse complement strand
ATGCCGACGTCGGGGACGAGGGGCTCGGGGGGCGTCCCCCGGGAAGGAGCGGTCATGCCCCGGAACCTTCCACCGGGGCCCGACGCCCGTGCCACGTCCGGGTGAACACCGACCGACGGGATGACCGCCGCAACCCGTCCGGGTGTCCGGATGGCGGACAGGGTGTGTCATCACATGGGACGAGGAGTAGGGTGCCCGCATGTCTCGCAGCATCAATCTCGCAGTGGTCCCCGGTGACGGCATCGGCCAGGAGGTCGTGGCCGAAGGTCTCAAGGTCCTCTCCGCCGTCCTGCCGCAGGATGTGAAGCTGGAGACCAAGGAGTACGACTTCGGCGCCCAGCGCTACCACGCCACCGGTGAGACCCTCACCGACGCCGACCTGGAGCAGCTGCGGCGGCACGACGCCATCCTGCTCGGCGCGATCGGCGACCCGTCGGTGCCGTCCGGCGTCCTGGAGCGGGGCTTCCTGCTCAAGCTCCGCTTCGCCTTCGACCACCACGTCAACCTGCGCCCCTCGAAGCTGCTCCCCGGCGTCGCCACCCCGCTCGCCGGCCAGCCGGAGATCGACTTCGTCGTCGTCCGCGAGGGCACCGAGGGCCCGTACACCGGCAACGGCGGCACCATCCGCAAGGGCACCCCGCACGAGGTCGCCACCGAGGTGTCCGTCAACACCGCCTACGGTGTCGAGCGCGTGGTCCGCGACGCCTTCGAGCGGGCCCAGGCCCGTCCGCGCAAGAAGCTCACGCTGGTCCACAAGAACAACGTGCTGACCTTCGCCGGGCACCTGTGGACGAACGTCTTCAACCGGGTGGCCGAGGAGTACCCCGAGGTCACCACCGACTACATCCACGTCGACGCGGCGACGATCTACCTGGTCACCGACCCCGCCCGGTTCGACGTCATCGTCACCGACAACCTCTTCGGCGACATCATCACCGACCTCGCCGCGGCCGTCTCCGGCGGCATCGGCGTGGCCGCCTCCGGGAACATCAACCCCAGCCGCGAGTTCCCGTCCATGTTCGAGCCGGTCCACGGCTCGGCCCCGGACATCGCCGGCCAGGGCAAGGCCGACCCCACCGCCACCGTCCTGTCCGTCGCCCTGCTGCTGCGCCACCTCGGCTACGACGACGAGGCCGACCGCATCGACGCGGCGGTCGCCGCCGACCTCACCGAGCGCACCGGGAAGCCGGCCCGCTCCACCTCCGAGATCGGCGACGCCCTCGCCGTACGCGTAGCCGGCTGACCCGCCGCGCTACCACCCAGCCGCCGGGTCGCAACCGCACCCGGCGGCTTTTCCTGTGCCTCGCCGGGTGCCACCATCAACCCCTGGGCCGCTTCACCCCGATTCCGTCCGCTACCGCCCCCGCGCGATAATCGAACGCGGAGCCGCGATATGAGGGAATGCTCGGACGTCCTATCACCGACGACCGGCAGTACAGGCGTGAGCGCGGCCCGACACTACAACCGGTGAAGGACAACACATGACGACGCCCACGATCGAGCTCAAGCCCTCCGCCAGCCCGCTCGCCGCCGCAGAGCGCGAGGCGATCCTGGCCAACCCCGGGTTCGGCCGCCACTTCACCGACCACATGGTGACGATCAAGTGGACCGAGGGTCGCGGCTGGCACGACGCCCAGCTCGTCCCCTACGGCCCGATCTCCCTGGACCCCTCCACTCACGTCCTGCACTACGGCCAGGAGATCTTCGAGGGCCTGAAGGCCTACCGCCAGCCCGACGGCTCGATCGCGCTGTTCCGCCCCGAGGCCAACGCCCGCCGCTTCCGCAGCTCCGCCCGCCGCATGGCCATGGCCGAGCTGCCCGAGGAGCTGTTCATCGCCGCGCTGGACGCGCTGCTCACCCAGGACGCCGACTGGGTTCCGCCGCACGGCGGCGAGGAGGCCCTGTACCTGCGGCCCTTCATGTTCGCCACCGAGGCCGCGCTCGGCGTGCACCCCGCGAACGAGTACCTGTTCATGCTGATCGCCTCCCCGTCCGGCGCGTACTTCGCCGGCGGGGTGAAGCCGGTCACCATCTGGGTCTCCGAGGACCACGTCCGCGCGGTCCCGGGCGGCACCGGCGACGCCAAGACCGGCGGCAACTACGCCGCGTCCCTGCTGCCGCAGGCCGAGGCCGCCGCACACGGCTGCGACCAGGTCGTCTACCTCGACGCGGTCACCCGCACCAAGGTCGAGGAGAGCGGCAGCATGAACGTCGCCTTCGTCTACGGCGACCGGATCGTCACCCCGTCGCTCACCGGCTCCATCCTGGAGGGCATCACCCGCGACTCCCTCCTCCAGGTCGCCCGGGACCTCGGTTACACCGCCGAGGAGGGCACCATCACCCTCCAGCAGTGGCGCGAGGACGCCGCGTCCGGTGCGCTGACCGAGGTCTTCGCCTGCGGCACCGCCGCGGTGGTCACGCCCATCGGCCACGTCAAGACCAAGACGGACGCCTGGTCCCACGGCGACGGCACGCCGGGGCCGGTCACCCTGCGGCTGCGGGAGGCCCTGCTGGGCATCCAGCGCGGGATGACCGAGGACAAGCACGGCTGGATGCACCGCGTCGGTTAAGAGCGCGGTTCGAACTGCCGTGAAGGGGCGTCGGGCGACTGCGGCTGCGTCGGGGCGGAGCGCGCGGTTCCCCGCGCCCCTTCGGGACGCGCCTCCAGCAGGACGTACAGCGCACCGCCCACCGCCCCCGACAGCAGGAAGCTGCAGTCCACCCCGCCGGTCCACGCCAGCAGCGGGCCCTCGTACGACGGCAGGGACACCGCCAGCAGGCCGACCGCCGCGCCCAGCGTCCAGGACACGGTCGCGCCGACGTTCCAGCCCGCCCGGTACCAGTAGACCCCGCCCCGCGAGCGGCGGTTGAAGACCTGGAGGGCGTCGGCGTCGTACACGCCGCGGCAGCGGGCGAAGCCGATGAGGGTGATGACCGCCCAGGGGGTGCCGATGGCGGTGAGCAGGAGCACGAAGGACGTCATCGCCGACTGCGCGTCCCAGGCGTAGTGGCCGGCGAAGACGCAGGCCGTGGCCACCACGGCGACCGTGTAGGTGGCGCGGGCGCGGGAGGCGCGGGGCAGGATCGCGTCGAGGTCCAGGCCCATGGAGTACAGCATCAGCCCCGCGTTGCCGACCGAGCCGGCCGACGCGGCCAGCAGCAGCGGCACCAGGTACCAGCCGGGGGAGGCCGCGACCAGCGGGCCCGCGTAGTCGGTGGCCGCGCGCGCCGCGTAGGCCGTGAAGGTGCCGAACAGCTGGGGCACCAGCAGCCCGAGGAACAGGCCGAGCCAGGTGGCGTGCAGCACGCGGCGGGCGCGGTGGCGGGCGGGGGAGATGTAGCGGGTGTAGTCGCCGAGCAGGGTGATGAAGGCGATGGGCCCGGACAGGCCCGCGGCGACCACCGCCAGGAACCAGGTGGGCCAGAAGGAGCCCAGCAGATAGCCGCCCGCGTCCGGCAGCGCGGCGGTGGTGAAGTGCGGGGCGTAGGCGAGGACACCGAGCAGCAGCAGGGCCGTCATGCCGACGGCCAGCACCCGGGACATCGCGAGCAGCACCCGGTAGCCGTAGACCGCGCCCGCGACGGTCGCCGCGGCGAGCACCGCGTAGACGAGGGCGTACGACACCCCGTCCGCCGGCACCCCGAAGAGCCGGCCGAGGACCCGCAGCATCACGTCCCCGCCGATCCACACCGTCAGCGCGGTGTAGCCGAGGGCCAGCAGCAGCCCCACCACCGAGCCGACGAGCCGGCCGCGCACGCCGAACTGGGCGCCGGAGGAGGTGGACAGGTTGGTCGCGGTGCGCAGCGAGACCAGCGCGAGCGGGGCGGTGAAGAGGATGCCGGCCACCGTGCCCGCCACGATCGCGCTCACCGACGCCCACCAGCCGAGCCCGAAGGACGGCGGCAGCCAGCCGAAGACGATCACTCCGAGGCAGAGGTTGGACCCGAGCAGGATCGACACGAGGTCGCGTGGCCCGCTGGTCCGTTCCTGCTCCGGGATGGTGTCGACACCGCGCTGTTCGATCGGCATGGCTGGTCTCCTTCGACGGCCGCCTCACTGGATTAGAGCGACGTTCAATGTGACGTGAAGCGTGTCCGTCGTCAATGCTTTCTCCGCAGAGAATCTGTGTTTAGAGTGGTGCTCTAATCTGGGGAAGGCAAGGAGGTGCCGGGTCGTGAGACTGACCCCCACGGAACGTGACCGGCTGCTGCTCTTCGGAGCCGCCGAGCTGGCCCGGGCCCGCCGGGCGCGCGGCCTCAGGCTGAACGTGCCGGAGGCCACCGCGCTGATCGCGGACACCGTCTGCGAGGCCGCCCGCGACGGCAGGCGGCTCGCCGAGGCGATCGAGGCGGCCCGCTCCGTGCTCGGTCCCGAGGACGTCCTGCCGGGCGTCGCCGACGTCGTCACCGAGGTGATGGTCGAGGCCGTCTTCGACGACGGCTCCCGGCTCGCGGTGGTCTCCGACCCCATCGGCGGCGGGCTGGGCGAGCACGCCCCGGGCGCGCTGCTGCCCGGGCCCGAGCACGCCGACCCCGAGCCGGTCGTCCGGCTGCGCGTCACCAACACCGCGACCGTGCCGGTCTCCGTCACCTCCCACTTCCACTTCTTCGAGGCCAATCCGCGGCTCGACTTCGACCGCGAGCGGGCCTACGGCATGCGGCTCGCCGTACCCGCCGGCTCCTCGGTCCGCTTCGGGCCGGGCGAGAGCGAGGAGGTCGGACTCGTGCCGATCGGCGGCGAGCGGATCGCGATCGGCTTCGCCGGCCTGGTGGACGGGCCGCTGGACGCGCCGGGCGCCAAGGAGGAGGCCCTGCGGAGGGCCGCCGCGTGCGGCTACCTCGGAGTGACAGCTGTGACACCGGAAGGAGGCGAGGGGCGATGAGCCGCTCGAAGGGACGAGAGGTGAGCCGGTCGATCCACGTCGACCCGCACGCCTACGCGGCCACCCACGGCCCGCGCGCCGGCGATCGCATCCGCCTGGGCGACAGCGGGCTGACCGTCCGGGTGGAGTCCGACGCCCAGAAGTACGGCGACGAGTTCCTCGCCGGCTTCGGCAAGACCGCCCGCGACGGACTGCACCTGAAGGCCGCCGCCGTCCGCGACACGTGCGACGTCGTCATCAGCAACGTCGTCGTGATCGACGCGGCGCAGGGCATCCGCAAGGTGTCGATCGGCATCCGCGAGGGCCGCATCCACGCCATCGGACGGGCCGGCAACCCGGACACCCTCGACGGCGTGGACGTCGTCGTCGGCACCGGCACCTCGATCGTCTCCGGCGAGGGTCTGATCGCCACCGCCGGTGCCGTCGACACGCACGTGCACCTGCTGTCGCCGCGCATCATGGAGGCCTCCCTCGCCTCCGGCGTCACCACGATCATCGGGCAGGAGTTCGGCCCCGTCTGGGGGGTCGGCGTCAACTCGCCCTGGGCGCTGCGCCATGCCTTCAACGCCTTCGACGCCTGGCCGGTCAACATCGGCTTCCTGGGCCGGGGTTCGTCCTCCCACGCGGCGCCGCTCATCGAGGCCCTGGCCGAGGGCGGGGCCAGCGGCTTCAAGGTGCACGAGGACATGGGCGCCCACACCCGGGCGCTGGACACCGCGCTCCGGGTCGCCGAGGAGCATGACGTCCAGGTGGCCCTGCACAGCGACGGACTGAACGAGTGCCTGTCGGTCGAGGACACCCTGCGGGTGCTGGAGGGGCGCACGATCCACGCCTTCCACATCGAGGGCTGCGGCGGCGGACACGTCCCCAACGTGCTGAAGATGGCCGGTGTCCCGAACGTCATCGGCTCCTCCACCAACCCCACCCTGCCCTTCGGCCGGGACGCGGTCGCCGAGCACTACGGCATGATCGTCTCCGTCCACGACCTGAAGACCGACCTGCCCGGCGACGCCGCCATGGCCCGCGACCGGATCCGGGCCGGCACGATGGGCGCCGAGGACGTGCTGCACGACCTGGGCGCGATCGGCATCACCTCCTCCGACGCCCAGGGCATGGGCCGGGCCGGGGAGACGGTCCGCCGCACCTTCGCCATGGCCGGCAAGATGAAGGGCGAGCTGGGCCCGCTGGAGGGCGACGGCGAGGGTGACGACAACGCCCGCGTCCTGCGCTACATGGCCAAGCTGACCATCAACCCGGCCATCGCGCACGGCCTGGCGCACGAGGTCGGCTCGATCGAGGCCGGCAAGCTCGCCGACATCGTGCTGTGGCGCCCGGAGTACTTCGGCGCCAAGCCGCAGCTCGTGCTCAAGGCCGGCTTCCCGGCCTACGGCGTGGTCGGCGACCCCAACGCGGCCACCGACACCTGCGAACCCCTCGTGCTGGGACCGCAGTTCGGATCGTACGGCGCCACCGCCGCCGACCTCTCGGTGGCGTTCGTCGCCCAGGCCGCCGTCGACCAGGGCAACGACCGGATGCCCACCCGGCGCCGCCGGGTCGCCGTGCGCGGCACCCGCGGCATCGGCCCCGCCGACCTCCGTCTGAACTCCCGCACCGGAGCGGTCGACGTCGACCAGCGCACCGGCCTGGTCACGCTCGACGGCGACCCGCTGCGCTCGGCACCCGCCGACTCCGTCTCCCTCAACCGCCTCTACTTCCTCTAAGGATCCGGGAACTCCTATGACCACCCCCGCCGCAGACGGCTTCCGCATGCCCGCCGAGTGGACCCCGCACGAGCGCACCTGGATGGCCTGGCCCGGCCCCAACCCCACCTTCGAGGACCCGGACGACCTGGCCGCCGCCCGGATCGCCTGGGCCCGTGTCGCCCGCGCGATCCGCCGCTTCGAACCGGTGACGGTCGTGTGCGGGCCCGGCCAGTCCGCCGCCGCCGAGACCCTCCTCGGCCCCGGCATCGACACCGTCGAGCGGGAGCTGGACGACGCCTGGATGCGTGACATCGGCCCCACCTTCCTCACCGACGGCAAGGGCGGACTGGCCGCCGTCGACTGGACGTTCAACGGCTGGGGCGCGCAGGACTGGGCCCGCTGGGAGCACGACTCCAAGATCGGCGCGTACGTCAGCGACCTCGCGGGCGCGACGACGTACGCCTCGCAGCTGGTCAACGAGGGCGGTGCGATCCACGTCGACGGCGAGGGCACCGTGCTGCTCACCGAGACCGTGCAGCTCGGCCCCGAGCGCAACCCGCACTGGTCCAGGGCCGAGGTCGAGGCGGAGATCCACGCCCACCTCGGCACCGAGAAGGCGATCTGGCTGCCGCGCGGCCTGACCGGCGACTACCCGCCCTACGGCTTCGGCACCCTCGGCCACGTCGACATCGTGGCCGCCTTCGCCCGGCCGGGTGTCGTGGTCGCCCACCACCAGCCGGACCCGGCCCACCCCGACCACGAGGTCACCAAGGAGGTCATCGGCCTGCTGAAGTCGGCGACCGACGCCCGGGGCCGCAGGCTGGAGGTCGTGGAGGTGCCCGCGCCGACCGTCCTGGAGGCCGACGGCCACTGGGCCGACTACTCGTACATCAACCACTACCTCTGCAACGGCGGCCTGGTGCTGTGCGGCTTCGACGACCCGCGTGACGAGATCGCCGCCGGCATCTTCCGCCGGCTGTTCCCGGAGCGCACGGTGACCCTGGTGGACGCGCGTACGATCTTCGCGGGCGGAGGCGGTATCCACTGCGTCACGCAACAGCAGCCGAAGGTCTGACACGTACAGGAGCAGCAGATGGCCGGTGCGGGCCGGGCGCGCAGGAACGCGCCGCCGCGCGAGGAGGTCCTGGCCGCCGCCATGGACATGATCGCCGAGCGCGGTCTGGAGAAGCTCACCATGGCGGGGCTGGGCCGCGAGGTCGGCATGAGCAGCGGCCATCTCCTGTACTACTTCCGCTCCAAGGACGAGCTGCTGCTCCAGACCCTGGAGTGGAGCGAGGGCCGGCTGGGCGCGGAACGCGGCCGGCTGCTCACCGGGCCGGGCAGCGCCCGCGAGCGCCTGGAGGCGTACGTCGACCTGTACGTCCCCGAGGGGCACCGCGATCCGCACTGGACGCTCTGGCTGGAGGTCTGGAACCGCTCGCAGAACGCCGACGACGACGCTCGCGCCCGGCAGGCCGCCATCGAGGGCGCGTGGCACCGGGATCTCGTCGCGCTGATCGCCGAGGGGATCTCGCGGGGGGAGTTCCGGGCGGTGGACGCGGACCGCTTCGCCGCGCGGCTGCGGGCGCTGCTGGACGGGTTCTCCATCCATGTGGCCATCGGGTTGCGGGGCACCGACCGCGGACAAGTCCTTCACCATGTGGGGGAGTTCATCGGGGACGCGCTCTTGATGGCGTAGTCGAAGGAATCGTTCACTCTGCGTCCGGGCAAGTAACGGCGCATGGGACGTCATCACTGGAAGAAGATCTGGGTCGGCTCGGCGGGCAACATGGTCGAGTGGTTCGACTGGTTCGTGTACGCGAGCTTCGCCACGTACTTCGCCGGCGCGTTCTTCCCGAGCGGCAACCCCACGGCCCAGCTGATGAACACCGCCGGCATCTTCGCCGTCGGTTTCTTCATGCGCCCCGTGGGCGGCTGGCTGCTGGGCCGGGTCGGTGACCGCAAGGGCCGCAAGGCGGCGCTGACGCTGACCGTCACGCTCATGTCGGCCTCGGCGGTCCTCATCGCCGTCGCGCCGACGTACGCGGTCGCCGGGTACGGCGGCGCCCTCGTCCTGCTCGTCGCCCGGCTGCTCCAGGGCCTGTCGGTGGGCGGCGAGTACGCGGCCAGCGCCACCTATCTCACCGAGGCCTCCGACCCGAAGCGGCGGGGCTTCGCCTCCAGCTTCCAGTACGTGTCGATGACGGCCGGCCAGATCGTGGGCCTCGGCCTGCAGATCGTCCTCCAGCGCACCATGTCCGACGACGCCCTGCACAGCTACGGCTGGCGCATCCCGTTCGTCGTCGGCGCGCTCGGCGCGGCCGTCGTCTTCTACCTGCGCCGGAACATGCTGGAGACCGAGGTCTACGAGGAGGACACCTCGCACGCCGGGGAGCGCGGCACGCTGCGCGCGCTGTGGCAGCACCGGAGGGAGGCGTTCCTGGTCATCGCCCTCACCATGGGCGGCACGGTGGCCTACTACACGTACACCACCTACCTCACCAAGTACCTGTCCAACTCGGCGGGCCTGTCCAAGGAGACCGCGACCCTGGTCTCCTTCACCGCGCTGATCGTCTTCGCCTGCCTCCAGCCGCTCGCGGGCGCCCTCTCCGACCGGATCGGCCGCCGCCCGCTGCTGATCACCTTCGCCGTCGGCTCCACCTTCCTGACCGTGCCGATCATGACGCTGCTCCGGCACGTCGACGGCTACTGGCCGGCCCTCGGCCTCGCCCTGCTCGCGCTGGTCGTGGTCACCGGCTACACCTCCATCAACGCCTGCGTGAAGGCCGAGCTGTTCCCGACCGGCGTGCGCGCGCTCGGCGTCGCCCTGCCGTACGCCATCGCCAACGCCCTCTTCGGCGGCACCGCCGAGTACGTCGCGCTGTGGTTCAAGAAGGGCGGTGCCGAGTCCGGCTTCTACTGGTACGTGGCCGCCTGCGCCGCCGTGTCCCTCGTGGTGTACGTCACCATGCGCGAGACCAAGGACCTGGATCTGGCCCGGGTGAAGGCCCGGGACGATTCCAGGGTGACGACCGCATCCTGAGACGGGCGGTGAGCCGGGGGCGGGGCTGTGCCAGACTGCCCCCGTGCTCTCGTTCGCCATGATTATTGGCAGCAGGCGCGCCGGTCCGCAGTGACCACCTCGTACGACCAGGTGCGGGTGGCCACCGTCGTCCTCGACCCGCGCGCAGACCTCTCGCACCCGCGAGGGGTTTTTTCGTTTTCCGGCCCACCTACAGCCGGCGACGGAGCGCGAGGGAGCATGGAGGAACGGTGGAGCCGGTCATTCCGGTAAAGACCGAAGATCCACAACAGGAGCCTTGAGACCATGACCGAGACGGCAACCAGCGAGCTGTTCGACGACTCGTTCCACGTCTTCGACACCACGCTGCGCGACGGCGCGCAGCGCGAGGGCATCAACCTCACCGTCGCGGACAAGCTCGCCATCGCCCGGCACCTGGACGACTTCGGCGTCGGCTTCATCGAGGGCGGCTGGCCCGGCGCGAACCCCCGCGACACCGAGTTCTTCGCCCGCGCGCAGGAAGAGATCGACTTCAAGCACGCCCAGCTGGTCGCCTTCGGCGCCACCCGCCGCGCCGGCGCCAAAGCCGCCGAGGACCCGCAGGTCAAGGCGTTGCTGGAGTCCGGTGCCCCGGTCATCACCCTGGTCGCCAAGTCGCACGACCGGCACGTGGAGCTGGCGCTGCGCACCACCCTGGACGAGAACCTGGAGATGGTCCGCGACACCGTGTCGTACCTGAGGGACCAGGGCCGCCGGGTCTTCGTGGACTGCGAGCACTTCTTCGACGGCTACCGCGCCAACCCCGAGTACGCCAAGGCCGTCGTCCGGACGGCCGCCGAGGCCGGCGCCGACGTCGTCATCCTCTGCGACACCAACGGCGGCATGCTCCCCGCCCAGGTCCACGCGGTCGTCTCCACCGTGCTCGCCGACACCGGCGCCCGGCTCGGCATCCACGCCCAGGACGACACCGGCTGCGCGGTCGCCAACACCCTGGCCGCCGTCGACGCGGGCGCCACCCATGTGCAGTGCACGGCCAACGGCTACGGCGAGCGCGTCGGCAACGCCAACCTGTTCCCGGTGGTGGCGGCGCTGGAGCTGAAGTACGGCAAGAAGGTGCTGCCCGACGGCAAGCTGCGCGAGACCACCCGCATCTCCCACGCCATCGCCGAGGTCGTCAACCTGACGCCGTCGACCCACCAGCCGTACGTGGGCGTCTCCGCCTTCGCGCACAAGGCCGGCCTGCACGCCTCCGCCATCAAGGTCGACCCGGACCTCTACCAGCACATCGACCCCGAGCTGGTCGGCAACACCATGCGCATGCTGGTCTCCGACATGGCGGGCCGCGCCTCGGTCGAGCTGAAGGGCAAGGAACTCGGCATCGACCTGGGCGGCGACCGCGAGCTGGTCGGCCGGGTGGTCGAGCGGGTCAAGGAACGCGAGCTGAAGGGCTACACGTACGAGGCCGCCGACGCCTCCTTCGAGCTGCTGCTGCGCGCCGAGGTCGAGGGCCGGCCGCTGAAGTACTTCGACGTCGAGTCCTGGCGGGCCATCGTGGAGGACCGGCCCGACGGCACCCACGCCAACGAGGCCACGGTCAAACTGTGGGCCAAGAGCGAGCGGATCGTGGCCACCGCCGAGGGCAACGGCCCCGTCAACGCCCTGGACCGCGCCCTGCGCGTGGCGCTGGAGAAGATCTACCCGCAGCTCGCCAAGCTGGAGCTGGTCGACTACAAGGTCCGCATCCTGGAGGGCAAGCACGGCACCTCCTCCACCACCCGGGTGCTGATCTCCACCACGGACGGCTCCGGCGAGTGGTCCACGGTCGGGGTCGCCGAGAACGTCATCGCCGCCTCCTGGCAGGCCCTGGAGGACGCGTACACGTACGGCCTGCTCCGGGCGGGCGTGGCACCGGCCCAGTAGCCACAGTGGAGGTATGACCTCACACGCCGACGACGTGCTGTCCCGGGCCCGTGTCGCGACCCGGCTGCCCGCCCGGGACCTGGACCGGGCCCGGCGCTTCTACGCCGAGAAACTCGGCCTGTACCCGGTGGACGAGCGGCCCGGCGGGCTGCTGTACCGGTGCGCGGGCGTGGACTTCGTCGTGTTCCGCTCGACGGGGGCCTCGCCCGGCACCTTCACCCAGATGGCCTTCGAGGTGGACGACATCGAGGGGGTCGTGACGGAGCTGCGCCGCCGGGGCGTGGTCTTCGAGGAGGTCGACGTGCCCGGCCTCCGCACCCGCGAGGGCATCGCCGACATCGAGGGCAACTATCCGAGCAAGGGCGCGCGGGCGGAGCGGGGCGCGTGGTTCCGGGACAGCGAGGGCAACCTGCTGGGCATCGGCCAGCTGATCCTGTGAGGCCCAGCCGGTCAGCGCCCCGACGGGGCGCGGGGCTGTGTCGAAATCCGGCTCCGCCGGGGCGCGGCCGGCCACCACGGCGCCGCGGACGGCCGACGGCCCCCCGAGCGGAGCGCTACGGCGCTCGCCAGATGTTGTCGAAGGCGATGTTCTCGATGCGGCGCCGCTCGCGCACGGCCTCCAGTTCGGTGACCGCGTCGCCGACCGCGGCCAGCACGGTGACGACGGCCTCGTCCTCGGGCTCCTGCGGGCTCGGCCGGCCCTCCGGGATGCCCAGGGTGGCGGCGAGCCCGGTGAGGACGGGGTCGCGGGAGTCCCAGCGGTCGGCCGCGTGCCGCCGGGCGGCGGTGTCGGCCGGTACGGCGTCCCGGCTCCGGCCCGGCAGCCAGTGCCTGCGCCTGCCGGTGAGCTGCCCGTCGGCCTCCAGGACGTCACCGTAGGCCACGGCCAGCCCCTGCCCGCGCCGCCACAGCCAGTCCTCGACCGTCTCGTACGGCTCCTGCCGCACGAGCGCCGCCCCCGCCTCGTCCAGCATCCGGTCACCCGTGGTCAGCACCGGCCCGGGCACGATGCGCTCCCCCTCCAGGGCGAGCGCCCGGGCGCCGAGCAGATCGATCAGCTCGGCCCCGGCGAGCGCCAGCGACAGATCACCCTGCGCGACGGGGTGCTCGCCGGGGACGTCCAGGCTGACGAGGAACAGATCCTGAGGTGTGGTCATACTCCCACCATGGTCCGGCGGCGGCCGATCCGCACCACGCCACACCGCCCTCCCTCAGCAGGCGTCGGCCGCGAGCCGCTCGAACGCGCGCGGGCTCATCGCCCGGCCGTCCGCCCAGACCCGGCCGGGCCGGAGCCGGCCGATCTGCTCGCCGGTGAACTCCACACTGCCGTTGTAGGAGTCGCCGCCCGTGTAGTGCCCGAACCGCAGGGCGTAGTGGTGCCGGGGCAGCAGCCGCTGCGCGCCCCGGTGCCGGGCCCGCCAGCCGGCGGGCGGGTCGAAGAGCGGGAAGTCGGCGTCGCCGCGCAGCCCCTCCCGGTCCGTGTCCCACCCGGTGGTGACGGGCCCCTCCCCGCCGCCGCGGGGCCGCCCGTCCAGGTGCGGGCCCCGATAGCCGTCGTCACCGCACGGACGGAACACCGCGTACGGCGTTCCGTCCGCCGCGATCCGCACCCCCGCCAGCGGCAGGTCGACGGCGCCGCAGCCGCTGAGCAGCAGCATCCCGCCGACGATCCCCGCCGCCACGGCCCCCGTACGTCTCATGCTCCGCCTTACCGCCTCACCGCAGGGTCCACTTCTGGTTGGCGGCTCCCGTGCAGGACCAGATCTGGGCCCGGGCCCCGTTCGCCGGTGAATTGTCCGTGACGTCGAGGCACTTGTCGGCCGCCGTGTTCACCACATCACCGGTGGCCGCGTCGTACGACCACCGTTGGGCACCGGTTCCGTTGCAGTCGTACAACTGCACCTTGGCCCCGTCGGCGGTCGAACCGGCGGCCACGTCGAGGCACTTGCCGAGCGCCCGGACCGATCCGTCGCCCTGGACGGTCCACTGCTGGGCCGCGCTGCCGTTGCAGTCGTAGAGCTGCACGGCCGTACCGTCGGCGGACGAACCGCCCGCCACGTCCAGGCACTTGCCGGCCAGGCCCACGAAGGCGCCGGTCCGGGCGCCGCCGCCGGACTGGGTGCCGGACCAGGTGAAGGTGGCCGAGGTCCTGCCGGGCAGCGAGTAGGTGGCGTGCTGGGAGCCCCAGTTGACGGTGACCGTCTTCGCCGACGCCGACTCGTTGTACGCGATCAGCGCCTTGCTGCCGTCCGGGTTGCGCCAGGCCACGTTGGGCACGGCGGTGGACGCGGTGGAGGCGATGCGCTGGGCGCCGGGGCGGACGAACTTGGTCAGGTGGCCCATGGTGTAGTACTCGACGGTGTAGTCCACGGTCCCGCTCGCGCCGTCTCCGTTGTGCACCGTGATCAGGCCGGTGCAGGTGCCGCAGCCGCCGTTGTGCGGGCCCCTGTTCTGGTCCACGGCCAGCGACCACTTGGTCACCGACTTCGCCCAGTTGCGGGTGTAGTCGATGATGTTGTGCATGTCCTCGCGCTGCTGGTCGGCGATCCAGGTGCCGCCGGAGTGCTCGGTGCCGAAGGCGTCCAGCTCGGGGTACCGGTTGTGCACGGACGTCTGCTTGGTGACGTCGCCGCCGTAGCCGTGCCAGGCGATGCCGCCGAAGTTGGGGTGGGCGCGGACGGCCGGGTCGTCCACGGTCTGGGCGGCGTAGGAGTCGTAGACGTCCCAGTTCCAGTCGTGCGCCAGCACCTTGGTCGACAGGCCCGCCGCCTGGAGCTTCGGCAGCAGTTCGTTCTTGGTGAAGTAGGCGAGGCCGCTGGCGTTCCAGCTCATCGACGGGTAGCCGGAGCAGCAGGTGGGCTCGTTCTGGGCGGTGACGTAGCGGACGTCCACGCCCTGCGCCTGGTAGGCCTGGAGGTACTTCACGAAGTAGGAGGCGTACGCCCCGTAGTACTCGGCCTTCAGCCAGCCGCCGTTGAGCGAGCCGCTGTCCTTCATCCAGGCCGGCGCCGTCCACGGCGAGGCCATCACGGTCAGGGACGGGTTCAGCCGGAGCGCCTGCCGGGTGAGCGGGACGACGTCGGCCAGGTCGTGCGCGACGGAGAACCGCGCCAGCGACGGGTCGGTCTGGCCGGCCGGCACGTCGTCGTAGGTGTAGCCGTAGCGCGCGAGGTCGGAGGCGCCCATCGGGTTGCGCAGGAAGGACAGGCCGATGCCGTCCGTCGGAGAGAACAGCTTGCGCATGGCCGCGTCCCGGGTCGCCGGGGACAGCGCCCCGCTGCTGTTCATCAGCCAGGCCGCGGTGTCCGTGAAGGAGGCGCCGCCGCCGGTGAAGGTCTGGTAGCGGGTGTTCTCGTCCACGGTGATGTTCTCGCCGCCGCCGCCCGCCCCGGGCTGGAAGGCGAACGGCGTCTGTGCCTGGAGGCCGCGTACGACGTGCCGGCCGGCGGAGTCGTCGGTGGTGGTGAGCCAGGCGGTGACCTGCTCACCGGCCGCGTGCGCGGGGGGTACGGCCACACTGAGGCCGGCGGCGGAGAGCAGCCCGGCGAGCAGCAGCCGGACTGTGCGGGGGGATCTCCTCATGGTGCGTCGCCCTTCCTCTCGGGACGGCGGAGCTGACGGGTCGTCTTGACGGGGATAGGTGCCCCTAGTTAACTCACGGCGTGAGCTAAGCCCTGAGTGAACCATGAGAGCCGAGGGAAGGTCCATGCGAAGAACCGCCCTGCTCGCCTCCGCCGCGCTCCTCGCCGGTCTGCTGCCCTGGGCGGCGACCGCGCGAGCCGCCGGCGAACCCGCCCCCGTTCCCGTCGACCGCTTCGAGGGCGAGGTGCCCTTCGCCGCCCAGCCCGCCGAGGGGATCTTCACCTGGGGCGGCGACGCCGACGACCCGCCCACGCTCCGCCTGGCGGACCGCGCCGACGCCCCCGAGGGCGGCAAGGTCCTCACGGGCGGCTACGACATCAGCGGCTACGGCGGCTTCACCCACGACTACGCCGCCACCGCACCCGCCCACGACTGGTCCGCCCACCAGGGCATCAGGTTCTGGTGGGAGGGCCGGAACAACGGCAAGAAGATCACCTTCGAGATCAAGGACGGCGGCGCCCACGGCGAGGCCTCCGAACTGTGGACCGCCTCCTTCACCGACGACTTCACCGGCTGGAAGCAGATCCAACTCCCCTTCACCGACTTCGCCTACCGCACCGACCACCAGCCCGTCGGCGGCATCGACCACGTCCTCGGCCTCAAGGAGATGTGGGGGTACGCCGTCACCCTCCCGGCCGGCCTCAAGGGCGACTTCGCCATGGACGGCGTCGAGCTGTACGGCAGGGCCGACCAGGCCCTGCGCGCCTCCGTCACCACCGACGCGCCCGTCGTCCCGGTGCGGGAGGGCGGGACGGCCAGGGTGAAGGTCACCGTGGCCACCACCGGCGAGCAGCCGCTCACCGAGCCGGTGACCGTCACCTACGCCACCGCGGACGGCACCGCGGCCTCCGGCACGGACTACACCCCCGTCTCCGGCACCCTCACCTTCCCGGCCGGCACCGCCTCCGGCACGGTACGGACCGTCGCGGTGCCCACCCGCCGGGACAAGGCCGCCGAACCCGCCGAGACCGTCCCGCTGCGCCTCACGGTCACCGGCGCGAAGGCCCCCGCCGAGACCCCGCAGGTCGTGATCGACGCGCACGGACTTCCGTACCTGAACGCCGCGTTGCCGGTCCGCAAGCGGGTCGCGGACCTGCTGGGCCGGATGTCCCTGGCGGAGAAGGCCGGCCAGATGACCCAGGCCGAGCGCGGCGCCGTCGGCCAGGGGGCCGACATCGCCGGGTACGCCCTCGGCTCCCTGCTCTCCGGCGGCGGCTCCACGCCCACCCCCAACACGCCCGAGGCCTGGGCGAAGATGATCGACGCCTTCCAGCTGCGCGCTCAGGCGACGCGCTTCCAGATCCCGCTGATCTACGGCGTCGACGCGGTCCACGGCCACAACAACCTCTCCGGCGCCACCGTCATGCCGCACAACATCGGCATCGGCGCCACCCGCGACCCCCGGATCGCCCGGCGGACGGGCGCGGTGACGGCCGCCGAGGTCCGCGCCACCGGCGTCCCCTGGGACTTCGCGCCCTGCCTGTGCGTGAGCCGCGACGAACGCTGGGGCCGCTCCTACGAGTCCTTCGGCGAGGACCCGGCGCTGGTCGACTCCATGGAGACCGTGATCCAGGGCCTCCAGGGCCGCGCCGACGGCCGGGACCTGCGGCGCCCGGACAAGGTGCTCGCCACGGCCAAGCACTTCGTGGCCGACGGCGGCACCGCGTACGGCTCCTCGACCACCGGGACGTACACCATCGACCAGGGCGTCACCACGGTCACCCGCGAGCAGCTGGAGGATCTCCACCTGGCCCCGTACCGCACGGCCGTCGAGCGGGGCGTCGGCACGGTCATGCCGTCGTACTCGTCCCTGGACATCGCCGGAGACGGCAAGGGCGCGGTGAAGATGCACGCCCGCGGCGACATGATCAACGGCGTGCTCAAGGGCCGCATGGGCTTCGACGGCTTCGTCATCAGCGACTGGAACGCCGTCGACCAGCTCCCCGGCGACTTCGCCGCCCGGGTCCGCGCCTCGGTCGGCGCGGGCGTCGACATGATGATGGTGCCGTACACGTACAAGGAGTTCAGCACCACGCTCGCCGACGAGGTGAGGGCGGGCCGGATCAGCGAGCGGCGGATCGACGACGCGGTCTCCCGCATCCTCACCGAGAAGTTCAGGCTCGGCCTCTTCGAGCACCCGTACGCCGACACGAGCGGGGCGGCCCGGATCGGTTCGCC
Organism: Streptomyces tricolor; assembly: GCF_002155905.1. Classification (GTDB taxonomy): domain Bacteria; phylum Actinomycetota; class Actinomycetes; order Streptomycetales; family Streptomycetaceae; genus Streptomyces; species Streptomyces tricolor. The sequence goes on along the minus strand of NZ_MUMF01000164.1, from coordinate 2,112 downwards.
GGAGCACCGGGCCGTGGCCCGGCAGGCCGCCGCCGCGTCGCAGGTGCTCCTGAAGAACTCCGGGGGCCTGCTGCCGCTGAGGAAGAGCCAGAAGGTGTACGTCGCCGGGTCCAACGCCGACGACATCGGCAACCAGACCGGCGGCTGGACCCTCACCTGGCAGGGCGCCTCCGGGAACACCGTCCCCGGCACGACGATCCTGGAGGGCCTGCGGAAGGCGGGCGGCGACATCACCTACTCGAAGGACGCCTCCGCCCCGACGGCCGGCCACGACGTCGGCGTGGTCGTCGTCGGCGAGACCCCGTACGCCGAGGGCGTCGGAGACGTCGGCAACGGCCACGACCTGAAGCTGTCCGCCGCCGACCGGGCCGCCGTCGACAGGGTGTGCGCGGCCATGAAATGCGCGGTGCTGATCGTCTCCGGCCGCCCGCAGCTCGTCGGCGACCGGCTGGACGCGATCGACGCCCTGGTGGCCTCCTGGCTGCCCGGCACCGAGGGCGACGGCGTCGCCGACGTCCTCTACGGAAGGCGCCCCTTCACCGGACAGCTCCCGGTCACCTGGCCGAAGTCGGAGGCGCAGCTGCCGATCAACGTGGGCGATGCGGCGTACGACCCGCAGTTCCCCTACGGGTGGGGCCTGACCACGCTCACCCAGGTCCCGAAGGGCGGTACGGCCACCCTGCACGACCTCGCCGCCCGGGCCGCGGCGGCCGAGCGGCGCGGCGACGAGCGGACCGGACGGGCCCTGGTGACCAAGGCCCGGCTGCTCGTCCAGCAGAAGGCGGACGGCCACGTCACCCAGGCGGTCGCGGCCCCCTTCGCCGACGCCGACCACCTGCTGCTGACCGGCCGCTACGGAAAGGCGGTGCAGAAGCTGGCGCAGGCCTACCGGGCGGCCTGAACCCAGGCCGAGAAGGCTGACCGTTATGGGGAGGTTTCGGGTAGTTTCGAGGTATGAAGGCCGTGCCGCGGACCCGAAGCCTCCCCGCCCTGCTCCTGGCCGTCCTGGCCCTGGTCCTGGCCGCCGTGTGGGCGCCCGGAGCGAGCGCGGACACCAGCGTCTCCACCATCGCCCGGGCCCTGCGCGCCGGCCCGGTCTACGTCGACCCGGCGGCCCGGGACCAGCTGTCCGACGCCGACGCCGACACCCTCGCCGACCGGATCAAGGAGGCGGACAAACCCCTGTTCATCGCGGTCCTCCCGGACGGATACCGCACCACGAACCTCTTCTCCGACCTGCGCGCGGCGACCGGCGTCACCGGCCTGTACGGCATCCGCCTCGGCGACCGCTTCGACGCCCGCGCCGACTCCTCCGTCATGTCGTCCGCGGCCCGGCAGAACCTGGTCCGCAGCGTCCAGGGCGAGGACGCCAAGGCCCAGCTGGCCGACTTCACCGACCGCGCCCTGGCCAACATGGGCGGCCACGCCCCGCGCAGCTGGGGCGGCTCGGCCGCCGACGGCAGCGGCATGTCCACCACGGGGCTGATCACGACGGCCGCGATCCTGGTCATCGCGGGCACGGGCGCGTACGCGCTGGTCCGGCGCAGCCGCCGGCGCCGCGAGGAGGAGCAGCGGGCCGCCCTGGACCGGCTGCGGGTGGTCGTGGACGAGGACATCACCGCGTTCGGCGAGGAACTCGACCGCCTCGACTTCCGCCCCTCGGAACCGGGCGCCGACGACGCGATGCGCGCCGACTACGAGCATGCCCTGGACGCCTACGACACCGCCAAGCAGCGCATGGCCGCGGCACGGAGACCGGAGGACGTCCGGCCGGTGACCGAGACCTTGCAGGACGGCCGCTTCTCCCTCGCCCGGCTGGCCGCCCGGCGCGAGAACCGCCCCCTGCCGGAACGCCGCCCGCCGTGCTTCTTCGACCCCCGCCACGGCCCCTCGGTCTCCGACGCCGTCTGGACCCCGCCCGGCGGCAGCCGGCGCGAGGTCCCGGTCTGCGCGGCCGACGCCACCCGTCTGGCCGACGGCCGCGACCCCGTGATCCGCGAGGTCGACACCGACCAGGGCCGCCGCCCCTACTGGGACGCGGGCCCGGCGTACGGCCCCTGGGCGGGCGGCTACTTCGGCGGCGGCCTCCTCCCCGGCCTGCTCGCCGGCACC
>NZ_MUMF01000163.1 GCF_002155905.1 Streptomyces tricolor | reverse complement strand
AGGGCGAGGGCGACGTACTGTTCGGGTCCGATGCCCCGGCCGATCAGGTGGTGGGCGAGCCGGTTGGCGCGGGTGTTGAGTTCCGCGTAGGTCAGGGTGGCGTCGTCGTGTTGTACGGCGATGGCTTGCGGGGTGCGGGCGGCCTGGGCCTGGAACAGCTCGGGCAGCGTGGCGTCGGGCACGGCGTGCGCGGTGGCGTTCCACCGTGTGAGTATCCGGTCGCGCTCGTCGGGGGAGAGCACGTCGAGGGTGCTGAGCGGCCGGGACGGGTCGGTGGTCACCGAACGCAGCAGCCGTTCCAGCCGGTCCGCGACCGCGACGGCGGTCTCCCGGTCGAAGAGGTCCGTCGCGAACTCGACGGAACCCCGGACCCCCGCGGGCCGGCCCTGTTCCGTCGTGCGCTCCTCGACGTCGAAGGCCAGGTCGAACTTCGCCGCCTCGACCTCCAGCGGCAGCGACCGGGCCCGCAGACCCGGCAGGTCGGCCTCGGCGTCGTTGTTCTGGAAGGTCAGCATCACCTGGAAGAGCGGGTGATGGGCGAGGGAGCGATGCGGGTTGACGATCTCCACCAGCCGCTCGAACGGCAGCTCCTGGTGGGCGTAGGCGCCGAGGTTCGACTCCCGCACGCGGTCCAGCAGTTCGCCGAAGGACGGGTCGCCCGACGTGTCCGTGCGCAGCACCAGCGTGTTCACGAAGAAGCCGACGAGGCCGTCCAGCGCGTCGTCCGCGCGGCCGGCGACCGCCGTGCCGATGGGGATGTCGGTGCCGGCGCCCAGCCGGGTGAGCAGGGCCGCGAGGGCGGACTGCACCACCATGAACACACTCGACTGCTGCTGCCGCGCCAGCCGGACGATCGCGCCGTGCAGCTCGGCGTCCCAGGTGAACCCGACCCGCTCGCCGCGGTGGCTGGCCTCGGCCGGACGCGGCCGGTCCGTCGGCAGCTCCAGCTGCTCCGGCAGCCCCGCCAGGGCCGTGCGCCAGTAGTCGATCTGACGGGCGATCACACTGCCGGGATCCGACTCGTCCCCGAGGAGAGCCTGCTGCCACAGCGTGTAGTCGGCGTACTGCACCGGCAGCGGCTCCCACTCCGGCGCCCCGCCCGCACAGCGGGCCGTGTACGCCGCCGACAGATCACCGATCAGCGGGTCCATCGACCAGCCGTCACCGGCGATGTGGTGCACCAGGAGCAGCAGCACGTGCTCCTTCGGCCCGACCGTGAACAGGGTGGCCCGCAGCGGGGCCTCGGACGCCAGGTCGAAGGTGTACTCCGCGGCTTGGGCCAGGGCCGCCGCCAGACCGTCCGCGGTCGTCTCGACGACCTCGACGGCGGGCAGGGCCGCCTCCGCGTCCAGCACCCGCTGGTAGGGCGTGCCGTCCGTCTCGGGGAACACGGTCCTGAGGCTCTCGTGCCGAGCGACCAGGTCGGCCACCGCCGCCCGCAGGGCCGGCACGTCCAGCGTGCCCGACAGCCGGAGTGCCGCGGGCAGGTTGTAGGTGGCGCTGGGACCCTCCAGCTGGTGCAGGAACCACAGGCGCCGCTGGGCCGGGGACAGCGGCAGCCGCTCCGGCCGCTCCGCCTTGGTCAGCGCCGGCCGGGCACTCACGGCCTCCCCGAGCCGACCGGCGACACCGGCCGCGGTCGGCGCCTCGAACAGGTCCCGCAGGGTCAGTTCCACCCCGAAGGCCGCACGGATCCGGCTGATGAGACGGGTGGCCAGCAGCGAGTGGCCGCCGAGGTCGAAGAAGCTGTCGTCCACCGACACCCGCTCCACGCCGAGCACCTCGGCGAGCAGCCCGCACACGATCTCCTCGCGCGCGTCGCGCGGCCGGCGCCCGGCGCCACCCGCCCTCGCCGCCCCGGCGGCCGCCGCGAAGTCCGGCGCGGGCAGGGCCTTGCGGTCGACCTTGCCGTTCGGGTTCAGCGGGAAGGAGTCGAGCACGACGAACGCCGCCGGGACCATGTACGCCGGCAGGGCCTGCGCGGCGCGCTCCCGGAGCCGGGCCACGTCGACGGCGGAATCGCCGTCCACGGGCACGACGTAGGCCGCGATCCGCTGGTCACCGGGCCGGTCCTCGCGGACCACCGCGACGACCTGGGCCACGGCCGGGTCGGCCGCGACGACCGCCTCGATCTCGCCCAGCTCGATGCGGAAGCCGCGCACCTTCACCTGGAAGTCGACACGGCCGTGGTAGTCCAGCAGGCCGTCGGGACGCCAGGACACGAGGTCGCCCGTGCGATACATGCGCGACCCGGCCGCGTCGAAGGGGTTCGCGACGAAGCGCTCCGCCGTCAGGTCGGGGCGGCCCAGATAGCCGCGCCCCACGCCGTGCCCGGCTATGTACAGTTCGCCCGGCGTGCCGACCGGGACCGGGCGCAGCTCGGCGTCCAGGACGTACATCCGCATGTTGCCGATCGGCCGGCCGATCGGTGCGCGCCCGTCCTCGGTGACGTCCGCGAGGACCGACCAGACGGTGGTCTCCGTCGGGCCGTACAGGTTGGTCACGCTCGCGGCGAGCTGCCGCATCCGCCGGGACAGCGCCGGCGGCAGCGGCTCCGCGCCGACCAGGATGCGCAGCCCCCGCACGGCCTCGGGGTGCTGGGCGACCAGACCCTGCCACAGCGACGGCGTGGCCTGCATGACGGTGACCCCGCCGGCGGTCAGCAGCTCGGCGATGCGGGCCGTGTCCCGGGCCTGCTCGGACGTCGCCACCACCACCGAGGCACCGGACAGCAGCGGCAGGTAGAAGTCGAGGCCCGCGATGTCGAAGGCCACCGTGGCCACGGCCAGTAGCCGGTCCGACGGCGCCGGGGCGAAGTGCTCCCGCATGGCGGCCAGGAAGTTGACCAGGTTGCGGCCGGTGATGACGACGCCCTTGGGACGGCCCGTCGAACCGGAGGTGTAGATGGCGTACACGGGGTGTTCGAGGGAGTCCGTGGCGGCGGCCGGCGCGGTGTCCGGAAGGGCGGCCAGCTCGTCCCGGACCTCCGCGGTGTCCACGGCGACGAGCAGCGAGGCATCCACCGGCAGCCGCGGTGCCGTGTCCGTGGTGGCCAGCACGCACACCGGGTCGGCGTCCGCGAAGATGTGGCCGATGCGCTCGGCCGGGTGCTCCGGGTCGACCGGCAGATAGGCGGCGCCGGTCTTGGCGATCGCGAGCAGTGCGACGGGCAGGTCCACGTCCCGGGGCAGCGCCACGGCCACGTAGCGCTCCGGTCCGGCGCCCCGGCCGCACAGCAGACGGGCCAGGCGGTTGGCGCGGGCGTCCAACTCCGCGTAGGTCAGCCGGTCGTCCCCGCACAGCACCGCCACGGCGTCCGGCGTCCGCGCCACCTGCTCCTCGAACAACGCGCGCAAGCTCGCGTCGGGCACCTCGCGCTCGGTGTCGTTCCACGCGGCCGGCACCTGAATGTCCACGCCCGGCAGATCCGAACCGTGCCCCGATGTTCCAGCCATGCCGCTGACTCCTAGTGCAGTCGTAGTGATGCTCGTGGTACGCCGGCCAGAACGGCCCGTCGGGGCGCCCGGGCGCCGAGGGCCCGGAGCCCCGTGTTCCGCGCCCGCGCGCAGTGCGGCGAGATCTTGAGGACCGGCGCGGACGAACGGGGAGACCGGCGGCGAGCGACCGGGAGTCCGTGCCGCCCGGGCACCCCTGACCACCGTCATCACGCCAGCTCAGAAGGTAGGTCGCACAGCTTTCGTCTTGTTATCGCGCGCGCTTCGCAGCGACGTGTCCCGGTCCGTCCGGCGGATCACGCCGTCCGGTTGGGGAACCGATACGCCGTCGATAAGGCGCGCGCCTAGGGTCCCGGCCATGTCCCTTTCCTCCGCCCTCCGCACACCGTGGCTGCGTACCTTCCGGCCCGTCGCCTCACCCCGGACACGGATCGTCTGCTTCCCGCACGCCGGCGGCACGGCGAGCTTCTTCCGTACCTGGCACTCGGCGATGCCGGAGGACTGGGAGGTGAGCGCGGTCCGTTACCCGGGCCGCGAGGAGCGCATCGCCGAACCTCTCGTCGGCGACATGGCGGAACTCGCCGGACGGATCGCCGACGCGCTGGCGCCCCACATGAGCACACCCACGGTCTTCTTCGGGCACAGCATGGGCGCGTCGGTCGCCCACGAGGTGGCCGCCCTGCTCGCCCGGCGTGACGCGACGAAGGCCCCGGTCGCGCTGTTCGTCTCCGGCCGGGCGGCACCGCACCGCCTGGTGCGCGTGGGCGACGGCGACCTAGGCGACGAGCAACTGCTGGCCACCGTGCACGGTCTCGGCGGGCCCGGCGCGGAGCTGCTGCGCGACCCCGAACTGCGGGAACTGGTCCTCCCGCCGATCCGCGCCGACTACGAGCTGCTCGACGCCTATGTCGCGGGCCCCAAGGCCCCTGCCCTGAGCATCCCGATCACCGCCTACTACGGGGAGGCGGACCCCGGCCCGTCCGCCGAGGACGTGCGGGCCTGGTCCGAGCTCACCACCGCGCCGTTCGAGGCGCGCTCCTTCACCGGCGGCCACTTCTTCCTCGTCGACCACGAGGCCGAGGTGACAGGGGACATCCGGCGGCGCCTCGGCGCCCTCCTCTGACCGACACACCGGACACCCCGGCACCGGCCCGCCCGACGCCCGACCCAGAAGGAATGAGCGACATGTACCGGACCATGATGAAGTCCAAGATCCACCGGGCCACCGTGACCCAGGCGGACCTGCACTACGTGGGATCCCTCACGGTGAGCAGGGACCTGATGGAGGCGGCCGACCTGCTCCCCGGCGAGAAGGTCGACATCGTCGACATCGACAACGGCGCCCGCCTGTCCACGTACGTCATCGAGGGGCCCCGCGACTCCGGCGTCATCGGCATCAACGGCGCGGCCGCCCGGCTGATCAGCCCTGGCGACCTCGTCATCATCATCGCCTACGCCTCCGTCGAGGACCGCGAGGCCCGCGACCTCGTCCCCCGGGTCGTCTTCGTCGACGGCGAGAACAAGATCGTCACCCAGGGCGGCGACCCCGCCGACGTCCCGGCCGGCTTCGGGCTGCGCGCCGGAAACGTCGTGGGTTGACCGCCGGCGCCGCACCCCGGACCCGCGCGGCCCGGCCGGTCGCCGACTGGCCAACCGGCTGGACAGGACCGGAGGCACTGCCCACGCTGCACCTGGCGGCAGTGCCGCCGGTGTTCGAGCCGGCCTGGCCCACCGTCTACCGGCGCTTCGTCGACTCCGTCAGCGTCCGGGCGGCAAAAAGGGGGCCACTGACCGGACCGAGTCCGACCGGCCGTGGCTAGCCGGGATCGAAGATTGACCTCATCACCGACCGAAAAGGCGTGCCGTTGTCGCTGGGGATCTCCGGCGCCACCGTGCACGAGAGCCTCGGCCTGCAACCGCTCGTGCGCGGGATCCCGCCCGTCCGCTCCCGCCGGGGCCCGCGCCGCCGGCATCCGGCCAAACTCCATGCGGAGCGGAAATGGCTTCGCGAGCGTCGCATCCGCCACCGCATCGCCCGCAAGGGCATCGAGTCCTCCACCCGGCTCGGCCGACACCGCTGGGTTGTCGAAAGGACCGTGTCCTCGCTGGCCGGCTGCCGAAGGCTGCACCGCCGTTACGAGCGCGAGGCCGAGCACTTCCTGGCCTTCGTCGGCATCGCCGCAGCCCTCATCAGCTACCGCTGGCTCACGAGATGAAACGGCGTCTCAGGGGCGCGGGGAACTGCGCGTGCGGCCACGACGCGGCCGCACTCGTACGAACAAGGCGAGCCCAGGCAGCTGGGCGGGAGGCCGGGCCTACTGGAGCATGCCCCAGATGAGTTCCCTGTCGGCGTCGGTCACACCGGTCGTGGTGACGCCGGACGACGTGCCGGGGAAGCGCAGCGAGCCGTTGACGGCGCCGATGTGGAGGTCGGCCTTGCCGTCGCGGTTGGTGTCGCGGAGGCGGACCGGCTCGCCGAAGCAGTCGTTCCACGCGACATCGCCGGGGACGCCGGCGGTGTTGCGGGCGAGCCACTGGGAGTTGGTGCCGGTGATCCCGCTGGCGCCGCCGCGCAGGACGTGGACGCCGCCCTCGGTCGTCTCCTGGCTGATCTTCTCTCCGTAGACGCCGATCGCGAGGTCCTTGTAGCCGTCGCCGTTGATGTCGGCGGCCGAGACGGAGGAGCCGAACAGGTCGCCGGACTCTGGGGTGCCGGCGACGTTGGTGGTGGCCTGCGTGATACGGGCGGAGGTGGCGGGGCCGGTGGAGGAGCCGTACCAGAGGGACACCCGGCCCTGGTAGTTGTTGTACATCTGGCTGCCCGCCGCGAGGTCCCCGTAGCCGTCCTTGTTGAAGTCGGCGATCACCGCCTCGCTGGGGTCGCCGTAGTTCGTGACGAGGCGCAGGGTCTTGCCCGCGCTGAGCGGGGAACCGCCCTTGACGAACCACGCGTCCGTGCCGAAGTTGTCGGGCTCGTCGGTGATTCCGATGATCACCAGGTCGGTCTTGGAGTCCCCGTTCATGTTGCCCGAGACCAGGGACGTGGGCGCGAATCTCGTCGTCTTGTCGTGGCTGGTGACCGAGCCTGCCACACCGGTGCGCGTGATGCTGCGGTAGACGTAGGCCTTGCTCCCGCTGATCGCGGCCAGGTCCTTCTTGCCGTCCCCGTTGAAGTCCCCGGCGGCGAGGTCGCGGCCGAAGCGGGCGTTCGACACCTTGGCGCCGGCGTTGGGGATCGCGGTGCCACCCGAGAGGCCGGTCGCGCTGCCCCACAGGATGACGACGCCGCCCTCGTCCGTGCGTCCGTCGACGTCCTCACGCGACACCGACACGGCGAGGTCCCCGTATCCGTCGGCGTTGAAGTCGGCGGGCACCCGGACGTCGCCGAACTGGTCCTCCGTCTCGTCGGCGCCGGGGACACCGGGGCTGTCCTGGGTGATCAACTGGGTCTGGGTGCCGGGTCCGGAGGCGGTACCGAAAGTGATCCGGACGCCGCCGCCCTTGCTGTACTGCTCGTAGGTGTAGCTGGCGTAGTCGCGGTAGCCGTCGCCGTTGAAGTCGTCCGCGTACCTGGCCGCCGCCGCGCCGGCGGGAGGTGCCGTGAGGACGGGGGCGAGGGCCGCCACGAGGAGTGCCGCGCAGGCTGCGGGGCGAATGCGCATGAAGTGTCTCCAGATTCCGTGCGACCGCTCCCGTGCCGATTGATCTCTCACGGACCACAAGGAGCGGCTGATGATCAGGAGACAGTCGGACGGGGGGAAAGGTTGCAGGCGGCGGAGCCTTGTTGCGCCGGCCGTCGACGGCAGCAGCCCGCCCGGCCCAGTACAGACGTCCCGGGCTCTACGACCGGCTCATCGCGGGCACGCTTGCTCAATGGCTCACCGCGCCCCTAAGACGCCGTCTCATGTCGCAAGCCGAGAGAAACGGCGTCCAAGGACAGGTCCGGGTACGCACCAGGGCGGCCTGACCGGCCGGAAGGCGCATCTGGAGCGTGGCAATCTCGCCGACCTGGTGCGCCTGCTGGGCCACGCCCGGTCCAGCAGCAGCCTGCCGTACGACGATGTCGGTCGGCCGCGGGGCCGGGAGCCGGCCGCGATCGGCCGTGGTGAGGTCCTCCGCGGCCCCTGTCCCACCGTCAGGGGACGGCAGCCCGTCCTGCCCCGCCTGGGAGGCACGGACGGGTGGCCTCGGCGTTCGTTCGGCGCCCCGGGGGACATCGCGCGCTTCCCGTGGCGTCGGCTCCGCAGCCCGTCTGCGTGCAGCCGGGCCGTCTCACTTGGTCGCCCCCCGCGCGAAGCCGTTGTAGATGTAGCGCTGGAGGAAGAGGAAGACGAGCAGGGTGGGGGCGATCACCAGGATGGTGCCGGCCGAGATGTTCTCCCAGTGCGCGCCGAAGGGCCCCTTGAAGCGGAACAGGGCGGTGGAGATCGTGCCCAGGTCCTCCGAGGGCATGTAGAGGAAGGGGATGTAGAAGTCGTTGTAGACGGTGATCCCCTTGATGATCACCACGGTGGCGATGGCCGGCTTCAGCAGGGGCAGGATGATCTTCCAGTAGATGGTGAACGAGTTCGCCCCGTCCAGCCGCGCGGCCTCGTCGAGGGAGACGGGGATGCCCCGGATGAACTGGAGGAAGATGTAGATCGAGACGATGTCCGTCCCCATGTAGAGCAGGACGGGCGCCCAGAGGCTGTTGAACAGGCCGAAGCTGTTGACCACCTGGAAGGTCGCGACCTGGGTGGTGACCCCGGGGACCAGCGTGGCGATCAGGAACAGCGCCATGACCGGCTTCTTCGCCCGGAAGTCGAAGCGGTCGATGGCGTACGCGGTCATCGAGCCGATGATCACCGTGCCGGTGATGGAGAACAGCAGGATGACGGCGGTGTTGGCGAAGGCGGACAGCATCTTGCCGTCGGTGAACGCCGTCACGTAGTTGTCGAAGTTGAGCCAGTCGCCCGGCAGCGACAGGGCACCGCCGTCGGTCACCTCCTGGGAGGTCTTCAGCGAGGTCAGGAAGACGACGACGAGCGGGATCAGGACCACCAGCGACGCGACGACCAGCGACAGGTAGGTCAGGGCGGGCGCGAGCCGGCGGCGCCGTGCGGGCAGGGGCGTGGTCATACGAGGTCCACCTTCTCGTCGGGCACGAGGCGGCGCTGGATCCAGGTGATCAGCAGGATGATCAGCAGCAGGACGACAGCCGCGGCCGACGCCAGGCCCGTCTTGTTGAACTGGAAGGCGAGCTTGACCGTCTGGATGACGAAGGTCGTCGTACCGGTCGCGCCGGCGGTCATGATGTACGGGATCTCGAACACCGCCAGGGAGCCGGAGATCGCCAGGATGACGCTCAGGCTGACCACCGGGCGGATGCTCGGGGCGATGATGTGCCGGAACTGCTGCCAGCGCGTGGCCCCGTCCAGCTGGGCCGCCTCGTACAGCTCGGCCGGGACGGACTGGATCGCGCCCAGGAACAGTACGAAGTTGAGGCCGGTGAAGCGCCAGACGGAGACCCCGGCCAGCGAGACGTTCGCCGAGGTGGGGTCGCCGAGCCAGGCGTGGTCGGAGCCGGCGCCGAACCATGACAGCACCGAGTCGAGCGTGCCGCCGTCCTGGAAGAAGTACAGGAACACGAAGCCGATCGCCACGCCGTTGATCAGATAGGGGAAGAACAGGATCCCCTTGAACAGGTTGCGGAAGCGCAGGTCGAAGCTGAGCACGGTGGCGAAGTACAGGGCGATCGCGATCTGCACGGCCGAGGCCGCGAGGTAGTAGAGGCTGACGAAGAACACCCGGAACAGCTCGGGCCGGGTGAAGATCTGCTCGTAGTTGTCGAGGCCCGTGAAGTTCCGGTCGGGGCTGACGCCGTCCCAGTCGGTGAGGGAGTAGTAGATCATGTTGCCCACGGGCACGTAGGTGAACGTGACCAGCAGGACCAGGGGGACGGCGAGGAAGAGCCACGGCGTAAGGCGGCGCAGCGGACCGCCGCGCGGGGGCGAGGAGCGGCGCCCCGTCGCGGGGGGCGGGGCGGTGGCGCGCGGCACCTTGGCAGGTGCCGTGTGGGTCGTCTCGGTCATGTCGGCCTTTCTTCGTCCGCTGATCTGCGACGGGCGGTCGGCCCCGTCCGCTGGTCCGGGCGGGGCCGGTGTCGACTGGGGGCAGAGGAGCCGGCGAGGTCAGGAGCCGGCGGTGCCGGCCGCCTCGTTCCACCGCTTGTCGAGGTCCGCGAAGAAGTCGTCGAGGCTGCCCCGCTGCGCGCCGCGCGCGGTGTCGACGAGCTTCTGCCGGTAGTCCGGCTTGTTCAGGCCGATCTCGGCCGCGTTGTCGATCGCGTTGACCTGGCCGGTCTTCGCCTCGGACCGCTCCACGAAGGTGACATCGTTGTCAACGAAGTCCTTGAGCGTGCTGGGCAGGGAAGCGGACTTCAGGGCGGGCACGGCGCCCTCCTTCACCGAGAAGCCGGACTTCTCCGCGAACCAGTCGATCCAGGCCCGCGCCGCCGTCTTGTGGCCGGAGTGGATGTTGACCGCCTGCTGGTAGTCGGAGGCAAGGACGGCGCAGTACGTGCCGTCCTTCTGCGCCGGGAAGGGCATGAAGCCGATGTCCTCCGGGTCGGCGCCGTTCTTCCGGGCCGCGTCACGCATCTGGGTGATCGCCCAGGAGCCCAGCTGCATGGTGGCGACCTCGCCCTTGGCGATCATGTCCTTCGAGGCTTCCCAGTTGGTGGTGTTGGGGTCCTTCTCGGACAGGCCCTCCTCGACGATGTCGTGGAGCAGTGAGTCGATCGTGTGCAGCTCGCCGCCCCGCTTCCACGGGGACACCGGGCCGGCGAGCTTGTCGTTGGCCTTGGCGTCGCAGGTGACCGAGCCGATGTTGTTGCTCCACGCGGTCAGCGGCCAGCCGTCCTTGAAGTTCGTGTAGTACGGCACCGCGTCCGTCCTGGACCTGATCGCCTTCAGGTCGCCGACGAACTCCTCCGGCGTGGCGGGCCACTTGGTGATGCCGGCCTTCTTCCAGACCGCCTTGTTGTAGAGGAAGCCGTTGGCGGTGCCGAAGGTGCTGATGCCGTAGACCTTGCCGCCGACCTCGGCCTTGTCGCTGAAGCGGTACCTGCCGCCCAGCTCCCCGGCGTTGCCCAGCGGGGCGAAGAACTTCGGGTAGTCGTTCTTGGCGACGGCGGCCGGGATCATCAGGACGTCGCCGTAGTCGTCGGTGTTCATCCGTATCTTGACCTCGCCCTCGTAGTCCGTGAGGGCCTCGAACGTCACCTTCACGTCCGGGTAGGTCTTGTTGAACTCGGCGGCGTACTCGGCCATCGTCCCGTTCTGGACCAGGTCGGTGCGGTGGGTCAGCACCTTGATGGTGCCCGAGGCGTCGGCGGGGTCGGCGGGTGCCTTCGCCGTCTCACCGGACGCCGTGCTCCGGCCACTGCATCCCGCGACCGTCATGATCGCGGCGGCCAGAAGCGCTCCCGTGAGCGCCTTCTTCTTCCCCATGTGCCCAGCTCCTTCAGGATCGCGGCTCAGCTCTGCGAGCGGGATGTCGGCACTATGTCAGCCGCTGGTGAACCGGTAAAGCTTGCGTTTCGAGCACGATGCCTAATCGTTATTCGGCTAGTTCGGTGGGTGGCGTCCACGTGCGGATACCGAAGACTCCAGGATGGGAGTAAGCGGCTTGACCGGTTTATGGACAAGGGCTGGTCAGCGGGTTAGGTTGTCCGCCGTTGTCCGTCCACCTGCCTGAGTCAGGCGATTGGAGCCGCGCCATGAAGGACGTCACCCAGCTCACCGAGGGCTGGAGCCTGCGCCATGGAGAGGAATCGCTGGAGGCCACGGTGCCCGGCTGCGTCCACACCGACCTGCTGACCGCGGGGGTCATCCCGGATCCGTTCCTCGGCCGCAACGAGACCGACGTCGCCTGGGTGGGCCGCCGCGCCTGGACCTACGTCCGCGACCTCGGCCACGGCAGCGCGCACGAGCGCACCGACCTGGTCTTCGACGGGCTGGACACGGCCGCGTACATCACCCTGGGGGGCCGCCCGGTCGGCAGGACCCGCAACATGCACCGCCGGTACCGGTTCGACGTCACGGGCCGGACCGGACGGCTGGAGATCCGGTTCGCCTCCGCCTACGACGAGGCCGCCGCCGTCCGTGCCGTCACGGGGGAACGGCCCAACGTCTATCCGGAGCCGTCGCAGTACATCCGCAAGATGGCCTGCAACTTCGGCTGGGACTGGGGACCGACGCTGGTGACCGCGGGCATCTGGCGGCCGGTGCGGCTGGAGCACTGGTCCACCGCCCGCATCGCCCACGTCCGCCCCCTGGTCACCGTGGCGGAGGGCACCGGCCGGGTGGAGGTACGGCTGGCGATCGAACGCACCGCGCAGGGGCGGGGGCGTACGCTGCGCGCCGAGGCCCGGGTGGCCGGCGCCCGCGCCGAGGCCGAACTGAACGGCGACGAGGCGGTGTTGCGCCTGGAGGTGCCGGACGCACGGCTGTGGTGGCCCCGCGGCTACGGCGAGCAGCCCCTGTACGACCTCCGGCTCACCCTGAGCGACGAAGAGGGCGGCCCGCTCGACACCTGGCACCGCCGGATCGGCTTCCGCACCGTCGAGCTGGACCGCTCGGCCGACGAGCACGGCACCGGCTTCACCCTCGTCGTCAACGGCGTACGGATCTTCGCCCGCGGAGTCAACTGGATCCCCGACGACGCCTTCCCCTCCCGCGTCACCCCCGAGCGCTACCGCACACGGCTCACCCGGGCCGCGGAGGCCAACGTCGACCTGGTGCGGGTGTGGGGCGGCGGCATCTACGAGGACGACGCCTTCTACGACGCCTGCGACGAACTCGGCCTCATGGTCTGGCAGGACTTCCTCTTCGCCTGCGCCGCCTACCCGGAGGAACAGCCGCTGCGGGGCGAGATCGAGGCCGAGGCCCGCGACAACGTTGTCCGGCTCATGCCGCACCCCTCGCTGGTGCTGTGGAACGGCAACAACGAGAACCTGTGGGGCTTCCGCGACTGGGAATGGGAGGCGCCCCTCGCGGGCGACTCCTGGGGGGAGGGCTACTACCTCGGCCTGCTGCCCCGGATCGTCGCCGAACTCGACCCCACCCGCCCGTACACGGCAGGCAGCCCCTGGTCCGGGTCCTGGGACCACCACCCCAACGACCCCGCGCACGGTACGCATCACTCGTGGGAGGTGTGGAACCGGCAGGACTACGCCGAGTACCGGGCGAGCGTGCCCCGCTTCGTCGCGGAGTTCGGCTGGCAGGCACCGCCCGCGCTGGCCACCCTGCGCCGCGCCCTGCCCGGGGAGCGGCTCGCCCCGGACTCCCCGGGGATGCTGCACCACCAGAAGGCCGAGGACGGCAACGGCAAACTGGACCGCGGTGTCGCCCGCCACTTCCCGCTTCCCGAGGACGACTTCGACCGCTGGCACTACCTGACCCAGCTCGTGCAGGCACGCGCGGTCGCCGCGGGCATCGAGCACTGGCGCTCGCACTGGCCCGTCTGCGCCGGCACGGTCGTCTGGCAGCTCAACGACTGCTGGCCGGTCACCTCCTGGGCCGCCATCGACGGCGACGGCCGCCTCAAGCCCCTCTACCACGAGCTGCGCCGGGTGTACGCGGACCGGCTCCTCACTCTCCAGCCGGGCGCGGGCGGCCTGGTGCTCGCCGCGGTGAACCAGTCCGCCGAGCCCTGGCGTACGACGGTGACGCTGCGGCGGACGGGGGCGGACGGGACCACGGTCGGTGAGGCCGCTCTCGACGTGACCGCGGATCCCCGTGCCGTCGCCCGGATCGCGGTGCCCGAGGGGCTCGTACCGGACGAGCGGTCCGCGAAGGAGTTCCTGGTCGCCGACGCGTGGGAGCCCGCCCGCCCGGCCGGCGCCGGGAGCGGGGGAGGCGCCGGGAGCGGGGGAGGGCTGCGCGCGCTGCACTTTCCCGTGCCCGACAAGGACTTCGCCTACCCCCGTCCCCGCTTCGACGTCACTCTGGAGCCCGTGCCCGGCCCGGGGGATAGAGTCGACATCGTGGTGAGTGCCCGTACCCTCGTCAGAGACCTCCTGCTCCAGCCCGACCGGCTCGGCCCGGCCGCCGCCTGCGACAGCGGCCCGCAGACCCTGCTGCCCGGCGAGCGGACACGCATCCGTGTGCACGGCTGCGGCACCCTCACCGCCGACGCCGCCAGGGCCGCCCTGTTCTGCGTGGAACCGGCGTGAGCGGCTCAGCGGAGCGTGTCACCATCAAGGACGTCGCGGCCCGGGCCGGGGTGTCCAAGGGGGCGGTGTCGCTCGCCTTCAACCACAAACCCGGCGTCTCCGAAGCCACCCGCGAGCGGATCTTCGCGGCGGCCCGGGAGCTGGGCTGGGCCCCCAGCGCGACCGCCCGCAGCCTGTCCAGCCAGCGGGTCGACATCGTCGGGCTGGCTCTGCGCAGGCCGGCCCGGCTGCTCGGCCTGGAGCCGTTCTACATGGACTTCATCTCGGGCATCGAGAGCGTCCTCGTGGAGCGGTCCTGCTCCCTGCTGCTGCGGCTGGTGCGCGACCTCGACGAGGAGATCACGCTCTACAAGGAGTGGTGGCGCGGCCGGATGATCGCCGGCGCGATCCTGGTGGACTTCCACGAGGACGATCCCCGGGTGCCCTCCCTGCGGGGGCTGGGCATGCCCGCGGTCGCCGTCGCCCACCCCTCCCTCACCGGCCCCTTCCCGGCGGTGTGGACGGACGACGCGTCCGCGGTCGCCGAGGCCGTCCGCTACCTCGCGGCTCTCGGCCACCGCAGCATCGCGCGCGTCGGCGGCCCGGCCGAGCTCGGGCACAGCGCCATCCGGGCCCGCGCCTTCGCCGCCACGACCCGGGAACTGGGCCTGGGGGAGGCGCGGCAGATCGCCACCGGCTTCGACGAGAAGGAGGGCGCCCGCGCCACCCGTACCCTGCTGCTCGCCGCCGAGCGGCCCACCGCCATCGTCTACGACAACGACATCATGGCGGTCGCGGGGGCGGGCGTCGCGGCGGAGATGGGCTTCACCATCCCGTACGACCTGTCGCTGCTGGCGTGGGACGATTCCCAGCTGTGCCGGATCACCCATCCCACGATGTCGGCGATGAGCCACGACGTGCACCATTTCGGCGCCGAGGTGGCGCGCGTGCTCTTCGACGTGATCGGCGGCGCGCGCACCGCCGGTCTTCAGGTGCCGACGCCGTCGCTGACCCCGCGCGGTTCCACCGCTCCGGCACCGGGCACGCATTCCCCGTGATCCGCGAAGGGCCGCGTCCGGTACGGACGCGGCCCTCTGTCCTCCCGGGAGACGGGCGTCAGCTCTTCGCGCAGGTGCCGCCGTTCAGGGCGAAGGCGGCCGGGACGCCGTTGGTGCCGGTGGAAGAACCGTTGAAGCCGAAGCTCACGGTGCCGCCGGCCGGGATGGTCTCCGTCCAGGACTCGTTGACGGCCCGGACCTCGCTGCCCTGCTGGACGGCCTTGGCGTTCCACGTCTGGTGGAGCTGCTGCCCGCCGGGGAACGAGAACGTGAGCTGCCAGCCCTTCACGGCCGTCGGACCGGTGTTGCGGATGGTGACGTCCGCGTTGAACCAGTTGCCCCAGTCACTGAGGCGGTAGCCGACCTCGCAGTTCCCGGCGGCCGGACCGCCGTCGGAGAAGACGCCGGCCTCCTTGGCCGTCTGCTGGATGCCGTCGGCGCCGGAGAAGATGCGCCGCCCCCAGGCCGAGAGGCGCGCGGCGTCGAAACCGGTGGCCATGTCCAGGTACTCGACACCGCCGCCGTTGCCGCTCCACGACCAGCCGAGATACCCCACCCCGAGCTGCCGCGCGGCCGACATGACGGCGTCCTCGTCCGGATCACCGTCCGAGTGCAGGTGGCCGAACTCCCCGACGACGAGGGGAAGGCGCTGGGAGGTGAACCGGTTGAGATAGTCCTTCACCTTGGCGGCGGTGTTGAACACACCGTACATATGGACGGAGAACACGGTGTTCTTCGCGGGGTCCGCGGCGAATACCTCCGCGGCGTGGTCGCGCATGGTGAACGACCAGTCCTGGCCCCAGTTGGGGGCGTCCACCATGAGCGTGTGCTCGAATCCGGCCGCCCGCATGCGGCCGATCGCGTTCTTGGTGTCGGCGGTCCAGGGTGTGGCTCCGGAGCTGCCGTTGCCGTACGGTTCGTTCCCGATGTTCAGGATGACGTACTTCTCCTGGCCCTTCACCGCGTCCTCGACACCGATCCAGTAGTCGACGGCGCGGGAGAGCGGGACGGCGCCGTCCTGCTCGCCGTAACCGGTGGTGTCGTGCGCCTCCAGGACGCAGACGAGCCGATTCTGCTTGCACTGCGACACGACGGCCGCGACGTCGGCGGTGTCGTTCTTGGCCCAGCGGTCGCCCGTGGCGAGCACCACCCGCACGGAGTTGGCGCCCAGCGCCTTGATGTCCTTGAGGGCCTGCGCGGTCCTGGTGGGGTACCAGGCGTGGGCGTGGTTGACGCCGCGCAGGACGAAGTCCCTGCCGCCCGCGTCCACCAGCCGGCCGGCGTCGACGTGGAAGCCCGGTGCGGCCTGGGTTCCGGCGGCTGTCCCGGCCTGGGCGGGGGACGGCGCGGCCAGGACCGCGGCGGCCAGGGCCAGCAACGCTCCCGCTGCGGTGGCCAGTCTCTTCCTCATGCTGCTCCCGAGGTGGTGGCTCGTGCGGCCGGACGCCGGACACGCCCGGGTCGCACGGCACTGCCGGTCATGGTGGGGGTGGCGCTTTCCGGCTCGTCCCTTTCCGCCGGCGAGCACCGGTGGAAAGGAAAAGGTCCGAGCCGGTTGGACATCCCGCCGCCCGCGTTCTGGACAGCGGCTCATACCGGGCAGCGGGACGCGAGTCGCCGACGAAGGACACGCATGGCCGTGCTCGCCATCGAAAGAGCTGGGGAGAAGACCCTCCGGTCGGCGGCTGGCAGTGAGGCTAGAACAAGTCTTCCGACCGTTACAACCGTTCGAACGAAACCGGTTAAGTTTAGTTGCGGTTCAGTTGCCGCCCGGCTCGGGATGGGGAGCCGGCCCTCAGCCGTGCGCCGGGCCGACGGGCTGGCGGAGGATGGTGCGCAGTCGGGCGGGGGCCGTCCTGCGGGCGTCGGAGAGGTAGATCTCGTGGTGGTGACCGCGCGGGACCAGCTTCTCGGCGGGCAGGAACTCGTCGTGCAGGCGCGCGATCGTGGGCGCCTCCTCGTCGTACGGTCCGACGTGCAGGGTCTGTACGCACCGCCCCTCGGTGTAGTGGTCGAACCGCACGCGGTGTCCGGCGGCGAGGTCCTTCGTCCGCTGGACGCGGTCCATCGCCTCGTCGGCCATCGCGGCGGTGACCCACCCCGGCTGGACGATCATGAGCGTCCACACCCACTCGTCGCGGGCACGGGTCTGGAAGACGCTGAGGTCGTCCGCCGACCACAGTCCTTCCAGCGGGCCGACGGTGTGGGCCCGGTCCAGCCGGTCCTTGGCGATCGCGCGCACGGCGTAGGCGGTGGTGTACAGAGCCTCGACCACCGCGCGGTAGTCGGCCGAGGCGTTCGGGTTGCCACGGCCGTCCGCCATCAGGAAGCCCATGCGCGGCACATCGACGATCTCGAACCGGCCCCGCGCGGCCGAGTAGAGGTCGCGCCGTTCCCTCTTGATGTCGTAGCTCTGCACGGGATGTCGTCTCTTCTGTTCGCCAGGGCCGTGGAAGACGGCCGGCCCGCCGCGTCGGCGGACGCGGCGGGCCGGGTCGTTCAGCCGTCGGCCGAGGATGTCGTACGGCCCTCGAACGCGGCCAGAATCCGTTCCGCGGCCAGGGTCGCCGTCAACCGCCCCTCTCTGACCTGCCGTTCGAGGTCCGGTGCGGTGGCGCGGACCGCGGGGTCGGCGTGGAGGCGGCCGAGGAGTTCGTCCCGGACCATCGCCCAGGTCCAGCCGACCTGCTGGTCCCGGCGTTTGGCGGCGAGCCGGCCGGTGGAGTCGAGCAGGGTGCGGTGTTGTTCGAGCCGCTCCCAGACCGTGTCCAGGCCGGTCGACTCGCGGGCGCTGCAGTGCAGGACCGGCGGGGTCCAGAAGGCGTCCTTGCCGTGCATCAGGCGCAGGGCGCCCGCCAGTTCCCGGGCGGCGGCGCGGGCGTCGCGCTCGTGCGGGCCGTCGGCCTTGTTGACGGCGATCACGTCGGCCAGCTCCAGCACGCCCTTCTTGATGCCCTGGAGCTGGTCACCGGTGCGGGCCAGGGTCAGCAGGAGGAAGGAGTCGACCATCTCGGCGACCGTCGTCTCGGACTGGCCGACGCCGACGGTCTCCACGAGGATCACGTCGTAGCCGGCCGCCTCCATCACCACCATCGACTCGCGGGTGGCCTTCGCGACCCCGCCCAGCGTGCCCGCGCTGGGGGAGGGGCGGACGAAAGCCGCCGGGTCGACCGCCAGGCGTTCCATCCGCGTCTTGTCGCCCAGGATGGAGCCGCCCGTCCGGGTGGACGAGGGGTCGACGGCGAGGACCGCCACCCGGTGCCCCAGCGAGGTCAGCATCGTGCCGAACGCGTCGATGAACGTCGACTTGCCGACACCCGGCACCCCGCTGATGCCGATCCGCCGCGCCCGGCCGCTGTGCGGCAGCAGCTCGGTGAGCAACTGCTGCGCCAGCGACCGGTGCTGTGGCCGGGTGGACTCGACGAGCGTGATGGCGCGGGCCACCAGGGCCCGCTTCCCGTCGAGCACACCCTTCACATACGTGTCGAGATCGATCGCTGCCATCGGCGCTACAGCTCGTGGCCGAGGTCGGCCGACAGCTGCTTGACCAGGTCGCGGGCCGCGTCCGGGATCACCGTCCCGGGCGGGAACACGGCCGTGGCGCCCATCTCCAGCAGCGTCGGCACGTCCTGCGGCGGGATCACCCCGCCGACCACGATCATGATGTCCTCGCGGCCCTCCTCGGCGAGCTTCTCGCGCAGCGCCGGGACGAGGGTCAGATGGCCCGCGGCCAGCGAGGACACGCCGACCACGTGCACGTCCGCCTCGACCGCCTGCCGGGCGACCTCCTCCGGCGTCTGGAACAGCGGGCCGACGTCGACGTCGAAGCCGAGGTCGGCGAAGGCGGTCGCGATCACCTTCTGGCCGCGGTCGTGGCCGTCCTGGCCCATCTTGGCGACCAGGATGCGCGGCCGGCGCCCCTCGGCCTCCTCGAACGCGTCCACCAGGGCCCGGGTGCGGTCCACGGACGGGGACTGGCCTGCTTCGTTGCGGTACACACCGGAGATCGTACGGATCTGGCTCGCGTGCCGCCCGTACACCTTCTCCAGAGCGTCGGAGATCTCGCCGACCGTCGCCTTGGCACGGGCCGCGCGCACGGCCAGCTCCAGCAGGTTGCCGTCACCGTCGGCCGCCCGGGTCAGCGCGTCCAGCGCGTCCCGGCACGCGGTCTCGTCCCGCTCCGCGCGCAGCCGCCGCAGCTTCTCGATCTGCTGGGCGCGCACGGCCGAGTTGTCGACCTTGAGGACCTCGATCGCCTCGTCGCTGTCCACCCGGTACTTGTTCACGCCGATCACCGGCTGCCGCCCGGAGTCGATGCGGGCCTGGGTGCGGGCCGCGGCCTCCTCCACGCGCAGCTTCGGGATGCCGGCGTCGATGGCCTGGGCCATGCCGCCCGCCTGCTCGACCTCCTGGATGTGCGCCCACGCCTTGCGGGCGAGGTCGTAGGTCAGCCGCTCCACGTAGGCGCTGCCGCCCCACGGGTCGATGACCCGGGTGGTGCCGGACTCCTGCTGGATGAGCAGCTGGGTGTTGCGGGCGATGCGCGCCGAGAAGTCGGTCGGCAGCGCGAGGGCCTCGTCCAGGGCGTTGGTGTGCAGCGACTGGGTGTGGCCCTGGGTCGCCGCCATCGCCTCCACACACGTGCGCGTGACGTTGTTGAAGACGTCCTGCGCGGTCAGCGACCAGCCCGAGGTCTGCGAATGCGTGCGCAGGGACAGCGACTTGGTGTTCTTCGGGTCGAACTGGGCGACCAGCTTGGCCCACAGCAGGCGCGCCGCCCGCAGCTTGGCGACCTCCATGAAGAAGTTCATGCCGATCGCCCAGAAGAAGGACAGGCGCGGCGCGAACGCGTCCACGTCCAGACCGGCCTCCCGGCCCGCCCGGATGTACTCCACGCCGTCCGCGAGCGTGTACGCCAGCTCCAGGTCGGCCGTCGCGCCCGCCTCCTGGATGTGGTAGCCGGAGATGGAGATGGAGTTGTAGCGGGGCATCCGCTGCGAGGTGTACGCGAAGATGTCGGAGATGATCCGCATCGACGGCTTCGGCGGGTAGATGTAGGTGTTGCGGACCATGAACTCCTTCAGAATGTCGTTCTGAATGGTTCCGGCCAGCTTCTCGGGCGGTACGCCCTGCTCCTCCGCCGCCACGATGTACAGCGCCAGCACCGGCAGCACGGCGCCGTTCATCGTCATCGACACGGTCATCCTGTCGAGGGGGATCCCGTCGAACAGCTGCCGCATGTCGTAGATCGAGTCGATCGCCACGCCCGCCATGCCGACGTCACCGGTCACGCGCGGGTGGTCGCTGTCGTAGCCGCGGTGCGTGGGCAGGTCGAAGGCGACCGACAGGCCCTTCTGGCCGGCCGCCAGGTTGCGCCGGTAGAACGCGTTGGACTCCTCGGCGGTGGAGAAGCCCGCGTACTGGCGGATCGTCCAGGGCTGGTTGACGTACATCGTCGGGTACGGGCCGCGCAGGTACGGCGCGATGCCCGGGTAGGTGCCCAGGAAGTCCAGGCCCTCCAGGTCACGGCCGGTGTACAGCGGCTTGACCCCGATGCCCTCCGGGGTCTCCCACAGCGGCTCGGTGCCCCCGGTGGCCTGCTTCAGGGCCGCCCGCCACTCGGCGTCGGTGGCGTCGGCGACCGGGGTCCCCAGCTCGATGCCGGAGAAATCGGGGATTCCCATCAGGACACTCCCATGCGGTCGAGGGTCGCGGACAACACATCCACGGCGTCACAGCCCGCGAAGACGTACGAGTCGATGCCGGAGTGCTCGCCCCGGCCCGCCAGGAACACATGCCGGGCGCCGGCCGCGCGCAGCGCCGCCGCGGTCCGCTCGGCCTGTTCGGCGTAGAGCGCGTCGCTGGAGCACAGCACGGCCTCGGTGGCGCCGCTGTCCTCGAAGCTTCCCTCGGTGACCGGTTCGATGCCGCCGGCCTGGAAGAGGTTGGCGGCGAAGGTCGCGCGGGCGGTGTACTCGGCGGGGGAGCCGAGCGTGGCGAGGTAGATCCGGGGCCGGGCGCCGGTCGCCGCGAGATGGGCGTCGGAGCGGGCGCGCAGCTCCTCGTACGCCTCGTCGCGACGCACCCGCGGCAGGCCGCCGGACGGCGGTTCGGGCGCGGGCGCGCGCTCCACCGGCTTCTCGGCCAGCAGCGGGAACTCGCTGACGCCGGTGATGGGTTCGCGCCGCTTGGCGAGCCGCTTGGACCGCTCCGCCCAGGTCGTCGCCAGGTCGGTGCGCAGCCGGCCGGAGCGCAGCACGGCCGGCTGGCCGCCGTCGCGCTCGATGGACCGGAAGAACTGCCAGGCGGCCTCGGCGAGTTCGGCCGTGAGCCGCTCGACGTACCAGGAGCCGCCCGCCGGGTCGATGACCCGGGCCAGGTGGGACTCCTCGATCAGGATCGTGGAGGTGTTGCGGGCGATCCGCCGGGCGAACGCGTCGGGCAGGCCGAGCGCGTGGTCGAACGGCAGCACGGTCACCGAGTCGGCGCCGCCGACCCCCGCGGCGAGCGTCGCGACCGTCGTGCGGAGCATGTTCACCCACGGGTCGCGGCGGGTCATCATCACCGGCGAGGTCACCACGTGCTGCACCTGCGCGCCCGCGCCGGGCGCCCCGCACACCTCGGCGACCCGCGCCCACAGCCGGCGTGCCGCGCGCAGCTTGGCGATGGTCAGGAACTGGTCGGCGGTGGCCGCGTAGCGGAACTCCAGCTGGGCGGCGGCCTGTTCGACGCCGAGCCCGGCCTCGGTCAGCTCCCGCAGATAGGCCACCCCGGTGGCCAGCGAGGCGCCCAGCTCCTGCGCGGCCGAGCCGCCGGCCTCGTGGTACGGCAGCGCGTCCACGGTCAGCGCACGAAGCCCCGGGTACCCCTCGGCGCACCGCTCGGCCAGGGCGGCGTACGGCGCGAAGCCGAGCGCGGTCCCGGTGCGCGCCTCGTACCCGAGCGGATCGCCGCCCAGGTTGCCGCGCACGGCCTCGGCCGCCACGCCCTGCTCCGCGTACCGCCGCAGCAGGGCCTCGGCGGCCTGCTCGGTGTCGCGGCCGGCGTCCAGGACGACCGGCGCCAGGTCGAGGTAGACGCCGTCGAGGGCGCGGTCCAGCTCGGCGACCGGGATGCCGCCCTCGCCGAGCACCAGCCACAGGGAGGTGCCGCCGTTCTCCAGGTCGGCGAGCACGGCGCCGTCCGTGAGCGCCGTGTGCCGCTGCCGTACGTCCCAGCCGCTCGGGCTGGTGCCCTCGGGGCGGCCGCCCCGCACGAAGGGGGCGAAGCCCGGCAGGCCGGGGTCGGGCGCGCTGTCGCGCGCGGTGTACAGGGGCCGCGTGCGCAGCCCGTCCTCCAGCGTCGTGGACAGGGCGTCCTCAGCTGCCGCGCCGGAGAATTCCTTGCCCGACTTGCGCAGTACGCCCTCGACCAGGCGTTGCCACTGCTCGTGTGTCGCGTCAGGGAACTCGGCGGCCAGTGAGAGCCCGTCGTCAGGCAGGACCGTCATGGCTCGGATGCTAGGGCAGGCCGATGGAGCCTAGGCGGAGCACGGGCTGTGAGGTTTCTCTTCTTGCGGTGGTGACCTGTGTCGCTCCGGTTCCGCGGGGCCGGCCCGCGGGCGCACATGGCCGCTCGCTGTTCGGGGCCCATGGAGTCGGCGAGGGCCTGGCGGACGGTGCCGGCGAGCCGGGCGGAGGTGTCGCGCAGCAGGTCGCGGCCGGCCCGCTGGAGGCAGGCGAGCACCAGCGACCGGGACCGGCTCATGCCCCGGCCGGTGAAGAGCCGGGTGTGAACCCGGTGAGAAGCGGGCCATATGCGGACACAACTCCTCGCCCCTGCCGCGGGAGGGGCGACCGGGCCGGTCGCGCACCGTGTCGTTGTTGGGCCGAACGGGTGACTTGGCGTAAGAATTGGCTGGTGCAGGGATCGAATGCGAGTCAGGTCAGGGGGAGCCGGTGAGCCGTTACGACGTCACCGATGAACAGTGGGAAGGGCTCGCCCAGGTCGTGCCGCTGCGGGGCCGGGACGCCTGGCCGTCCGCGGTGAACCACCGCTCGCTGCCCGACGCCGAGACCGAGACGCGGCGTCGGTTCGTGGTCCTGCGCGTCAACGTCTTCGCGGACGCCCGCGAGGTGGCCGAGACCCTGATGGCCGGCGTACCGGTCCTGCTCGACCTCTCCGGCGCGGAGGGCGACGTCGCCAAGCGCGTCCTCGACTTCAGCACCGGCGTCGTCTTCGGCCTGGGCAGCGGGATGCACCGCGTCGACCGCAACGTCTTCCTCCTCACCCCACCCGGCACGGAGGTCAGCGGCCTGATGGAAGGGGCCGGCCTCTCGGGCGGCTGACCCCCCAGGCCGCAGCGCCCCGCTGGGGGCGCGGGGAACGGCGCGAGCAACCACGAACGGCCCGGCACTCGGCAGCGAGCCGGCAGCCCCGCCCCGGTAGCCGTAGCCGCACCGCGCCGCAGCGGACCGTCCCCCGATCGTAGGAACGTCACGGCGGTGAAACGCTTCCTCGCGGGAACGCCCCCATACGGTCCGCCTATGGCCGTGCCCTCCGTGTCCGCTGAGCCGCCGGCGGCCCACGCGTCCGCCACCGTTCCCGCGCAGTCCCGCGCCCCCCTCGACATCCGCGCCCGCATCACCGAGCTGCGGCTGTCGGCCTTCGCGGGACACCGGCGGGCCGGCTTTCCGCTGGGACCGGTCACGGTCTTCGCGGGACCCAGCGGATCCGGCAAGACGACCGCGCTCGCCGTGTTCGAGGCGCTGGCCCGGCTCGGCGGCGGAGCTCCGCTCGTCGAGGCGTTCCCGGACCCGGTCGCCTGCGTACCGGAACGGGCGCGGCCCGACGCCGAGCGGCGCCGGGGCTTCCGGATCGGCTGCACGGCCGACGGCGCCGAGGGCCCGGTCCGGCTCGACCTCGCCGTACAGGCCGAACCCGACCTGCGGATCGTCGGCGAACGGCTGACCGCGCGCGGAGTCGTCCTGCTGGAGACCGCGCTGCGCGACCCCGGGCGCCGGACCGTCCAGGCCGCCTGGCACACCGCGGGCACCGCCCCGGTGACCCGCGCCCCGCTCCCCGACGACCGCCTGGGCACGGCCCTGCTGCCGCTGCGGGTGGCCGGCAAGACGGACGGCCAGCGCCGTGTGCTCGCCGCGGCCGAGCAGATGGTCGTCGCCCTCCGCTCGGTCTTCCCCTGCGATCCCCGCCCCGAGTACATGCGCGTCCCCGTGCCCACCGGCTCCGGCCGGCTGCTGCCCGGCTGCGACAACCTCGCCGATGTGCTGTGGCGCACGCGCGCGGAGTGCGGCCGGCGGCACGGCCAGCTGGTCGAGGCGCTGCGCGGGGGCTGCTCCGGCCGGGTGGCCGACCTGGTCGCCGAGCCGCTGGCGGACGGCACGGTACGGGCGCTGCTCGACCGCGGCGACGGCTTCCGCACCGAACTCGCCCGGCTCGGCGACGGCGAGCTGCGCTATGTCGCGCTGACGCTGGTGCTGCTGACCGGTCCGGGCGTGCTGGAGGTGGACGCCCCGGGCGAGGTGCCCGACGCCCTGCGGACCCTCACCGTCCTCGCCGACGGCTTCGACCGCGGCCTGGACCCCCGCCAGCGCCGGGAACTGCTGCGGACGGCCGCCCGGATGGGCGAGCGCGGGCACATCCGCTGCGTGGCCGCCGTGCAGGACGCCTCCTGGGCCGCCGGGGCCCCGGGCGTCACGGTGGTACACCTGAACCCGTGACGGAACACCCCGACCTGGCCCGACTCCAGCGCCGGCTGGCCGAGTTCGCCGCCGCGCGGAACTGGCAGCCCTACCACACGCCCAAGAACCTGGTCGCCGCCCTCTCCGTGGAGGCCTCCGAACTGGTCGAGATCTTCCAGTGGCTGACGCCGGAGGAGTCGGCCCGGGTGATGGACGACCCCGGCACCGCGCACCGCGTCACGGACGAGGTCGCCGACGTCCTGGCCTACCTGCTCCAGCTGTGCGAGGTCCTCGGCATCGACCCGCTGGCCGCCCTGGCCGCCAAGATCGAGCGCAACGAACGCCGGTTCCCGGTTCCGGGTGCGGAGGAGCGAGCCGGGGAGCAACAAGCGGACTCCTGAAGTCCGTTATTACTCTCCGCAGTCAAATCGCCGGTTGACTCCGAATTGTTGTCCAGAATTTTCCGCCTTCCTCTGGCTTTTCGTCTCACGGGCCCTCACTCTGGGTAGTGGACAGGAGAGTTCAGTGAGCCGTGCAGGATGGCGCGGCGGAGGGACGGGGGCATCGGATGGATGCGGTACGGCTCATCCTCACGAGCAGGCGAGCCCTGGCGGGCGGCGTCGACACGCCGGAGATGATGGCGGAGGTCTGGCAGGCGCAGGCCCTGGCGCAGGCGATCGGGAGCCGGCTGGCGGTCTCCGGCCCGCCGGAGCTGCGGGGCGAGGCGCTGGGACTGACCGAGCTGGCGGGCCGGGGCTGCGGGGTCCTGGACCCGCCCGAACTCGACCCGGGCGACCTGCGTGCCGCCCAGCTCACCGAGCTGGACGACGCCCGCGAGACCCTGCTCTGCCTCGGCGGCCTGCTCGGTGAGGTCGGCATAGCCCTGGTCGGCATGGCCAGCGCGGCGGCCGACGAGACGACGTACTGGCAGTGCATGGAGGCGATCGACGCGGCCGACGAGTCCCGCGACCGCGTCCTGGAGATGCTGCGCAAGCTGGCGGCCCGGGAGGAGGTGCTGCCGGAGGACGCCCAGGACAGCCCGTCCGGGGTGTGAACGACCGGGCCCGCGCCGGAGCGATGTCCCCAGCCCGTGCCGGAGCGATGCCCGGAGCCCGTGCCGAGCGAGGACCGCGCCGTGGACCGTACGGGGCAAGCCGCACGGCACAGCCGTGAGCCCTGAACCGTGGGCCGGGTGCCGTGAGCCGGGTGACCTGGGCCGGAGCGTGGGTCGTGCCGCGCGGCGGGGTGTTTCAGTCCGCCTCGTCGGCCGTGCCCCGTGCCGGTGCCGAGGCCTGTAGGTCCGCCAGGGCCGACAGGTCCGCGTTCAGTGCCGCCATCAGTTCCTCCATCTGCTCCAGCAACCCCTTCGGCCGACCGGCGGCGCCTCCCTGCGGGGGAACGGACTCTTCGGACATGACGGCCTCCTCGGCCCCCGGCCCGGCCGGGCCGGCGCGGTGACGCGCGACGGCGGCCACCGTCCGGCGCGGGCGCCGGGCGGTCCGGCTCCGACGGCCCAACGATCACCGCCGGGGCCGGTCACTGGCCCGGGGCGAGGCCCGCGCGCAGGGTGGACGAATTTCACCCGACCGGGCAAGGCCGTGCGGCCGGTACCGGCGCGGTCGGCGCGGCCGGCGCCGTGCAGGATAGATGTATGGACCTTCGAATCTTCACCGAGCCCCAGCAAGGGGCCACCTACGACACCCTGCTCACCGTGGCGAAGGCCACCGAGGACCTCGGGTTCGACGCCTTCTTCCGTTCGGACCACTATCTCCGCATGGGCAACGTGGACGGGCTGCCCGGTCCCACGGACGCCTGGATCACGCTGGCCGGCCTGGCCCGCGAGACCAAGCGCATCCGCCTGGGCACCCTGATGACCGCCGGCACCTTCCGGCTGCCCGGCGTGCTCGCCATCCAGGTCGCCCAGGTCGACCAGATGTCCGGCGGCCGGGTCGAACTCGGCCTCGGCGCGGGCTGGTTCGAGGAGGAGCACAAGGCGTACGGCATCCCGTTCCCGAAGGAGAAGTTCGCGCGGCTGGAGGAGCAGCTCGCGATCGTCACCGGGCTGTGGGCGACCGAGGTCGGCAAGACCTTCGACTTCCACGGCGCCTACTACGACCTCACCGACTCGCCGGCGCTGCCCAAGCCCGCCCAGAAGAAGGTGCCGGTGCTCATCGGCGGCCACGGCGCCACCCGCACCCCCCGGCTCGCCGCCCGGTACGCCGACGAGTTCAACATCCCCTTCGCCTCGATCGAGGACAGCGCGCGGCAGTTCGGCCGGGTGCGGGAGGCGGCGGTGGCGGCGGGCCGTGCCGCGGACGAGCTGACGTACTCCAACGCGCTCGTCGTCTGCGTCGGCAGGGACGACCAGGAGGTGGCCCGGCGCGCCGCCGCGATCGGCCGTCAGGTGGACGAGCTGAAGGCCAACGGACTGGCCGGTTCCCCGGCCGAGGTCGTCGACAAGATCGGCCGCTACGCCGAGATCGGCTCCCAGCGCATCTACCTCCAGCTGCTGGACCTCGACGACCTGGACCACCTGGAGCTGATCTCCAGCCAGGTCCAGGCCCAGCTGTCGTAGCCACCCGTCCTGCCCGTCCCGGAGCCCGGCCCACGAGCCCCGGGACCCCGCTCCCGGCTGTGACGAGCCTGTGACCGGAACTATGGCTTCCGTCACGGCCGGGGGAGGGCGGCCCTGCTGGGATCGCCCGATGGACGACGACTCCCCGCTCGGCCTCCTCTTCGGCCTCCTGCTCTTCCCGGCCCTGCTCGCGGTCCCCGCCTGGCTGATCGCCCTGATCGTCAAGCTCGGCTCCGTCGCGATGCCCGGCCGGCGCCCGGACTGGCGGCTCGACCTGATGCGCTGGTCGGCGTGGATGGCGGGCTGGGCCGCCCTCGTCCTCTACCTGCTGGGCGCCGGAGCGGTCGCGATCTCCGTGCACGAGTCCTCCTCCGGCGCGGACTCCACCCCGGCCCACGAGTGCCGTGACGACTTCCCGCCCGGCGTGCTCGTGGGCCAGTCGGGCTCGTTCCTGCCGCTCCGCTTCGACTGCGTCCTGGCCGACGGCAGCACCCGTCCGAGCAGCCCCGGCTACTTCTGGATCAACCTCCTCGTGCTCGCCCTGGGCCTGGCCGCCGTGGCCCTCGGGGTGCTCGCCCGGACGTGGGCCGACCGCCGCCCGGAGCCGCGCGTGCCGGTCACGGACCCCGGGTCAGGAGACGGCCCCCGTCCCGTGTGAGGACGAGCAGGTTCCAGGCGGCGCCGGTGTCCCCGCCGGCGCCGTCCCACCACGTCGGGAACGCGTCGGCCGCCGCTGCGGGCCCGTCCCGCGGTCGCCCGGGGCGCGGGCGCCGGTGAGTCCGACGTCGTAGGCGTCCTCGCCGAGGCGGACGAGGACCCCCGGGTGGCCGTGGCCGCGGGGCCCTCCGCGCCGTGCCGTGCGGCCCAGGGCCGGAAGCGGGCCGGGAGACGCGGCCTTCCCGGTGCGCCGGCCGGCGTCGCGGGCCGCGGCAGGGGCCGGCACCGGCGGGCACCGGCGGCCGGTGCCGCAGGACGCCGCGAGCGGCGCCACGGCGGCCAGGACCCCCGCGCGCCCGCCGCTGCCGGTCCGGGCGGTCCGGCGCACGGTCGGTTCCTCCGACTCCTGGGCCGGCCCGTGCGTCGGGTGAGAGGGCGGGGACGCCGGGAGGGCTGCCCGGTGCCGGGGGGATCCGTTGATCCCCCCGGGCCGGCTCAGCCGCGCTGGGCGAAGCCGTGGTCGAGGATCTTCGCCGCGTCCTTGAACCGCTGGTCCGCCGAGGTGTCCGCGAGCACGGTGCCCACGACCGTCCGGGAACCGCGGGTGGCCGCGAACACGAGGCAGAACTTCGCCTCCGGCCCGGAGCCGGTCTTCACGCCGAACGCGCCGCGGTACGAGCCGAGGAGCTTGTTCGAGTTCTTCCACGGCTGCATGGCGTGCGTGCCGCCGCCGGGCCGGTAGGACTGCATGTCGTCGTACACCTTGGTGCCGACGACCTTCTTGAACGTCTTGTTCTTCAGCGCGGCCCCGGCCAGCTTGGTCAGATCGCGCGGCGAGGAGTAGTTCTTCCCGTTGGACACCCCGTCGAAGGAGTCGAAGTGGGTGTTCCTCAGGCCCAGTTCGCGCGCCTTGCTGTTCATCTTGCCGATGAACGACTTGGTCCGCTGGGCCGTCGTCGAGCCCGAACCGTAGGTGTCCGCCAGCGCGTAGGCCGCGTCGCAGCCCGACGGGAGCAGCAGGCCGTACAGCAGGTCGCGCACCTTCATCGAGTCGCCGAGGATGAGGTTGGCGCTGGAGTAGCGCTGGATGTGCGTCGTGGGGTCGATGACGTAGTCGGTGTACGCCTTCTTGATCCTCACCTTCTTGTCGAGGTCCACGTTCCGCTGCGACAGCACCACCAGCGCCGTCATGATCTTCGTGGTGGAGCCGGTGCGCAGCCGGCCGTCCACGGCCTTGCCGAAGAGCTGCTTGCCCGTGGCCGCGTTCATCGCGTACGCGCCCTGGGCCGACACCCCCGGTGCCGCGGCGGCGGAGCGCGGGGCGGAGGCCGCGGGCGTCGCCGTGGCGGCCTGGGCGGGAGCGGTCGCGAGGATCCCCGCGCCGAGGACGGCACCGGTCGCCACGGCGACGGCGGCTCTCCTGCGTACCCGGAAGCCCTGGTCGTCGGTCATGGTTCCCCCTTCTGTCAGTGGTCAGTTGACGGGGGCTCACTCCATCAGGTCCCGGTCCGTGCGGCCGTAACGGAGATCACATGGGTCTTCTGTGAACACCGTGTGCCGGAACTGTGGCTTCCATCACAGCGCACATGATCCCCGGCTGGTCGTATGACCGCGTGCGTAAACTCCTCCCCTTGGCTCTGACCGGCCTGCTCGCCGTGTCGGCATGCCAGTTCGTCGGCGACGACGACTCCGACGACGAGGCCCGCCGCCTCAACACCATGAAGTCGTTCCCGCTGAACGCCTACATCCCGGACGCGACCTCCCCCGACGGGAAGGCCGTCGGCACGGCGCAGTGGATCCTCGCCAAACAGTGCATGGTCCGGCTCGGGTTCACCGGCTTCAAGACGCTCGACATCAGGACCGTCGACGGCACCTACCCGGTGCGGCAGGGCACCCTGGCGAGCAGCAGCAAGGTCGGCGACGACAGCCCGTACGGGGTGGACGACCCGGACCTGGCCGCCGAGCACGGCTACCACAACCGGCAGCGCGACGAGCCCGGCACCCAGCCCATGGAGTGGCCGGCCGACCAGTACGCGGCCCTCACCGGCACCTTCGAGTCCGGCGACAGCCGCCGGGCGCACGGCCACCCCATCCCGAAGAAGGGCTGCATGGGGGAGGCGGTGCGGAAGATCTACGGCCCCGAGCCCAAGCCCGTGAAGGTGGGCGGCGTGCAGCTCAGCGGCTACTACTCGCTCGCCGCGCAGTACTGGTACCAGGCGCACAAGGCGGCGCGGAAGGACCCCGCCTGGAAGAAGGCCGACCGCGCGTGGTCGGACTGCATGAAGGACGAGGGCTTCCGCTACCCGGACCCGGACGAGGCGTCCACCGACAGCGCCTGGTTCCGCGGCGACAAGCCGTCGCAGAAGGAGAAGAAGACCGCCGCCGCGGACGCCCGGTGCAAACTCGACACCGGCTACATCCAGGCCGTGCACGCCGTCGAGAGCCGCGCCCAGAAGAAGGCCATCGCCGCGCACAAGAAGGAGCTGGACGAGCAGCGGGCCGGCGCCGAGCGGGCCATGGCGAACGCCCGGAAGATCGTCGACGACCGGTCCTGAGCGGCGAGTTCCGCCCGAGGGGGCCCCGGGCGCAGCGGCGCGGGGGTCGGTCCGGCCCGCCCGGCCGTCCGCCGGGGCACCCCTAAAACAGGTGGTCCGAGGGGCCCCGACCAGGGACACTCGACAGCATGTTCGTGACGATCTCCACCACCGGGACGGCCGGGAGCCCGGCCACCGACCTCGGGTACCTGCTGCACAAGCACCCCGACAAGGCGCAGGCGTTCTCCACGTCGTACGGCACGGCGCACGTCTTCTACCCCGAGGCGGACGCCGAGCGCTGCACGGCCGCCCTGCTGCTGGAGATCGACACGGTCGCGCTGGTCCGCCGGGGCAAGGGCAAGGGCCGCGGCGGCGCGCCCGACGCCGCCCTCGCGCAGTACGTCAACGACCGCCCCTACGCGGCCTCCTCCCTGCTCGCGGTCGCGCTGAGCAGTGTGTTCTCCAGCGCCCTGCGCGGGGTGTGCACCGCCCGCCCGGAGCGGGCCGCCGCCCCGCTGCCGCTGCGCGTCGAGGTCCCGGCGCTGCCCGCCCGCGGCGGTCCCGACCTCGTACGACGGCTCTTCGAACCGCTCGGCTGGACCGTCACCGCCGACCCCGTGCCGCTCGACACCGCGTTCCCGGAGTGGGGCGACTCGCGGTACGTCCGGCTCCTGCTGGAGTCGGACCGGCTGACCCTCGCCGAGGCGCTGCGCCACCTCTACGTGCTGCTGCCGGTGCTCGACGACGCCAAGCACTACTGGGTCGCCGCCGACGAGGTCGACAAGCTGCTGCGGGCCGGCGAGGGCTGGCTGCCCGAGCACCCGGAACAGAAGCTGATCACCAGCCGCTATCTCGCGCGCCGCTGGTCGCTGACCCGCCAGGCGATGGAGCGGCTGGAACTGGTGCGGCTCGCGGAGGCCGACGACAGCGACGTGGCGGACATCGACAACGCCGTCGCGGACGAGACCGAGACGGAGGAGAAGCCGACCCCGCTCGCCGTGCAGCGCCGGGACGCGATCATCGAGGCGCTGCGGGCCGCCGGCGCCGCACGGGTCCTCGACCTCGGCTGCGGAGAGGGCCAGTTGGTGCAGGCGCTGCTCAAGGACGCGCGGTTCACCGAGATCCTCGGGGTCGACGTGTCGATGCGCGCCCTGACCATCGCCGCCCGGCGGCTGAAGCTGGACCGCATGGGCGAGCGGCAGGCCGCGCGCGTCCGGCTCGTCCAGGGCTCCCTCGCCTACACCGACAACCGGCTGAAGGGCTACGACGCCGCCGTGCTCAGCGAGGTGATCGAGCACCTCGACCTGCCCCGGCTGCCCGCCCTGGAGTACGCGGTGTTCGGGCACGCCCGCCCGCGCACGGTCGTGGTGACCACCCCGAACGTCGAGTACAACGTCCGCTGGGAGGCCCTGCCCGCCGGACACGTCCGGCACGGCGACCACCGCTTCGAGTGGACGCGCGAGGAGTTCCGCGGCTGGGCGGAGGCCGTGGCGGAACGGCACGGGTACGAGGTCGCCTTCGCGCCTGTCGGCCCCGACGACCCCGAGGTGGGCCCGCCCACCCAGATGGCGACTTTCACGATCAGGACCGAGAAGGAGGCGAAGGCGGCATGACCGGCACACAGCACCAGGGGCGGGTCCTCCCCGTCACCGACCTCTCCCTCGTCGTCCTCGTCGGCGCCTCCGGCTCCGGCAAGTCCACCTTCGCCCGCCGGCACTTCAAGCCCACCGAGGTGATCTCCTCCGACTTCTGCCGCGGCCTGGTCGCCGACGACGAGAACGACCAGAGCGCCAGCCGGGACGCCTTCGACGTCCTGCACTACATCGCCGGCAAGCGGCTGGCCGCCGGCCGCCGTACCGTCGTGGACGCCACGAGCGTGCAGCAGGACAGCCGCCGGCAGCTGATCGAGCTGGCGAAGAAGTACGACGTGCTGCCCATCGCCATCGTGCTGGACATGCCGGAGGAGGTGTGCGCCGAGCGCAACGCGGCCCGCACCGACCGGGCCGACATGCCCCGCCGGGTGATCCAGCGGCACATCCGCGAACTGCGCCGCTCCCTGCGCCACCTGGAGCGCGAGGGCTTCCGCAAGGTGCATGTGCTGCGCGGGGTCGAGGAGGCCGAGCACGCCACCGTCGTCACCGAGAAGCGCTACAACGACCTCACCCACCTCACGGGCCCGTTCGACATCATCGGCGACGTCCACGGCTGCTCCGCCGAACTGGAGGCGCTGCTGGCCAAGCTGGGCTATGCCGACGGCGTGCACCCCGAGGGCCGTACCGCCGTGTTCGTCGGCGACCTGGTCGACCGCGGCCCGGACAGCCCCGGCGTGCTGCGCCGCGTGATGTCGATGGTGAAGTCCGGCAATGCCCTGTGCGTCCCCGGCAACCACGAGAACAAGTACGGGCGGTACCTCAAGGGCCGCAAGGTCCAGCACACCCACGGGCTCGCCGAGACCGTCGCGCAGATGGAGGGCGAGAGCGAGGAGTTCCGGGCCGAGGTCCGCGCGTTCATCGACGGGCTGGTCAGCCACTACGTCCTGGACGGCGGCCGGCTCGTGGTCTGCCACGCCGGGCTGCCCGAGAAGTACCACGGCCGCACCTCCGGCCGGGTCCGCTCGCACGCCCTGTACGGCGACACCACCGGCGAGACCGACGAGTTCGGGCTGCCGGTGCGCTACCCGTGGGCGGAGGACTACCGGGGCCGCGCCGCGGTGGTCTACGGCCACACACCCGTGCCCGAGGCGACATGGCTGAACAACACCATCTGGCACAACATCTCCCCGCCAGCCACGTCAGACGCCACGCCGGACATCGCCCGGCGTGGCGCGACAGCAAGATACGCACAGGTCAGAGGACTACCGCGAGGGAATCAGGGACGTCTGCACCCTGCTCCTGGGGAGTGTCGGAGAGCACTGGAACAGGGGCTTCCAAAACCCGGGGAGCGGCTGGGGAGATCTTTTTCGTGTCTCCCTCGAACCAGTTCTGCATCGCAGTACGGCCCCGGCCATCCGCCTCGGGCATCATGTGCGCGTAGATCCGGAGTGTGATCGACGGATCCGCGTGGCCCAGCCACTTCGAGACTGCCACAACGTTCTCCCGGGCGTCCAGCTGCACCGACGCGAACGTGTGCCGCAGCGAGTGGAAGCCCATCTCCCGTTCCTCCGCGTACCGCTTGACCGTCCGGAACCTCCCCGGCTTCCCGGCGATCGGCCGCTTCTTCTCCTCTGGCGGACCGATGAGCCCGGCCGCTTCGAGGGCCGGCTTCCACAGCGTGTCGTTGAAGTAGTCACGCCGCCAGGCACCACCGCGGGCTGACGTGAGGAGCAGCTCGAACGTCCGCGGCGCCCGCTCCTTCATCTCCTTCTCCGTGGCCCCCTCCTCCGGATCCCCCCACGGCAGCGTGACGGTCTTGGCGGGCCAGCGCTCCAGATGCTCCCTCACGCGCTGCAGAAGATGCGGAGGCACCGGAACAGACCGGACCTTCCGCCCCTTCGGCAGGGCGAACACCAACTTGGAGCCGACCTTCTTCACCTGACGTCGCACGTGGATGACCTGCGCGTCATAGTCGATGTCCTCGACGGCCAGTCCGAACACCTCTCCCTGCCGCAGCCCGGCGCCAACCCCTACGTCGACGGCGAGTTGCACGCGAGAGTCGATGTGAGACCGCACCAGCAGTACCTGCTCGCGCGACCAGGCGGTCGCCCTCGGCTCGGGCCGGGCCGGCGGGCGCACGGTCCGCTGGGATCTGCAGTAGTTCTTGGTGATCCGCTCATCGTCGACGGCAGCTTGCAGGATGGACGACAGCGCACCCCACACGTCGTTGACCGTGCCCGGGCCCAATGTGGCGTTCAGCGTCTTCAGCCAGGCCCGCAGCTGCGGCGTCTTGATGGTGTTCAGCGGCTTCGCCCCGAGGTGGGCGAGGATGTGGTTGCGCAGCTTGCCGCGCATCGTGGCCCTGGTGATGGGGTCGGGGTAGTTCTGGTTCGGCCACCAATGGTCCTCGACGTACTCGCGGAGCAGCATCGTGCCGTCGCGCGGGTCGATGAATTCGCCCCGAGTCGACTCGTGCTGGGCCTTGGCCAGCCAGGCCTTGGCGCCGTCGATTCCCGTGAGCTTGTCGAAGCTGCGGTCCCGCACGCCGGGTACGCCGGCCACTCGGTAGCGCTTGCCCTGGTTGCACCGGTCGGTGGGGATGGTGCGCTTGCCGTCGGGGCCCTTCTTGTACCAGCGGTCCTCGATGTAGCCGGGCACCGGGTACCTCCTGGAGTTGCATGTCAGGCCGCAGTGCTGCCTGGCTCTTCCATCGTGACGATCTCACCCTGCCAGAGCTGGAACCACTGGCCGCCGGCCAGGAACAGCTCGATCGGCTTGTTCACCGCGAGGGCCAGCTCCTCGGAGGTCAGGTCGGGGCAGATGTGCAGCCTGACGACGCCGCGATGTTCCCGGATCTGGACGGCCTGCTTCCGGTCGACATTCGAGTCTGCCTCGTACTGGACGGTGAGCGGGCTGTCGGGGGAGTTGGCGCTTATGATCTTCCCGCGCCAGATTTGGAACCAGCTGCACTGGCTGACGAAGTCCTTGAGCGCGGCGTTCAGCTGCGGGATGTACTCGTCGGCGGTGACGCCTTGGCGGAGCTTGACGCTGACCCGTCCGCGGGTCTCCTGGATCTGCACCAGCCGGCCCGGAGCGATGTCGGTGGTGGCTTCGTACACGACGCGCAGCATGTGCCCTCCCGTTGGTGCGGTGCGCGTGGGCGCAAGAGCGCGAACGCACACGGTTATGGAAGGGTACGTCGCGTAAACAGAGCGCGACAATCCGTTCAGCTGAAAGTCTACTTATATACTTTTTCAGCCATTCGACGTCGCGATCTGCTGGTGCGCGCTACTCGTTTTCGCGGCGGGCCCGCTCGTCGGCTTCGATCATTGCACGCCAACGACGCAGCTCAGCCTCGGGCATCCCGGCCAAGTGGCCGACGATGATGCGCACTTCGTCGTTATAGCCTGCCAGTTCGGTGGCTTCGTATTCCAGCCACTGCTCGGCCGCTGCGGCCTTGACGCGGCGAAGGCTCACGCCGAGGGCGGCTTGCAGAGCCCGCATCTGTGCTGGGCTGGGCGCGTTGGCAGGCGGGTTGGTCACGAGGCGCTGCAGGTACGGTTTGGACAGTCTGGTGCCCGATTCAGGGTCGACGGCTCGCTGGGACATCTTCGAGTAGGACAGTCCGCGGTCGTTGGCGTCCCGGATCAGTCGTGAGAGTGCACCACGGGGGCTCGTCTCGGCCGCGCCTTGGTCAGGGGCAGTGGCCGCTGCCGTCATGTCCTCGTCCTCTCGGGTCACGTCAGTACCGACTGTCTCTGTAGATGGTGATGGACGTCGAGAAAATACCAGCTCAGTCTGTACAACCATCCGAGATCGGAGACGATCCGTCTACGGAAACATGCTATCGAGCCATGAACTTTGCCGATACTCGACCCTTGTCGTCTCCGTTCTGTAGACGACTCGTCTCGGCTGTGCTTAGCTATGTCAGGCAAGCCGCTCCGCAACACACGGGGGACTCGTGAGTCGACGCTACGCCCTGCGCAAGATCGAAATACTCAGGCACTGTATGCAGCATCCCGGCCGAGGGGAGTCCTTCTCGGTCCGCTCCCTGGCCGACGCTTCGGGTGTCGGCCAGGGAGTCATCGAAAAGCTCCTCACTGGCCGACAGCGCACGGCGGACGTTCTGGACGCCACAGCCCTCGCGGAGGCCCTCGGGGTCGCCATCCTCGTCCTTTTCGCGCCCCCAGCGTCTCCAAAACTGAACCGCACGTCTCGAAGTGCAGCCCACACGAGTGAGGAATGAACCGAATGCCCACCAAGCAAACCAAGGCCGCACCGAAGGGCTGGCTCTGGAGTGAAGACGCCGCCGACTACCTCGGCGTCTGCGTCACCACCCTCTACCGCTGGCGCCGTGACGGCTACGGCCCTCAGGGAACGCTCCACGGCCGGCGCCGCTACCGCTACAAGATCGCCGACCTGGACGCCTGGATGAACAGCGACTCCGAGTCGGCCGACCTGGCACTCGCCGCCGCCTGACGCGGCACGCAAAGAGGCCGCCCCGACAGTGACCCGGGACGACCTCGCGATCCCCAACCGAACGCACTGAACGAGAGGACCGCCTGTGCCCAGTATGCCTGACCAGCCCAGCGAGCTGGTCTTGACGGAGTCCCGCACGATGCGGGCGCAGACCGCCGACCGGGTCGACGTACTCGACAAGGTCAAGGCGCTGGCGCTGCTGCCCGACGGCGTGCACGCCACGATCGACATCGTCGCCAACTTCTTTGAGACCGGCACGGACGCCATCGAGAGCGTCATCCGCCGGCACCGCGAGGAGCTCAGCGAGAACGGCCTCCGCG
This sequence comes from Streptomyces tricolor, assembly GCF_002155905.1. GTDB lineage: Bacteria > Actinomycetota > Actinomycetes > Streptomycetales > Streptomycetaceae > Streptomyces > Streptomyces tricolor. The sequence continues at coordinate 5,476 of NZ_MUMF01000163.1, read as the reverse complement.
TACTCCGCGGCGCAGAGCGGAGGGCCTTTCTCTCCGCCAACCTGACGGAGACAAAGGCGCCCGCCATTACGGTGTTCACCCGCCGCGCGATCCTCAACGTCGGTCAGTTGCTGGCCGAATCCGAGGTCGCCCGCAAGGTTCGCACCTACCTGCTTGAGGTCGAGGAGAAGGCGACCGCGCAGCAACGCTCCGAGGCCGTCGAGGCGATCGAACTGGCCGAGGCCCGAATGCGGGTGCTGAAGGTCGCCGAGGGCATCGTCGACTCCGCCTGGCTGGAGACGAAGGCGCGGGTGGTCGCCGCCCGGGCGCTGGGCGAGGAGCCCGAGGTTGACCCGCTGGACGTGCCCCTGTACGTGCCCGACTTCCTGAAGGGCAAGGGCCTGCGGCGTCGGGAGATCGATTCGGTGCAGTCCTGGTTCGGCCGCCGAGCCGCCGCCATCTACAAGGAGCGGACCGGCGAGGAGATCGGGAAGCGCCAGGCGGAGCTGCCGAACGGCACGGTCCGTGAGACGAAGGCGTGGACGGTGCGACACCGGCCGGTGTTCGAGGAGACCTGGGACCGCTACTACGCCGCCGCGTTCCCCACCCAGCTCGGGCTCGGGGAGGCGTCGTGAGCAGCTACAGCATCACCATCTTCCTGGAGCCGCGCACCAACGTCCGAGGGAGTTCGCTCGCCAACCCGGTTCTGTACATCGAGCCTGACGGCTGGCACGGCCCGGGGAACATCGCGCTGCAGATGCCGAGCAAGCTGAGCCACGACGACAGGGTGAAGATCGCCGAGACGTTCCTGAAGGGCGTCACCGACTGGCGTAACGCCATCGTCGAGGAAGCGGCTCGCGAACGCACCGCCGCGGACGAACTGGCTGCCGCCCGCGAGGAGATTGCCCGCTTGAAGGCGGAACGCGACGGCGGAGACGCCTGATGACCGCCCCGCTGGACCTGCCGCCGATGCCGGCCGACGCCGAGCCGGTGATACTGCCCGGCCTGCTGTCCGGCCTCGGCATCACCCGCCGGGCGCCCGACTGGATCACCGACCCGGGCCTCATCGAGTCCATCGCGTGCGGGCTCGTCGACATCCCCGCCGACTTCGGAGGCGACCAGCCGGCCCAGCCCGGCCACTGACCCGCCGGCCCGGCGGTGAGCACCCCCGCTGGGTCGGCGTCCAAGCAGAAACCCCGAGCGCGGCAGACGCCCGGGGACCCACCACCAGCATTCCACAGGGAGATCACGTGTCTCTGACCAGCCTGACCGCCTACCAGCTCACCGAGCTGCTCCGCCGAGTCGACCCCCACATCGGACGGAACAGCGGGTCCGGCGCCATCGAGGGCGTCCACCTCGACTACGACGGCCAGCACCTGCACGCCGTCGCCACCGACCGCTACACCCTCGCCGTCGCCCGCGAACGCGCCGTCGGCATCGCCCCCGCCTGGAAGCTCACCATCAGCGCAGCCGAGTGGACCGACAACGTCACCGCGCTCCGGGCCTGGGCGGACGCCCACCCGGGCGGCGAAAACGTCCACCTGTCCGCCAGCGCCGACGAGCTGACCGTCAGCAGCAACCGCAGCAAGCTCGTCCTGCAGGCCAGCAGCGGCTACTTCCCCGAGTGGCGCGACCTCATTCGCACCGCCCTCAACCACGCGCCGACCGAGTCCCCGTGGAGTGGCTGGCGGACTCGCCTCCTCGCCCGCTGGCAGGAAGTCGGAGACGGCATCACCACCTGGCAGCCCGCCTTCGACAAGCCCGTGGTCATCTACGCCACGAACTTCGTCGGCCTGCAGATGCCCAGGCGGATCGGCGACGACGAGTCCCCGGCCGGACGGTGGGAGTCGTGGAAGGGCTCTCTCGGCGAGACCGGCCCGACGGTCGAGCAGGAGCAGACGCTGCACCACTGGGAGGCTGCCGCCCTGGAGGAGAAGGACCACCTGGTCGAGACCTACATCGAGGATCTGCTGAAGCAGACTCTCCGCTCCACCACGGACATCTTCAAGGTGGCGACCGGTGACACCGGCGCGCTCGCCGCCTACGCGCTGGCCGGTACCCAGTCGTGGCTCGCGTACCGACTGCTGAAGGTCATGGAGAAGGCGGCACCGGACCTGCTGCGCAAGACCCTCGACGACGTCACCCAGCAGTGCGAGTCCGGCGAGATCAACGAGTGGGCCCGGGACGAGGCTGAGAAGGCCGGCTTCGACCCGCAGAAGTGGCACGACGAGTACGAGGCCCACCTCAAGAAGCTCGCCGACGAGCGGGCCGCCGAGACCGCCGCCTGACCGCACCAGAGCCCGCCGTGTCGAGCGCCCCCCTCGCTCCGCGGCGTCCGAGGCGGCCAGCCCCGGATATCCCCCAGCCGGGGCTGGCCGCCGCCACCCAGCACACCCTCAGGAGCCTCACATGAGCACCAAGCGCCCCAGGATCCCCGCCGAGGTCGCCTCCCACGTCCTCTCCCACTTCGGCCGCGGCGGCTACCCGGCCGGCGACTGGACCGAGTCCCTGATCAGCCTCATCGACCGCGCCGACATGGTGAACCGGGCCAAGCTCTGCACCGCGTTCCCCGACTACGGCGACGCGGTCCTCCTCGCCAAGTACGACGAGAACGGCATCGCCGTCCTGCAGGCCATCGCCGGCGGGCAGGTGGCCGCGTGAGCCCGCTCGCCTGCCGCCAGTGCGGCTCCACTGACGGGCCGTTCGTCCCGGGCACTGGCCTCTGCGAGGACTGCGAGGACGGCGCCAGCGCGGCGCCGGCCGAGGTCGAGCCCGGCCTGTACGACATCCCCGCCGAGCAGTACCACGCCGACCCGATCCCCGGCGGCAGCCTCTCCTCAACCGGCGCCCGCACGCTCGTGAAGCACTGCCCGGCCGTCTTCAAGTGGCAGCTCGACAACCCTCAGCCCCACAACAAGGCCCTCGATCTCGGCACCGCCGCCCACAAGCTGGTTCTCGACGACGGACCCGAGCTGGTCCTCGTCGACGCCCCGCGGTGGGACACCGACAGCATCAGGGCCGAGGTCGCCGCGATCAGGGCGGCCGGCGACATCCCGCTCAAGCGCCACGAGCTGGAGCAAGTCCGCTCCATGGCCGCCGCACTGCGCGCCGACGAGGAAGCCGCCGCGCTGCTGGAGCCCGGCTCCGGGCTCGCCGAAATGTCCGCCTTCTGGGAGGACCGCGGAGTCTGGCGCCGCTGCCGCTTCGACTGGCTCCGCCACGACGGCCAGATCGTCGACTACAAGACCGCCCGGTCCTGCCGCCGGGAGGACTTGGAGAAGGCGTTCAACGAGCACGGCTACCACCAGCAGCAGAGTTGGTACGAGGACGGCGGCGAAGCCCTCGCCGTCGCCGACCCCGAGCAGCCCATGAAGTTCGTGGTCCAGGAGAAGGACCCGCCCTACCTGGTGGTCGTCACGACCTGCGACCCGATGGCCCGCGGCATCGGCCGCCACCTCAACGAGGTCGCCCTCAACACCTACGCCATCTGCCGCGCCAGCGGTGAGTGGCCTGGCTACCTCCCCAACCCGATGATCTCGCTCCCCCCGTGGGTCGAGCGCCAGTACGCCTAGGAGCCTCCCGCATGTCCCAGCTTCCGCCGCCCGTCCGCACCGGACGCCCGGCCGCCGAACAGAACGGTGCCCCGCAGCAGTTCGCGTTCCGCCCCGCCAGCAAGGCCGGCCGCAAGGCCCGCCTGTCCATCCAGGGCATGTCCGGCTCCGGCAAGACGTGGACCGGCCTGTCGATCGCCCACGGCCTGTCTGAGGGCCGCAAGTTCGCCGTCATCGACACCGAAAAGGGCGCCGCCAGCCTCTACGCCGGGATCGGCGGCATCCAGTTCGACACCGTCTCCATGGACCGCTACGACCCGCGCGACCTCGTCCGCGTCCTCGACTCCGCCGCCCAAGCCGGCTACCCGACCGTGTTCGTCGACAGCCTCAGCCACTTCTGGAAGGGCACCGACGGCACCCTCGACCAGGTCGAGAAGGCCAGCAGCCGGTACGGCGGCAACAAGTTCGCCGGCTGGAAGGACGGCACCCCGCTGCAGAACGACATGGTCGCCGCGATCCTCGCCTACCCCGGCCACGTCGTCTGCTCGATGCGCTCCTACACCGAGTGGGTGCTGAACGGTGGCAAGCCCGAGCGGGTCGGCATGCGGCCCGAGCAGCGCAAGGGCATCGAGTACGAGTTCGACGTCGCCCTCGCGATGGACCTGGAGAACACCCTCGAAGTCCTCAAGTCCCGCTGCCCGGACCTCCACCGCAAGGTCATCAAGCGGCCGGTCGGGGCCCGCGACATCGCTGCCCCGCTCCTCGCCTGGCTCAACACCGAGCCCACCGAGTAACCGCCCCGGGGTCGCCGCGGCCCGAACCTGCGGCGACCCCGCAACTCCCCAGGAGATTACGTCATGACGCTTACCCCCGAGCAGTCCCGCCAGCAGGCCAACGAACAGCTGGCCGCCCTGTACGCCGCCGTCACCGACTGGACCGAGGCCCTCTTCGACCAGGCCCTGCTCGCCATAGCGGGCGACGGCCGGCCGTTCTCCGCGAACGACCTGTGGCAGGTGCTGCCCGAGACCGGACGCGCCGCCTGCGGCCTGTACTTCGCCCGGCTCACCCACCTGCGCACCCCGCGCGTCCTGATCCGGGTCGGCGACGAGCCGTCGATCAACCCGCGGGCCCACGGCAAGCCGGTGAACGTCTACGCGCTGACGGCGCCCGGCCGGGACTACATCAAGCAGCGGCAGGCCGCCTGCGCCGAGCAGCAGCGGCAGGTGGCGTGATGGCCCGCTACCTCGCCTTTCTGTGGCTGGCCGCGGTCGCGGTCGGAGCGATCGGCGGAGCCCTCGGCGCCGCTGGCCGCTGCCTCCGCGACAGGGCCCGCACCCGGCACCTCGAAGCCCACCTCGCCAACCCCGCCGTCATCGCCCGCTACAGCCGGAAGGAGGAGACCCAGTGAAGACCACCACAATGCCCCCGCACGGCACCGACGCCCGCTACAAGGGCAACCGCACCGGCACCCGACCGCCCTGCCGATGCGCCCGCTGCACCCGCGCCCACCGACAGGCCGACCTCCAGCGAGAACTGCGACGGCAGAGAGGCGAACGCAACCTCGTCCCCATCGAGGAAGTGCTGCCCCACATCCAGATGCTCCGCGCCAGCGGCATGAGCCAGACACTCATCGCCCGGCAGGCCGGCGNNCGCCGCTTCGACGGCAACGCCGAGCGACCCGCGGTCGGCTCCACCCGCCGTGTCCGCGCCCTGTACAGCCTCGGCCACAGCCGCGCCGACATCGCCGCCCTCAGCGGACTCAGCAAGGCCAGCATCAGCCTCCTCGCCGACGGCCGCTGGAAGATCATCGACAACCGGGCGGCAACCGCCCTCGCCAACGCCTACCGGCAGCTCGTCAGCCGACGAGGGAACAGCTGGAAGAACGAGCGGCGAGCCGTTGCCGAGGGCTGGCACGGGCCCCTTGCATGGGACGACATCGACGACCC
>NZ_MUMF01000162.1 GCF_002155905.1 Streptomyces tricolor | reverse complement strand
TTCCTGGGCGTGATCGCCGGGCTCATCGTCCGCTTCGCCTTCTACTCCCAGCTGTTCGGCGGCCGCAGCCGCGACCAGAACACCGCAGTGGCGCTCGCCCTGGTCATGGCGGTCTCCGCCCTGGTCTACGCGATCAGCTTCCTGCTGATCCGGGCACTGTCCCGCTACCGCGAACTGGCCGCCGACCGCGCCGGCGCCATGCTCACCGCGAAGCCCTCCGCCCTGGCCTCGGCCCTGACCAAAGTCACCGGCGACGTCGCCCGCATCCCCACCCAGGACCTGCGCACCGCCCAGGCGTTCAACGCCTTCTTCTTCACCCCCGCCCTCGGGCCCGGCACCACGGTGGCCAACCTGTTCTCCACGCACCCCACCCTGGAACGCCGCCTGGAGGCGCTCGCGGAGATCTCCACAGAGCTGGGCGAGACGGCATGAGCACGGTGAACCGGAACCGACAGAAAGGAGCTGATCGGCGTGGGTTTTCTGGATGTCCTGTTCGGGCGGAGCAAGCCGGTCAAACCTGACCTCGACCAGCTCTTCGGCCTGCCCTCGGCGGCGATCACCCTTCAGGCGGCCGTCGGCTTCACCTCGACGGGAACGGGCTCGGTCTGCTTCGCCAGCATCGAAGGCGGCGCGTTCGCGCAAGTCCAACGGGACGTTCGGGCCCTGCTGGACGCGGACCCCGAACGCAGCGGGATGCCCGTGGAGTTCAGCCGCGACGACTACGGCTACTCGTGGCTGCTCTCCCGCCGCGACCCCGACGACCTGCCGGCCCTCGTCAACGACCTGCACGCGGTGAACACCGCCCTGCAGGACAGCGGCTTCGGTCCCCAGCTGCTCTGCTCCCTCGTCACCTTCCGTGACGCCGAGCTCCGCCCCCTCGCACTGGTCTACCTCTACAAACGGGGCACCTTCTACCCCTTCGCGCCCCTGCCCGGTGAGAAGCGCGACAGCCCGCTCGAACTACAGGTCAAGGCCATCGTCAAGGACGACCTGCGCCTCGAGCAGGACCTGACTCGCTGGTTCCCCCTCTGGGGCGCCCCTGGCCTGTGACTGCCCGATGAGACTCGGTCCGTGGGTCAGGGATGCCAACCTGATGACCGTCAGCGCCTCGGGGTGCACACCCCCCGTTCAGGAGGACGACGGGGCAGCGTCTGACTCCCGGGGCAACCCCGTCCACAGTGGCGGGACCGTCCCGGATTCTCACCCGGTTACTGCTCACCGTCGACGCGATGTGGCGTTGTCGTCGCAGGTCACGACAGCCTACTAAGCAAATTAGCGAGCGGGGCCCGCTTCAAGTAGATCGCGTGGGCAGCATCACAGGGTGACGGAATACCCCTAGGGGGTATAGTGTTGGCATTGGCCGGGAGAGGCAGGGAAGCGGCGTCCCTCCCGGAAACGACCCACGCATCCAGACCCCGAGGAAGAAGCCATGACCACCGAGACGAACACCACCGAGACGGCCGCCGGCTCCTGCTGCGGTTCCTGCGGCTCCGGCACCACGGTCGACGTCCAGGGCGTCGGCGTCACCACCGTCTACAAGGTGTCCGGCATGACCTGCGGCCACTGTGAGGGCGCGGTCTCGAAGGAGATCTCCGAGCTGGACGGCGTCACCGCGGTCCAAGCCGTCGCCAAGACCGGTGAGGTGACCGTCACCTCCACCGCCCCGCTCGACGAGGAGGCCGTACGCGCCGCCGTCGACGAGGCGGGCTACGAGCTCGTCGGCCGCGCCTGACAGCTCAGCCGGGGTCCACGACGGCTCCGGATACGCGAATTCCTCCCCGCGCCGGGACGTATCGCTCCGCTCATACGGACGCTGTGCGTCCCGGCCTCCCCCTGGAGATACGCACATGACCAGCACGGCTCCCGAGAAGGCAGTCCGCGACACAGCGCCCGTACCCACCTCCGAGATCGAGCTCTCCATCGGCGGCATGACCTGCGCCTCGTGCGCGGCCCGCATCGAGAAGAAGCTCAACCGCATGGACGGTGTTACGGCGACTGTCAACTACGCCACCGAGAAGGCGAAGGTCTCCTACCCGGATGGCATCGAGATCGCCGATCTCATCGCCACCGTAGAGAAGACTGGGTACACCGCCGAGGAGCCGCCTCCGCCCGTGCCCGCCACCGCCGATGAGCGTGCGGGCGAGGCGGCTCCGGCGGCGGACGGTGAACTGCTGTCGCTGCGGCAGCGTCTGTACGTGTCGCTGGTGCTCACCGTGCCCGTCGTGGCGATGGCGATGGTCCCGGCCCTGCAGTTCGACAACTGGCAGTGGCTGTCGCTGACCCTGGCCGCACCGGTCGTGGTCTGGGGCGCCTTCCCCTTCCACAAGGCCGCCTGGACGAACGCCCGCCACGGCGCCGCGACCATGGACACCCTGGTGTCCATCGGCACGCTCGCCGCACTCGGCTGGTCGCTGTGGGCACTGTTCTTCGGACACGCCGGGATGCCGGGCATGCGGCACGGCTTCGAGTTCACCATCTCCCGCGGGGACGGCTCCTCCTCCATCTACTTGGAGGCTGCGGCCGGTGTGACCACCTTCATCCTCGCCGGGCGCTACCTGGAGGCGAAGTCCAAGCGCAAGGCGGGGGCGGCACTGCGGGCGCTCATGGAACTGGGCGCGAAGGACGTCTCGGTTCTACGCGGGGGCAAGGAAGTACGCATCCCTGTCGCGCAGTTGGCCGTCGGTGACCGCTTCGTCGTACGGCCCGGGGAGAAGGTCGCCACCGACGGGACCGTCGTCGAGGGCGCGTCGGCGGTGGACGCCTCCATGCTGACCGGCGAGTCCGTGCCGGTCGACGTGACCGTCGGCGACGCCGTGACCGGCGCGACCGTGAACGCCGGGGGCCGAATCGTCGTCGAGGCAACCCGGGTGGGCTCCGACACGCAGCTCGCCCGCATGGCCAGGCTCGTCGAGGACGCGCAGAACGGCAAGGCCGAGGTGCAGCGCCTCGCCGACCGGATCTCCTCCGTCTTCGTCCCCGTGGTCATTCTCCTCGCCCTCGGCACCCTGCTGACCTGGCTGTTCGTGACCGGGGACGCGACCGCCGCCTTCACCGCCGCTGTCGCGGTCCTGATCATCGCCTGCCCGTGCGCGCTGGGCCTGGCCACTCCGACCGCCCTCATGGTCGGCACCGGCCGGGGCGCCCAGCTCGGCATCCTCATCAAGGGCCCCGAGGTCCTGGAGTCCACCCGCCGCGTCGACACGATCGTCCTGGACAAGACCGGCACGGTGACCACGGGACGGATGCAGCTGCAGGACGTGTTCACCGCACCAGGCGTGGAGGAAGGCGAACTGCTGCGGCTGGCGGGCGCGTTGGAGCACGCCTCGGAGCACCCGATCGCCCAGGCCATCGCCTCCGGTGCGGCCGATCGGGCCGGAAACCTTCCGGTGCCGGAGAACTTCGAGAACGTCGCCGGCCTCGGGGTGCAGGGCGTCGTCGACGGGCACGCGGTGGTTGTGGGCCGCGAGAAGCTCCTGAAGGAGTGGGTCATCGAACTGCCCACGGAACTGGCCGAGGCCAAGGCCGCCGCAGAGGCCGAGGGCCGCACTGCGGTCGCCGTGGCCTGGGACGGCGAGGCGCGCGGTGTCCTCACGGTCGCCGACGCCATCAAGGAGACCAGTGCGGAAGCGGTGGCCGAACTGCGCCGGCTGGGCCTGAAGCCCGTGCTGCTGACCGGCGACAACCAGCTCGTCGCCGAGTCCGTGGCCAGGACCGTCGGCATCGACGAGGTCATCGCCGAAGTCCTGCCCGAGGACAAGGTGGACGTCGTCAAGCGACTGCAGAGCGAGGGCCGTACGGTCGCGATGGTCGGCGACGGCGTCAACGACGCGGCCGCCCTCGCCACCGCCGACCTGGGCCTGGCCATGGGCACCGGCACGGACGCGGCGATCGAGGCCGGCGACCTCACCCTCGTGCGCGGCGACCTGCGGGTGGCGGCCGACGCGATCCGCCTCTCCCGCAGGACCCTGTCCACCATCAAGGGCAACCTCTTCTGGGCCTTCGGCTACAACGTCGCAGCCATCCCGCTCGCCGCCCTCGGCATGCTCAACCCGATGATCGCGGGCGCCGCGATGGCGTTCTCCTCGGTCTTCGTGGTGACCAACAGCCTGCGGCTTCGGTCCTTCAAGTAAGCGCGTCGGCAAGACGGTTGACTGCGGCGCCCGGCTCTTCCAGCCGGGCGCCGCGCCGTTGGGTCGTCTCGGGGGCCCTGTCCACTCAGTCGCCGAGTGTGTCCAGGAGGTGCCCCACCTCGGTTTTGAAGGCGTCCGGGCGTTCCAGCATGGGCATGTGGCCGGTGCGTTCGAGAATGACGGTCTCCAGCGGGGCGGTGGCACGCGCGCAGCCTCCCAGCCGAGAGACGGGTGAGTAGTCACTCGCGTAAGCAACAGTGCGCGGGGGCGGGTGGATGGACACTGGGCATCTCCCCTGCCGACGCGCCGAAGGATGCGCGCACGGGCAGGCGCCTCGGAGGACGTGTCCACCTCCCCTGCCCGTGCGCGCGGCATGTGGGGTGAGACTGCGGGAACACCGGTCGGTGCCACCGCTACTCCTGGCGCCCACAACCGGCGAAGGTGAGTCTACGGACTAGCCTGCCACCAGCCGCACAGGTCCGGCACGAACCATGCGCCGCCACTGAGGCGCCGGCCGCCACAAGCTCCCCGGCCGGGATCACGTACGCAGCAGTCGTTCGATGGCCTGCGACGCCTCGGTGACCTTGTCCCGGGCCACCTCTCCCCCGGCCACCATGGCTTCGCGCACGCAGTGGTCCAGGTGCTTCTCCAGCAGCTGCATGGCCACGGCCTGGAGACTCTTCGTGGTCGCCGCGACCTGCGTGAGCACGTCGATGCAGTACTTATCCTCCTGCACCAAGCGCTGCAGGCCACGAACCTGCCCCTCGATACGACGGAGTCGCTTGAGGACGGCGTCCTTGTCGTCGTGGTAGCCCGGCGGCGCCTGGTCGACCTCGACTTGTTCCACTTGCTCCATACCCCCCAAGGGTATTACGTCGCGGTACCGAAGGGAAGTGGACGCACCTCCGCGCCGCAGGCCCAGGGCCCGGTCACCCATCGGCAGCTACGCCGTGACCGCGGGTGCCTCCGCCAAGTCCCGGCAAAATACGATCTCGTAAAAGACCTTTCGGTAGAGCTTTGCACTAAGTACCTTCCGGATGCCGGTCAGTTGGTGACCGGCATCACCTCGTTATGGGCCGGTAACCCCGGCCGCACGAGTGGGAGGTCAAGCATGCGCAAGGCCCACAGACGGACCGGCGTGGGCGTGCTCGCGGCGGCACTCTTCGCCACGACAGCTCTCGCCGGTTCCTCACAGGCACATGACGGCGTTTCAGCGACCGACGGCGCCATCGACAACGCTGCGGCCACACACGGCCACGACCAGCACGGCGGCAGCGAAGGACACCTGCCGGCCACCCAGAAGAACGTCCGCCTGGTCAGCAAACTCAAGCTGAGCAACGTCGTCGAGGGAAAGATCGCCGACGTCGGCGTCTACAAGGGCTACGCCTACCTCGCCTCCTGGGGCGGCGTCGGCTGCGACAACACCGGCGTGTACGTGGTCGACATCCGCAAGCCCAGCAAGCCCAAGGAGGTCGGCTTCATCCCCGCCCCGGCCGGCAGCGCTCCCGGCGAGGGCATCCAGACGGTGCACCTGTCCACGCCGTCCTTCAACGGCGACGTACTCGTCAGCAACAACGAGATCTGCGGCGAGACCGGCTCCGGCGGCATGAACATCTACGACGTCACAGACCCCACCAAGCCGAAGACGCTCGCCGAGGGCGTCGGCGACTTCACCCTCGAGGGCGAGACGACGGAGACCGCCCGCCAGATCCACAGCGTGTTCGCTTGGGACGCGGGCCGCAAGGCGTACGCCGTGATCGTCGACAACGAAGAGGGCACCGACGTCGACATCATGGACATCACCGACCCGACCAAGCCGCAGCTCATAGCCGAGTACGACCTCGACGAAACCTTCCCGCAGATCCTCCAGGCCGCCCCGGACAACCTCACCGAGGTCTTCCTGCACGACATGGTCGTCAAGAACATCCGCGGCCGACAGGTCCTGCTGGCCTCCTACTGGGACGCGGGTTACGTGGCGCTCGACGCGACCGACCCCAAGAACCTCAAGTACATCGGCGACACGGACTTCACCAACCCCGATCCCGAGGGCACCGCGGCTGGGCGTGACGTGGCACCGGAAGGCAATGGCCACCAGGCGGAGTTCACTCTCGGCAACCGGTATGTGATCGGCGCCGACGAGGACTTCGGCCCGTACGCGCTGTCGGCACGCAACCTGGACGACGGCACAGCCATCACGGCCGGCCAGGGCATCCCGCTGGAGACGGGCAAGAGCATCACCGGCGACACGGTGTACGTCGGCCTCGGTTGCAACGACAGCCCTGCCGTCCCCGCGGGCGACCCGGCCGCGGTGGACATCGCCGTTGTGGAGCGAGGCGTGTGCACCTTCACTGAAAAGGTCGCCAACGTCGAGGCGGCGGGCGGCTACGACGCCATCCTCGTCTTCAACCGCCCGGGCTCGGACGCCTGCGACACGCAGAGCGGCATGACCGTCGAGGGCACCCTCCCGACCTTCGGCGTCGCACCGCGCGGGCAGGGCTTCGCCGTCTTCGACCAGCCGTACAGCAACGACGACTGCCTCGCCGGCACCGGTCCCGCCACCCTGCCGGTGGACATCGGCACGAAGGGCGACAGGCTCACCTTCTCGTCGTACTTCGACGGCTGGGGCTATGTCCACCTCTACCGCAACAAGGGCGGGAAGATGACCGAGCTGGACACCTATGCCATCCCGGAGGGCCAGGACCCCGCGTACGCCTCCGGCTTCGGTGACCTGAGCGTCCACGAGGTGGCGACCTCGGGCGTCCGGCCCGACCTGGCTTACTTCTCCTACTACGCCGGCGGATTCCGGGTCACGAAGATCAAGAACGACAAGCTCGTGGAAGTCGGCCGCTTCATAGACGAAGGCGGCAACAACTTCTGGGGCGTCGAGACCTTCAACTCCTTCGGGAAGGAGTACGTCGCGGCATCCGACCGAGACTTCGGGCTCTACATCTTCCAGTACACGGGACACTGAGGTGATCTGAGCGCGGCGGGGTCCCACACGGCATCAGAGCCAGAGGCGGGGCCCCGCCCGGCGCGCACCTCATGCAAGGTCCACGGGGTCGGTCCGGTCCCCTCGCCAGGTCGACAACGGGAGAGCTTTCGGCCCCGCACGTCAGCCAGTAGCCCTGGAACAGTCACCGGACACGACGAGGCGCAGCCTCAGGCACAGGCCCAACATCCTCTTGAGCAGGACGATTTCGACCGACCCCACACCGCACACCGATCGGCAGGGGCGACTCGAGGGAGTCAGCGAAAGCTCTCCGATACGCATAAAGGAGAGCATACCCCTAGGGGGTAACATGACGGCGTCCTGGCCGATTGGGGAGCGGGCTCGGAGCGCAGGGCCCCCTTGCCGTCAGAGGGCCGCTCACCGTCATGCGGCGCCCTCGCCCTCACGTAGCTCCTGCGGCCCGGGCAGCGCGATCCACGGCGGCGCCAGATCCTCCACGTACTCCCGGAAGTCCCGCTCCTCCTCCGGATCCGAGAGATCGAAGAGCGGACTGAGCGGCCAGACCGGGCGCCCGTCGACCCACGGCGCGACCGTTTCGAAATCCCCCGGCACGGAACGAAGTTCGGCCGTGCCCTCCCGGGGCAGCCAGTCGACCAGGCGAGAGCGGAGCGTGCCCGGCACGGCTTCCAGCAGGGCGAAGGGGCGGTTCTCGCCCTCGGCGAAGAACACCAGCTGCGGCGGCGCCTTGGCCGGGTCCTCGGTGTCGGGCAGCAGCAGATAGTCGGCCGTCCTGGTCTCGGCGCCGCGGGCGGCCGCCAGCACGCGGCGCATGACCCGCGAGCCGGACACACCGCACCACCCCATGCGGATCAGCGCGGCCGCCGCGACCCCACCACTGATCCACAGCCCGCGATCGAGGCCCGAATCGCCGGGGAGGCGGGCGGCGGACGGAGACTCCACGGCGTACTCGACGGTGAGCCAATCACCTTCGCCTGCGGCGGGTTCGTCCCCGTAGAAGAGGTCCGTGGTGACCTTACGGCCGTCGGCCGTACGGAAGGTGACCTCGGCGTCACTGGGCACGAGCCACGGGGAGAGCGGGAAGCCGTCGTCGTAGCGAATGGTCACGGTGGCCCGCGCGGTCGCCGTCTCGGAACCCCACAGCTGCAACGCCGTCGCCCACCACCAGCCCGAGAGACCCGCCGTGGCAGCGAGGACGAAGAGACCGCCCCAGGAGACCCCGGACGCCAGCGCCAGCCGCCGCAGCCGCGGCGAGCGCCACCACCCCGTGGTACGGATGTCGGGCTCGGCCGGTCCCGGGCGGGTGGCTGCCGCCCCGCCGTTCAAGCGTGAGGTGAGCCAGCGGGAGACGGCGGCTAGATGGGCACGATCCAGTACGTCCTCCGAGCGGGCGTCGCCACCAGCGAGCGCCAGGACCGGCTTCCCCAGGGGCACCGGAGCGTCCCGGTCGGCGTCCCGGGTCCCCGGCCCCGATCGGGACGGGACATCGGACCGCCCGCCCGCCGCACGAACCCGGAACACGATGCCCGCCGCCGCGAGGCCCAGGAAGACCGCCGTGCCGCCACCGAGCACCCACGGAGTGATCCCACGGTCGAATGCCTCGCCGCGCAGCGGCCCGGCTGGTGCGGTGACCTCCAGGGACTGGCCGGCCTCGACAGCACGGTCGTCGCAGTCGACCCCTGCGCTCTGCCGGGTCCCGTCCCAGGGATCCCGCCAGCTGACCTCGCAGACGTACTCCTCGGTGCCCGTGACCGTGGCCCGCACCGTCGCGCCGAAGCCGTACGCGGAGAGCAGCACCCCCGCGCCGGCCAGCCCGAGCACCCCGGCCACGACGCTCCACCACGGGACCATGGCGGCGGCCCTCCGAAGGGCGGACGGCTCCCGGCTCGCCGGGCCGTCGCGCAGATACCGGCGCAGCGCCCGCAGCCGGGCGACATCGCCGAGCGAGGCGGTCGCGGTGCCGACGAGTCCGCCCGTGCCGGTCACCACCAGGCCCAGCGTCAGGATGAACGGCGAGTCTTCGAGGTCGGCGGCCTCGCCGCGCACGGGCCACGGCCGGGCGGATATCCGCAGCGGATCGCCGGCCCGTTCATCGCCGTAGCAGTCGACGCCCGCCGTACGCGTGTCGCCGCTCCACGGGTCCTGCCAGCGCACCGAGCAGACGCCGTCGCGCTTGGCGGTGACCTCCGCGGTGACGGACTTGCCGAGGACGAAGGTGTGCAGGCCGAAGAGACCGAGCAGCAGTGCCGCCATCAGCGCCAGCGCGGCCGGACGGGGCACTCTCAGCGCCCGCCGCGCGGAGAGGCGGAACGCCTCGTGCGGCGGCCTGGTCGCCGATCCGGCGGCCGGACCCGCCGGCTCGGTGAGCACGCCCGCCAGGAACGGCACCGCCAATTCCGGAACGCGCAGGCGCAGCACGGCGGCCCCGTCCGGCGGCCCGTAGACGATGGTCACCTGCCGCGCGGCAAGCGACCCTTCGTGAGGGAATCCCCGGAGGGGGACCGTGTCCAGCACCCGCCCGCCACGGGCCACCGGGAACGGACCGCGCAAGTCGTCGACGAAGTACGGCGGACCGTCCCCGTCCGGCACCCACAGGTCACCCTTGATCGGCCGGGCCGGCCAGGACTCCCCGTCGCCCGCCAGCCTGGCCCGTATACCCAGCGACCCCGCGCGGCCCGGGCCGGGCCACAGCGGTCGGTCCCGCCAGTCCGCCAAGGCGTTCGCCAGTACGACGGCCAGACCTGCGCAGACCATGAACACCAGATAACCGACCACCGTGACCCACCCCTCGCTCCACAGGCAGGATCGAGCCACTCGGCGATCCGCTGTGGCGAATATACGAGCGGCGGCAGCACCGAGTGCGGCAGGGCTCCCGGGGATGGCGGAGACCCCCGCTGAGTTACTTCCGCCGCACTGGACGTGCGGACCCGTCCTCGCCGCGGGCTCTCCGTATGGCCGTACGTCGACGGCGGCGGCATCCTCGCCCCCACCATCGCGTACAAGCCACCCGCCCTCCGAGCAGGCGTCGGCCTGAACACGCCCGCCACACGCGGTGGGATCACAGCCCCGGCCACCCTTCGGTGCCCCCGGCTGAAGGAAGCCCGAGAAGTACACCTAAGCTACTTAGCAGCTTCTCGCTATTGGTGAAGGAGAGACAGCCGTGGCCCCAACGGCACCCCACACGCAGTCCGCTCCCATGACGTCACGGGTGGAGTGGGGCGCCGGCCGGGCAGAGGCACGTCCCCGAACGCGGCGGCAGGCTGCGGGTGTGATCGCGGCCGCTCTGCTGCTCGCCGCGTGCGGGACGAGTACGACATCTGGTTCCTCGGACGCCAAGCAGGCAGCCGGCTCCGGCAGCCAGCAGGGGCTCACCCAGTACCCGGCAGGCAAGCGCCCCATGGCCCCCGACCTCAGCGGCAAGACGATCACCGGCGACCGGCTGGACCTGGCCGACCTGCGCGGCAAGGTGATCGTGCTCAACGTGTGGGGGTCCTGGTGCGCGCCGTGCCGCGCCGAGGCGCCCGATCTGAAGAAGGTGTCCGAGGAGGCATACGACCTCGGCGTGCGGTTCGTCGGCATCGACACGCGCGACAACGACGCGGCGGCGCGGGCCTTCGAGCGGAACTACGGCATCACGTACCCCAGCTTCCGCGACCCCGACGGAAAGCTGCTCCTGCGCTTCAACGGCCGCATCCCGCTCGCGGCGGTCCCCAGCACTGTGTTGATCGACCGCGACGGGCGTATCGCCGCCCGCGTGATCGGCGCGATCACCTATGCGACGCTGCGCGAGCTGGTGAAGGATCTCGCCGCGGAGGAAGCGCAGAAGGCGGAGAAGAACGGCGGAGGTACTGCCAAGTGACGCTCGCCGCCGGTGTCGGCGAGACGGTCCTGGCGGGCCCGCTCGTCCTCGCCCTCCTCCTGGCCCTCGCCGCCGGAGCCCTGTCCTTCTTCTCGCCCTGCTGCCTTCCACTGGTCCCGGGCTACCTCTCGTACGTCGCCGGCATGTCCGGCGCGGGTGCCGCCGATGCGGCGAGGCGAGCGGCGCGCTGGCGGGTCCTGGTCGGGTGCCTGCTGTTCGTGGTCGGTTTCGCCGCCGTCTTCACCAGCTACGGCGCGCTGTTCGGTGGTGCCGGCGCCGTGCTGCTGGCGCAGCAGCGCACACTCGGCATCGTGCTGGGCTCGCTGACCATCGTGCTCGGCCTGGTCTTCGCGGGGCTGCTCGACAAGCTGCCGCTGGCCGGGTTCAGCTGGCGGCCCTCCTTCCGGCCCGGCGCGGGCCTCGCGGGGGCGCCGCTGCTCGGAGCCCTCTTCGCGATCGGCTGGACACCGTGCATCGGCCCTACGCTCGCGGCCGTCCTGTCCCTGGCGGCGGACAGTGCGAGCGCCGGGCGCGGGGCCGTCCTGTCGTTCACGTACAGCCTCGGCCTCGGCATCCCCTTTCTGCTCGCGGCGGCATCGTTCGATGGCGCGATGCGGCGCTTCGCCTGGGCACGGCGGCACGCACGGACGGTGATGCGAGGCGGCGGAGTCCTGCTGGTGGCAGTGGGGATCATGCAGGTGACCGGCTGGTGGGGGCAGCTGATCGCCGAGCTTCAGACCCTCATCACCGGCTTCCAGCTCCCGCTGTAATGGGCCCGTCGCGCGAGGGGCAGGCCGGTCCCCCACCCGGAGAAACCGCCGAGCCGACCGGCACGGGCGACTCTCGTCCATTGGCTCGCACCAGGCAGTTTCGCTTGAGGCCCTTCAGGCCGAAGGACCCGTGCGAGAGCGCCGCACATCCTGCACAAGCGCGTAGAGCGCGCTCAGGAAGATCGCAGCTCCGGCTCCGATCCAGACAGCCGATGCCCCGGTTCTGTACTCACGAATGGCAAGCATGAGAAGCGCCATGCTGACGAGGACCCCGAAGACCGAGATCAGAATGCTGATGCGGTGAGCCACATGGACATCATCAACGACGAACCCGCTCAGCATGAGTGATCCAAACGAAACGGCCGTCGCCGAGAAGCAGCGCGGGAAGGACGACGCTGGCGAGGCCCGAACCCGGGGTCACAGCCCCGGCGCCTGATCCCGGAGGGTTGAGCCGGACACCGGTTCCGCCGGTTGCGGATCCTCCCGTTGCAGCAACCGCATCATCCTCCGCGCCTGGAGGGGGTCCACCGGCAGCGCGTGCGCCGCGAACCAGCGGGCCGCTTCAGGCGCCGGCGACGGCTCCACGAACTCCGGTCCGGCGAAGTCGTCCAGGGGCGGGTCGTACACATACCCGGTCACCACACCGCGCCGCTCCAGACGGGCTACCAGCGTGTCCCGATCGCGCACCATCAGGGGTACGCGGAACAGCGGCGGCACATGGCGGTCCTCAACCCCCTCCGCGACCGCGCCACGCACACCCGCGGCGGCCCATACCGTGCCGCCCAGCAGCCTCGTCCCCTCACGGCGCCGGGACAGGTCCGCGTCCAGGCCGCTCATCCGCCGCCGCAGCGCGCGCTGCAGTACGCGTCCATGGTCCCTGCGGTATCCGTGCAGATCGACTCGCACCCAGCGGTCGAAGGCCCCAAGGTCCGGACTGTGGCCCGTCGTCACCCGCAGAAGGCGTTCGTGCAGCTCCATACGGAAGTGTTCGCGCTCCAGCAGCCCCAGGGCGCGCATGGTCTCCCACACGGGCCGGACCAGATGAAGCCGCTGTACCGCGGCGCGCGCGATGGGGCGCAGGGCGTTTGCCAGGTCCTGGTGCAGTTGTCGCGGCGTCAGCAGCTCATCACGCAGGTGTTCAAGCGCCTTGCGGTCGCCCGGATCCTCCGGAGCCAGGAATCCGCCGCCGGTCGCCCCCGCGTGCTTGCCCAGGCTGAAGGCCGCAGCGGTTCCGAAGGTGCCGATCGGGCGGTCGCCCAGCGCCGTACCGATCGCGTGTGCCGCGTCCTCCAGGAGAGGAATGCCCATGCGGTCGCACCGCCTGCGCAACTCGGCCGCGTCGTCCGGCATCCCGTACAGGTTGGTCGTCAGAACGGCATCCACGCTGCGCCAGGTCGATGCCGGTACCGCGCGGATGTCGATGTTGCCGTCCCGAGGGGACACCGGCGCCATAACGGGACGCAGCCCCGCCGCCAGCACGACGAACAGCATCACGTCGTCGTTGACCGGCGACATCAGCACGCTTCCCCCGGGAGGGCACCAGCGACGTAGTGCCAGGTACACACCCAGTCGACACGACGGGACATACACGCACTCCCGGCCGAGCCGCTCGCGCATCAGATCCTCGAGGGCACCGCCGGCCGAGAGCGACGGACCCGATGACTGTCCTGACCCCACGGCTTCCCCCCTTTCCGTCGGTGGCCCCCGAGACTTCCCCGAGGCGCGGAGTGACGCGCGATGGCCAGATCCCAACCGGTGATCGCCCGTGCGGGGTCCGGCGGAGGACGCGATGCCACACTAAGTAAGTTAGTAGACTGACGCAAGCAAGCCAGCCCACCCCGGACGTAACAGTCCCGCAGCCACCTTCCGCGCATGGATATCGGGAGACTGGCGCCAACTCCCCCAACTATCTAAACTTCTTAGTAGCTTCCGTGGGTTCGGCGAGCGATCCACACCCCACCGGGAGGGGCCCCATGCCTCAGGTTCTGTATCCGCTACTCCTCCTGGCCTGCCCGATCGGCATGGGCCTGATGATGTGGTTCATGATGCGAGGAGGCTCGCACGCGCTGCAGCGAAACGACTCGGCATCGAGCCGGGCCGAGCTTGACGAGCTGCGCAGGGAGATCGCGGAGTTGCGCGCCGCGCAGAAGGACACGCCGCAGCCTTTGCGGAACTGAGCCCGGGAGCGACAACAACCCCATGGCCACGGCAGCGGCAGTGACCGCTGCACTGCCCTTCGCCGCGACCCTCTACGCCACGGCCCGCACGGTCACCTCGCACCAGAGCTGGCGCCCACCTCTCACCCCCGCAAGGGAAGGCGCGCGCCTCACTCGCGCAGACCGCACCGCCCCCGGACCAAATGCCCAGCAATGCGGCCCGGACGTCGCACCTCCGCCGCCCACGCCCACGAAACTCACCGTCAACTTCACCAGTCACACCGCAACCAGCACGCGAGCGACATCGAGAGATGCACTTAGCGACCAAGCCGCCACACGGCGCAATGGGCACGGCAGGCTGGCACGTACCCCTCCCCCCATCTAGCCTACTTAGTAGAAGCCGTGCAGCGGTTTCGATGAGCGCTCCACAGTGCACCCGGAGGCCCCTATGCCTCAGTCCCTCTATCCACTGCTCCTCCTGGCCTGCCCGATCGGCATGGGCCTGATGATGTGGTTCATGACGCGCGGGGGGCTGCACACATCACGGCGAAGCGGCTCGATCGACTCACCCGCGACGCACTCCGAGCTGGACGAGCTGCGCAAGGAAGTCGCCGAGCTGCGCGCCGCACAGAAGGACACACGCGAAACCTTGTGAACTGGGCCTTGGTCCCATGGCCGCGATAGCGATACTGATCGGCGGCCTGCTTCTCGCCGCGATCTTCTACGACATAGCTCGGCTGGTCAGCACATACCAGAGCCGGCGCCCTCCCCTGTCCCGTATCAGGGGCAGGCGCGCGGCGCTTGAGGATGAGGAGCGGTGGTGCGCCGGCCTACTGCTGCACGGACGGATCGACACAGCCTCCTACCAGCGACGCATGACCGGCCTTGCCCATGGCCAGCGCGTCATCGAGCCTCGGCCCCGCCATTCTCGCCATTGATCCATCGATCAAGCCCTCATTGCTACTAAGGCGATTAGTGACTTAGCATGGCCGCCAGACGCCGACCGGAGACGTCCCTAGGCGCCCCCCGTTCGCCGGGCCCTCCGGTCGGCGGTCCGATCCCGAGGAGCAGCCCCATGCGCACCTGGCCCGCCCGCAGATGGGTCGTGGCAGTAGCGGTGACACTGATCGCCGCACTCGTCATCGGCGTCCCAACAGGCGTCGTACCGACCCCCTTCTACACGCGGATGACTCCGGTGTTGTGGTGGAACTACCCGGTGTGGCTGGTCAGCTCCGCGCTCGAGGGGCTCCTGGTGGCCACGTACGTCCGCATCGGCCCGGCCGACGTCCCCGCGGCCGGGCCGCCCGAGCGTCCCCGTACCGTTCGCGCCCTCGGCGCGGGACTGCTGTCGGCCTTCGCGGTCGGCTGTCCGATCTGCAACAAGCTCGTGGTGCTGGCCATTGGTGTCAGCGGCGCCCTGTCGTACTTCGCGCCGGTGCAGCCGGTGCTCGCCGTGGCGTCGGTAGCCCTGCTCGTCCATGCGCTGGTCCGGCGACTGCGCACCGCGAACGTCTGCGCAGTGCCTTCGTGAGGGCCGGTCCTCCGCGCGTGCCCCGCCCCAGTGCGGCCACGCTCCGTTCCTGGGCAGCGGCCTCCACCGGTGGACTGCTGCTTTACGCCTCGTTCCCGCCGGTCGGATGGTGGTTCCTGGCCCCGCTCGGTCCGGCTCTGCTGATCATGGCGGTGCACGGGCGGCGCGCCCGGTCCGCCTTCGCCGCGGGCGGGATCTTCGGCCTCGCCTTCCTCGCCCCGCTGATCATCTGGCTGGCGAACCTCGGCCTGGTCCCGTGGCTCGCCCTCACGGCGGTCCAGGCCCTGTTCTTCGCGCTCGCCGCGATGCCGCTGCCCCGCTTGCTCGCGCTGCCGGCCTGGCCGCTGTACACCGCCGCGTGGTGGGTGGCCCTGGAGGCGGTACGTGGTCGGGCCCCGCTCGGCGGCTTCCCCTGGGGACGACTGGCCTTCGCGCAGGCGGATGCCCCCTATGCGGGCTGGGCCGCAGTCGGCGGCGGCCCAGCCCTCTCCTTCGTCGTCGCGCTCCTGGGATCACTGCTGGTGTACGGCGTGACGGAGTGGCGCGGCGGCCGTCGGCACATCAGCGCGGCCGTGGGCCTCGGCTCGGTCGCCCTGATCACGACACCGGTCGTCCTCCCCACCCCGGGACCATCCGGGCCGAGCGCCGTGGTCGCCGTCGTCCAGGGCAACGTCGAACGCGAGCGCACGCTGGAGGAGCAGGCCCGAGTGCGCGGCGTCGCACAAAACCATGCCCGTGAGACCAAGGCCCTGGCCGACGCCGTACGTCGCGGCGAGGTCCCACGTCCGGACGTCGTCCTGTGGCCGGAGAACTCCCTCGACGGCGATCCGGGACGCAATCCGGAGCTCGGCTCGCTGGTCGCCGACTCGGTCCGGGAACTGGACAGCCCCCTCCTGATCGGCGCCATGCTGGAAGCCCCCGGCGACCGGGCCTACAACGCCGGCCAGCTGTGGCTGCCCGGCCAGGGCCCGGCCTCCTGGTATGCCAAGCGCCAGCTCGTCCCCTTCGGCGAGTACATCCCGGCACGCTCGCTCCTCGGCGGTCTCGGCGCGCTCCAACTCATCCCCCGCGACCTGCTGCCGGGCACCTCGACGGCCCCACTGGAGGCGGGGCGGGCGCGGCTCGGTGACGTGATCTGCTACGAGATCGCGTACGACGACCGGGTCCGCGACACCGTACGGGCGGGCGCCAACCTCCTCGTCGTCCAGACGAACAACGCGACGTACGAGCGCGGCATCCAGGCCGGGCAGTCCGAGCAGCAGCTCGCGATGGCCCGCATCCGCGCGATCGAGTACGGACGCGCGGTCGCCCTCGCCTCGACGAGCGGGGTCAGCGCCATCGTCGGGCCGGACGGACAGGTCATGGACCGGCTGGGGACCTGGCGTGGCGGTCACCTGGTGGAGCGCGTGCCGCTCGCTTCGCAGCTCACCCTCTCCGAGTGGCTCGGCGTATGGCCCGAGGTGCTGCTGGGGGCGCCCGTGCTCGTCGGGCTCCTGCTGTTCGTACGGCGCGCCCGGCGCGTTGCCGTCCCGCCCACGACGACCGACGGTGGGTCCGAGCATGACCGGCAATTTACTAATCTACTTAGCTGAATCGCCTATAGTGCGGATATGCAACTCGCCGCACTGCCCAGCCCCTCGACCGGAGTCCTGTACCTGGGTCCGGTACCGCTCAGGGCGTACGCCTTCTGCATCATCATCGGCGTCTTCGTCGCCGTCTGGCTCGGCACGCGCCGCTGGGTGGCCCGCGGCG
This sequence comes from Streptomyces tricolor, assembly GCF_002155905.1. Lineage (GTDB taxonomy): Bacteria > Actinomycetota > Actinomycetes > Streptomycetales > Streptomycetaceae > Streptomyces > Streptomyces tricolor. The sequence goes on along the minus strand of NZ_MUMF01000162.1, from coordinate 19,085 downwards.
GCAAGAAGGAGACGGTCGCCGACATCGCCATCTGGGCCGTGCCCTTCGGGCTCGTCGGCGGCCGCATTTACCACGTGATCACCAGCCCGGACGCGTACTTCGGCGAGGGCGGCGAGCCCATCAAGGCCCTGTACGTCTGGGAGGGCGGCCTCGGCATCTGGGGCGCCATCGCGCTGGGCGGCCTCGGCGCCTGGATCGCGTGCCGCCGCCACGGGGTCTCGTTCCCGGCGTACGCGGACGCGGTCGCGCCCGGCATCGCCATCGCGCAGGCCATCGGGCGGTGGGGCAACTGGTTCAACCAGGAACTCTTCGGCCGCCCGACGACCCTCCCCTGGGGCCTGGAGATCTCCCCGGACAAGCGACCTGAGGGCTACGCGGACGTGGCGACGTTCCACCCCACCTTCCTGTACGAGTCGCTGTGGGACGTGGGCGTCGCGGTACTGGTCATCTGGGCCGGCGCGCGCTTCGCCATGGGCCACGGACGGGCCTTCGCGCTCTACGTGGCCGCGTACACCGCGGGCCGGTTCTGGATCGAGTACCTGCGGATCGACGAGGCGCACCAGTTCCTGGGCCTGCGGCTGAACAACTGGACCTCGGTCGCGGTGTTCGCCGGCGCCGTCGCCTACCTGGTCATCTCGGCCCGGCGGCGCCCGGGCGTGGAGGACATCACGCAGAGGGACACCGGGGCGGATGCCCCCGCAGCGGAGAAGGCGAGCGCATGAGCGACAGCAGCAGCATCAAGCACAACAAGGTCAAGATCGGGAGGGTGCACACCCGGTCCGTGCCGAACAGGATCTTCGGATGGTCCCTGTTCTGCCTGAGCCTGGTGGTCATCGTGGTGAACTGGATCGAGGAGTTCAGCGACCTGGAGGTCCTCCCCGGCGGTCACTCCGTTTTCTACCTGGCGGGCGGTGTGGTGGCAGCCGTCATCGGGCTCTGGCGGGCCGGCGTGATGGACGCGAAGTCGTAGGCGCTTCTCGCCGCATGCCCGCTCGCGGCCATCCCGACGCGTCGGTGCTCCGCTGCCCGAGCATGTGGCCAACTGGGTGGGCCGGTCGGCACGCCGCCAAGGTACGGGCCAGCTGGGGCGGAAGGTCAGGCCGCCGGTTCAGCGCGGTCGAGGTCGCGGCTGCGCCTTCGTATCAGGAACGGTCGACAGCGCCCTGACCCGATCGCGCGGGCGCCGAATCTCTGAGGGCGATCAAGAGGAGCTCCGCCGCATTACTCCAGCCCGGCGAGCGCATGGCGCCCTGAAGGCGTGACCGCTCGCACGTCGCCGATCCACGATCAGATGTGGTCAGGCCGTGGACCAGCAGGCGGACACCATGGAATATGGAGGAACCGCCCGGCGAAGGAACATCTGCCCCGAGCTCTCGACTCCGTTGAGCAGAGGACACCCCGATCCGGAGACTGACGAACAGGCACAAGGAACTGGCTGCATGGGGCACGTACCGGGTCGAGGTCGCCGCACGGTGCACATACCCGTGCCGGGAGCGGACGTCGGCGTACGGCGTCGTCCACTCTCGGTTCGGATGCCTCACCCGGCTCATGGCGCCGTGGCGGCTGCCATCACCGGTGCGGAGGCGGTGCGGTGATCCCGGACGTCAGAGCGGCTGCGGCCCATGAGGCGGCGCGGCGGCGCACCTTCGCGGTGATCAGCCATCCCGACGCGGGCAAGTCCACCCTCACCGAGGCTCTCGCGCTGCACGCCCACGCCATCACCAGGGCAGGGGCGGTACACGGCAAGGCGGGTAGGCGTCGGGTGGCCTCGGACTGGATGGAGATGGAGAAGGCCCGCGGCATCTCGATCACCGCCGCCGTGCTGCAGTTCGCGCACCGCGGGTGCGTGCTCAACCTGCTGGACACCCCCGGCCACGCGGACTTCTCCGAGGACACCTATCGCGTCCTGGCCGCGGTGGACTGCGCGGTGATGCTCATCGACGCGGCCAAGGGCCTGGAGGAGCAGACCCGCAAGCTCTTCGACGTCTGCCGCCACCGCGGCATTCCCGTGATCACGTTTGTCAACAAGTGGGACCGGCCCGGTCGTGAGGCGCTGCAGCTGCTGGACGAGATCGAGCGCGAGTTCCGCCTCAGGCCCACCCCGGTCACCTGGCCGGTCGGGGACGCCGGGAATCTGCGCGGCCTGATCGCCGTACGAACGCCCGGTCAGATGCTGCGCTATACCCGCACCCTGGGCGGAGCCCAGGAGGCCGTCGAGGAAGCGATCCCGGCCGAGCAGGCAGCGGCCGAGGAGGGCACGGACTGGGACCAGGCGGTGGAGGAGCTGGAGCTGCTGCGGGCCGCCGGCGCCGTGCACGACCAGGAGGCGTTCCTGGCGGGCCGGACCACGCCGGTGTTCTTCGGCGCGGCCATATCCAACATCGGCGTACGCCTGCTGCTGGAGGCCGTCATCGACCTCGCCCCGCCCCCGGGGCCGCGGGAGCTGGCGGGCGGCGGCACCCGCCCCGTCGACGCGCCATTCGCGGGGCTGGTGTTCAAGGTGCAGGCGAACATGAACCCCGGGCACCGAGACCGGATCGCCTTCATACGGGTGTGCTCCGGCGTCTTCGAACGCGGCATGACCCTCACGCGCGCCGCCACCGGAAGACCGTTCGCCACCAAGTACGCGCACAGCCTGTTCGGACAGGACCGCTCCACCGTCGACATCGCCTACCCCGGCGACGTGGTCGGCCTGGTCAACGCCCACAGCCTTCGGGTGGGCGACACTCTCTACGCGGGCCAGGCCGCCGTCTTCCCGCCCATCCCCTCCTTCGCACCCGAGCACTTCGCCGTCGCCCGGCCCGTCGACGTCAGCCGCTCCAAGCAGTTCCGACGGAGTATCGCCCAACTGGACGAGGAGGGCGTGGTGCAGGTGCTCGTCTCCGATCTGCGCGGCGAACAGGCCCCCGTCCTGGCCGCGGTCGGCCCGATGCAGTTCGAGGTGGTCACCGCCCGGATGGCGGGCGAGTTCTCCGCCCCGGTCAGGCTGGAGCCACTGCCGTACCGCCTCGCACTGGCCACCGATGCGGCCGGCGCCGAGGCGCTGGGCCGTTCCCGGATCAGGGGCGAGGCGCTCACCCGCGTCCGCGACAAGGCCCAGCTCGCCCTCTTCCGCAACCACTGGCAGGCCGACCTCCTCCAGCGCGACTTCCCCGGCGTCCGCCTGGACCAGCTCATCGCCGCTCACGGCTGACTCATCACGGTCCTGGCCAGGGCGCTCACCGGCACCGCCTTCCGGCCGGCCGCCTCGACGCTCATCGGCTGCCGCACGGACTGACCGCAATCCCCGAGACCACCCCGGGTGTGCGCAGGGCCCGCTCCGCAGCCCGCCTACTGCCGCGCCCGCAGCGTCACGCGAGCGACGCCAGGGCCGCCTGCAGCCGGGCGGCCGCTTCATCGGCCACCGGTTTCAGGGCCTCCAGCCGGGTGAGATCGACCATGGACTGCGGGTCCAGCACCTGGACGACGGTCCGGTCGCCTGCGCTGCGGACGACGACGTTGCAGGGCAGCAACAGCCCGATCGACCGGTCTGTCTCCAGTGCCCGGTGAGCGAGCGGCGGGTTGCAGGCGCCCAGGATCAGGTAGTCCTCCATCTCGGCGCCGAGTTTCGCACGCAGCGTCGCCGTCACGTCGATCTCGGTCAGCACACCGAAGCCCTGCTCCGCCAGTGCGGTGCGCACCCGCTCCACGGTCTCACCGAAGGGCGCCGCCACCTCGACCTTCATCCGGTCGTACGCCATGTCCGCTCTCCTTTCCTGCGCCGAATTGCCCGGGCAGACGTGCTCGAACCCGAAATACCCGGGTGGGTATTCATGGCGAGAGGCTACATCTGAAGGCGCGGCCGTCGCGGCGGGGCGGCGGCAGTGGGGCCGTATGGCCCACCGCCGCACTCCGGAGGGCTCTGCCGCCCAACACTCACCGGCGTCGCGGGCACACCCGCCTCCGCTCGCACTCCTGTCGCTCAGGCCTGCGGACGCCGGTACGCTGCGGCGCCGATCAGGTAGTGGTCGGCCCGCCAGGTCCGGTGGTGGCCGCCGGTCACGAAGCCGCGCCGGTCGAGTTCGGTGAGGAAGTCGGCCGGGGTGAACCGGTCTTCGCGGGGATGGTCGAACAGCAGGCGGTAGGTGCGGGTGGCCAGGGCGAGCGCGGTGACCTCGTCGAAGTAGAAGGTCCCTCCGGGGCGCAGGACGCGGGCGATCTCGTCGAGTGCTGCACGCCAGTCGGGGATGTGGTGGATGATCGCGAAGTCGAAGACCGCGTCGTAGGTGTCATCCCCGGCGCCCAGCGCCGTGCGCAGGTCGGTGGCGCTGCCGGTGGCCAGCCGGACGCGGTCGGCGAGCGGCGCCAGGCGGCGGCGTGCCCGGGCGATCATCGCCGGGTCGAGGTCGACGGCGTCGACCCGTGCCGCGCCCATGTCGCGCAGGAGCAGCTGGGTGCCGTAGCCGGGGCCGCAGCCGATCTCCAGGACGTGGGCGCCGGGCGGCAACTCCCCGCCCATGCGCCGCAGCGCGGGCACCTCGTACCAGCGCTGCAGCCAGCGCCGGGGCGGGGAGTTGACCAGTACCGTCTCCATCCGGTTCATCAGCACGGCTCTTCCTCCTTCGTGGGCGCGCGGCGGATCGTGCCGCAGTCGGCGGCCCGGGCGGTCTGCCTGCGGTTCACAGCCGCAGGGAGCGGCGCAAGGCGATGGTGATCTCGTCGAACTTGGCTTCGGCGTCGGCGGGTTCCGCCCGCGCCGCGTCCAGCACGCGGTGCCGTACATGGCCGTCGAGCAGGCCCAGGGCGACTTCCTGCAACGCGTGGGTGACGGCGCCGATCTGGGTGAGCACGTCGATGCAGTACCGGTCGTCGTCGACCATGCGGGTGATCCCGCGTACCTGTCCCTCCACCCGGTGCAGCCGGGCGAGGTGGTCGGCCTTGTGGTCGTGGTATCCGGGCGGTGCCGGGTGCCGGGCGTGGTCGCTGTCGGTGGCGGTGGGCATCACCGTTCAACTCCCTTCTGTCGCTGGGCGGCCGGAGCCGCGGCGTGATCCTCACAGGGTGTGCGCGTGGTGTGTACGGTCGCGATGGCCAGCACCGCCGCGACCAGGGCGATGGCCGCGTTGATCAGCAGGCTGTCGGCAATCTCGTCGGTGAAGGCGGTGCCGGCGGGGCGGGTGCGGGCCAGGTCGCCGGGCCACTGGGCGGCCACGATGGCGCCCAGGAGGGGCAGGCCGGCCCGCAGGCGATGTCCCCGGCAGCCATCCGCAGCGGCGCCGTCGCGCGGCGTTCGATCAGCCAGAAGAGCGTGAACCCCGCTGCCGCGGCCACGAGCGGGACCCACAAGCCCACCGAGGTCCAGCCGTTGGCGTTCGCCTGGGTCAGGGGGTAGATCAGGGCGGACAGGCCGATGGCCGAGGCGAGCCCGCCGACGAGACAGGCCACACCCATGACGGACTCCTTCGGGCCTGGGAAGCGATACGTAATCCACCTCCACCCTCGCCCGGCATACCCCCACTGCGTAGGGGTCGTCTGTCCCGGTCACAAGGGCCGAGTGGCCCCATGTGCCCGCCCGCTACTACGAGGGAACTTGCTAGTACCGCGCCACCAGCGCGGGCAGACGGAGTCCTTCCGCCCCTCACCGAGAGAAGGGATCACTGTGATGTTCTGGTACAACGACCACGACATCAGCGGCTGGGGCTGGTTCGGCATGTCCCTCGGCATGGTTGTCTTCTGGGGCCACAAAGTCGTTTACCCCTACATGTCGCGCGAGCCGCCGGTGATCTCTTCGATCAGGGACAGCGTGTCGTCGAGTCGAGTCCGCAGGCGCTCAAGCAGCAGGATCAGGCCGTCGTGTGGCAGCTGCGCCAGATCCTCGGCGCGGGCGTATTCCAGGTCCCGGCGGGCGTAGTCGATCCGGGCGCGCTGGAAGTCGGTGAGGGGTCCCGGTGGGGGCTGGGACGGCTCATCGGTCATGTGTGCCACCTGCTGACGTGCGTGTTTGGGTTGTTGCAAGCTCAATAGTTGTCTTCTGAATACATATTTGGCAATAGGTCAAGGATCACGTCCGTCGAACGCACGTTTGCATCCCGAGAGGCTTGCGTGGCGGCCGAAAATCACCCTGGCGATGTACCAAGGATGGTACAGACAATGATCACGATCTTGACCAGCGTGTATGCGTGCCATCTGATCCCCTGCCCGACTGGGTACTCACCCGCCGCCGGGCCATCGGGGACGCCATCCGCGCCGCTCGCGGCGCGCGCGGACTCTCGCAGGAGAAACTAGGCGAGCTGGCGCGGCTCGACCGCAAGACGATCAACCGGATCGAGCAAGGCACGCACAGCACCCTTCTGGATCACCTGCTGCTCATCGCTGACGCCCTCGACGTGCCCCTCGCCGAACTCGTCAGATAGGACCGCCGCCGGCCAAAGAGCGGACCGGCGGGGTGGGCCGCCGCCGAGCGCGGAGTGCGCCGGCGGGCCCCGGGGCAGACGGGCGATGGGCCCTCCCTCTCCGCTAGCGTGCTGCCCATGACGGACAGCGAGCCGTTCGCGCGGGACGGCCGACCAGTGTGCGGCGTGTGCCCCTCCCTGCGACTGCCCGGCGGCCGGTTCGATGTCGCTGACCGCCCCTCACGGGACTGCCCCTTCGACCCGGCCACCGGCCACCGGGTCACCGCCGCCGGCATCCCGGTGTGCGTGCACCCCGAGCGGGTCGGGCTGCCGGCAGCCCCGTACGCCACCGATAGCCTCCCGCTGCCCTGGGAGACCCCGCCGCCCGTAGAGGCCGACGAGGTCCCCGCGTGGGTGCGCGCAGCACTGGACGCAGCACCGCCCGAGGTCTGCGACGACGTGATCCGCCAGGCGACGGAACTCCTGCTCGCCTCAGACCCGGCCACGGACATCACGGCAGTGCTGCGCGCCGCGCTCGGCTAGGCCGCGACCGCGGCGAAGGTGATGCTGTGCTCCCGACCGGATCGGCCCATCCCGATGCTCTGGTACAGGCCCGCGAGGACTTCGCGGCGCCGGACGACCTCCTCGTGGTCGAGCCAGTACCGGGCCGGCGGCTCGCCCCACGCCGCGCGGTAGCAGTCGTGGGTGTACCCGCCGGCCCGGTAGTCCGTGTGCTCCTGGTCGGTCTGGTGGATGACGACGGCCCCGACGCGGGCCGCGATCGCCGTCAGCAGCTGTGCCTGCGCCAGCATCGCGTGCGTCATCTCATCGACCGGGACAGCGATCGCGATCTCGGCCGCCTGGTCGTCGCCGGTGGCCTCGTACACGGCGGCCTTCAGCGCGAGGGCGCGCAGGCCTTCCTCGAACAGCGGCTGGGCGTCGGCTTCGAGGGTCCAGCGGTCGATCACCGGGAATCCGGTGAAGCACTGCCAGTCCTCGGAGTACTCCAGCGACGCCGCCCGGAACGCGGCGAACTCGGGGTCCTTCTTGATGTTGTTCAGGATCCGCGCCGCGACGCCGGCGACGGCGTCCACGGTGGGCATCTCGACCTGGGACATGCGGCTTCCTCTCCTCGATGGGGGTGGTGCCTTGGTGCCTGCCCGACAGCCGAGCATGTCTCAGCCCGGCCGCCGGGCAGGGGTCTATGAGGTCGACGGGGGTGGTCAGGGCGGCGGGACTGCGCGCGCCAGCACGGTGGTGATCGTCGGCCTCGTCACTGGACGACCACCAGCAGACTCAGCACGCCGACGACGAGCAGCACGACGTACCCGAGCGCCGCCCAGGCGAGCAGGGGCTGCTGCCGGCGCAGGCTCTGCCAAGCCTCTTTCCCGGTGCGGCCGTCCGCCTGCACGCGCACGCCGAGCGCACTGAAGGTGATGGAGATGCGCTGTACGGGAGCGTCCTCGGTTTCCGGTCGGTCACAGCTCATCGTCGTCGTCCTCTCCGTAGTTATCGGCGTCCGTCGGGGCGTTGTCGCACCGCTGGCAGCCGCGGCCGTCTTCGCCTACAGGGATGGTCAGTCCGAACAGGAGGTGGAAGGCACACGCCGCGGGCTGTGCTTCGGACTGGGCGGCGCCGACGTCCTCGCCGTCCGTCTCGCCGGATCGGTCACTGCTCACGGGAGGTCAGCTCCTCGGTGAACGAACGGATTGCCCGCGCGCTGTAGCCGTAGAACGCGCCGCGTACGGTGTCGTCCTCGGTCTCGGGAACGGGCTCCCCCCACTCCACGACGTGGTACACGCTCGGGTGAGCGGACCAGCGGATGCGCACGGCGGGAAACCCGGCGCGGCCGGCGAGGGCGCGGTGCAAGTAGCACGCGGCCTCGGGGCCGCCGATGGAGATGTAGCCGCCGTGCCGGCCGGGGCCGACCGGCACCGCGAGGTAGCTGGTGCGGCCGATGACGACGGCGATGCTGGCGGCGAGGAGACTGGGGTCGGCGAGGCGCTCGCGGTACCAGCTGGCTTCCCACTCTTCCCGATGGTCGTGAGGCCGCACTGCGACGGTCACGGGGGATGGCATGGCTTCTGTCTCCACTTCGGCGTGCGCTGTCAGGGGGCCGGGTCGTCGGCCGCGGCCGGGGGGTCTTGTGGGGCGGGGAGCTTGCCGGCGAGCTGGAGCATGTTGAGCAGTGCGCGCACGCTCACGGCGAGGTCGCTGACGCGCTCCCACAGCGGGACCAGCGGGCGGGTGACGCCGAGGACCTCGTCCGCGCGCACCAGGACCAGCAGCCCGGTCCGCTGCTGCTCGCCGCGCAGCTCCTCCTGGACCAGGTCGGCGACATGAGGACGCAGCAGCCTCACGTGCTCCACCAGCCGACGGAGCAGCTGCACCAGTCGTGCGGGCTGCTGTGGCGGTGCGTACAGGGCCGTGTGGCAGTCCTGGCGGATTGCCTGGACGGTGTCCACGGTGAGGGGCTGGATGATCGTGCTGTACGCGTGCATGCCGTCCTCCTGGACCAAAGGGTCAACGAAGTGATGAGTCACGGCCGGGACTCTGCGCCGCCTCCGGAACCTCATCGGCCTGCCCCCACCAGGCCCGCGACGCGGGCGAACTCCTGCTCGAGCCGGTCAGTGCCGAGCCGAGCGATCTCCGCGTTCAGGTCCGCGGGCCGGACCCCGTGCAGCTGGACAACCTGTCGGTGCGCGACGCTCCAGCGGGCGTCAGGGGCGCCGTACTCGATGTACTCCAGCTTGCTGACGGTCGGCTTCAGGGTGCGGGGGCTGTAGAAGACGCCGGCGACGCCCCACACCGGGGCCGCGTCGACCCACGCCGTGACGTACCGGCCGCCCCGCAGGGCGCCGCACAGCTGGACGGAGATCGCTGCGCACGGAACGTGCACCGGCGGGCTGGCGGTTCGTTCGCCGTCCTGGATGGGGCCGCCCGTGCTGCGCAGGAGCCAGAAGTACGGACCGCCGTCCGGGCCCGCCGGCCGGGAACAGACCTGGCACATCGCGTTGAGCATGGCCCGACGCTGCCGGTAGGGGTGGATCACGTGCGGCTGCGGTCGCCCTCGCAGGGACCGTCGAAGGAGTGCCGGGCGGACCCACAGCTGACCGAAGGTGTCCCGGTCAGCCGGCAATTCGTCCTCGTACCCGAGGCCGTACCGTCGGCTGGGCACGAGCGGCGGTTCCAGGAGCCGCTCTTCACTCCAGGCCGCGATGTACGGGACGACGCCGGGCGGTGCTGGGGGGAGCACGGTGTCCCTTTCTCGTGACGTACAGGGGTGGGTGGCCCGGCACACCCAAGGTCGGCGTGGTGTGCCGGGCCAGGGTGGCCCCGGGGGCGAGGACGGGGGCGCTCGCCGCGCCGGGGCCGGCATCAGCGGCTGCTCGGTCTCCCGGTCATGCATCGAAGGTGGGCGTATCCGAGGTACAACCGGGAGTCGCCCTCCCACCGCACGGGCCCCACAAGGTCTCCCGCCAGCAAGGGGCTGGGACAGATGAAGCATTCGGGGTGCTTGTCGATGGGCCCCATGGTCTGCTCGTGCAGGACGCGCCGGCCATGGCCGATGTAGCAGGTGCGCCGCTGCTGGCAGTGGAGGCAGGTGTCGAAGTGCCGGTGCCAGTCGTACCAGCTGACGTACCAGGCCAGGCGCGCGGAGTAGCAGGGCATGCAGCCCCACCGAGGCAGGGGGGTCGACGGCTCCAGTTCCACGGAGGTGCCGTCGACGGGGCTGACGCACCAGACGCACGCCTCGCCGGCCAGGGCCGAAGAGGGCAGGTTCAGCGGCACCTCGAACCAGCTGACGAGCCGGTGTAGGCGTGCCAGCTCATCGGCGATCTGCACGGTCACTGGGCGTTTACCCCGCTGCGGGTCGCACGGCCGTGGTGGAGGAGCTTCTCCACCTCGTCCGGGTAGCAGAGGTCACCGGCGGAGTCCATCGGCAGGCACCAGTACCCGCGTCCCTGGGGCTCGGTGAGGTGGACGGCGGGAACGCCGAGGTAGTGATCACGGCCCAGGTACTCCACGCCGGGCAGATGCCGGTCTGTCCACTTCCAGGCGGTGGAGGAGGGCACCAGGAAGTAGTACAGGAGGGCGTGAAGGTCGGCGAATGCCGCACCACCGTCGAACCACTGACGGAGGAAGGCGTCGACCACCGGCAGTTCCTCGGTGCCGGCCGCCGCCCACACCAGGTGGGCAGGGGCGCGGACGGCGGAGAAGAGGCCACCGCACGGCAGGAGCGCGATCCCTCCGGCCTCCGTCCACTGGATGCGGGCCTGCTCCTGCTGCTCGCTCTGGACCGCGCCGAGGAGCCAGCGGGCGATCGCCTGCCGGTCGATGTGGTCGACGGTCGTCCCCGCGGTGGGGTCCGATGAAGCGAGCGAGTAGGGCCGCTGGTCGTAGGCGGCAGGAGGGCCAAGTGGCTGCACATGCGATCCCGTCACCGTGTGGCCTCCGTCCTGCTGTCTCGGAGCGCCAGAGTTTTCTCCGCAGGCGCGGTCATGGTGGCATCACTCCCACTACGCTGAGTTGCCCGGTCATCACCCTTGACAGTAGGTAGGGGTGATCACCGCTTGTAGTGACTGTGAGTACGGGTAAGGGCCCGTCAAGGGCGGGCAAGGGGACGCCATGGGACAGCAGGCGAAGGCAACCCTGACCGGCAGCCAGGGTTCGCCGGGACGGGGCCGTTCGGGCATCATCTCGGGGTACGTGTTCCGGGTCATTCGTGAACAGTTAGGGCACACGCAGGACAGCCTTGCCGAGGTGTTCGGGGTGGCGCCCGACACGGTCGCGGGCTGGGAGACGGGGCGCCGTCCGCTGACTTCCCTGCCGGTGGGGCAGATGCTGGTGCATCGCCATCGGCTCATGCAGATGGGCACGGCGCCTGACCTGCTTGCTGCTCTCGAACGTGCGTTGGAAGCGGACATGCTGCTGGCCAGCGTGCTGGAGGACGATGCGCCTGATGGCCCCAGCCCGCTTGGCGCCTGGGTCTTGCAGCGTGATCTCGTTGAGGTGCTCACCTGGCCGCTGAACGGCGTGACCCCCACTCCGTTGCGCGACCTGCCGGCGCCCCCTCGGCCGCGCCGCGGGCCGGTACCGACGGCGCCAGAATTGCCCACGGTTGACCGGCGGCGCTTCTTCAGCCGCATGCGGGAGACGGCCGAGCAGGCCCGTGGAGGCCGCGACTTCCTGCTGCGCCGGCAGGCCCTCTACCTCGCCGGGTTCGACCAGGACGCCGATACCTCCGAGTGGCTGGCGCACCAGCAGCGGACCGAGCGGCCGGACGACTGGCTGACGCAGTGGCTCAACTCCCGCTCCGTGGCCGCCGTAGCCGCGCGCCAGGGCGACCGGGACCGGATGGCCCACTTCATCGGCCACACCCTGGGTGGCGACGACCGCGCCGAGGCGGCGAATCTGAACTACTGGGCCTACTGGGTCGGGGAGTCCGCGCACATCCAGCTGTCGGACGACTTCATCGGGGAGGCGACGCCGGGGTCCTGGCACGGCGATCGGCTCATGGCCCACCTGGTCCGCGGCCTCACCCCACGGCACGGCTTCTTTGACCTCAACGTCCACACGCTGTGGGCGCTGCTTGCCGCCCGCCCGAACCTGTTGCGTGCACGCTCGGCTGCCGGAAGGGCCCTGCGCGAGCGCCTTCCCATGATGTTGGATGATTCCCAGCTTTCGCCACAGGCTCGGCGGGAGCTGGAGGGCATCCGATACGCAATCCGCCTCGCCGAGGCGTGAAAGGGGACACCTGTGGGTGACCAGGATCTCGCGGACGTAGCCCACTTCTTGTGGGAGTCAGGCACGCTGAAGAATGCCCGTCGCACGGGCTGGTGGATGGCGGGCGTTCGTGATCCTGAGAGCGTCGCCGAGCATGCTTGGCGCACGTCCATCATCGCCTCGGTCATCGCCACTCTGGAGGGCGCAGATGCCGCACGCGCCGCGCACCTGGCGGTCTGGCACGACTCTCAGGAGACGCGCACGGGCGACGTGAACCATCTGGGGAAGAAGTACGCCGCTCCGGGCGACCCGGAGGCCGTGACAGCGGACCAGACAGCCGGCATGCCTGAGGTACTGCGCGCGGCCGTCCGCGCGGTCGTCGCCGAGTACGAGGCGCGCGAGACGCCGGAGGCCATCTGCGCGCGCGACGCGGACAAGCTGGAGTGCATGTTGCAGGGCCTGGAATACCGAGCCCAGGGCTACGAGGCGGCCCAGCGCTGGGTCGACAACAGTCGGGCCCGGATCGTCACAGAGTCGGGGCAGCGACTGGCCGATCAGCTGCTGACCCAGGCCCCGCTCGACTGGCTGCGCGCGGCAATGAGCGAGCGCAGCTGACCCGAACACGAAGAAAGTGCCCCCTCTCGCCCGTAGGCGAGAGGGGGCACTTCGTATGGTCCTCATGCGATGCGGCGCCGGTCTGCCGGCAGTCCCAGCACCGTGAGCGACGACGCTGGTGATGGGGTGGGATGGCCCGGCTGCTCGGCGCCGTCCCGGCGGCAGACTAGGGCATCTTCGTCCCAGCTCGGGTGCTGGAGGCTGTACCCGTCGGGGCACTGCGGTCCTGCCGGGCCGCGCTCGCCTGCCGGGCCCTGCGGTCCAGGCGGGCCGGGCTCGCCCTGGGGCCCAGGCGGCCCCGCAGGTCCGGCGGGGCCAGTAGCACCAGCGGGCCCAGGCGCACCGGCCGTGCCGGCCGCGCCAACAGGGCCGTCAGCACCATCGGCGCCCTTCCTCCCGGGTGAACCAGACGGCCCCGGAGGACCGGAGGGGCCCGGCTCCCCCGGTAGACCCGCATCACCTGGCGGTCCGGGCGGTCCGGTCACCGACGCCCCCGGCTCGCCGCGGCTCCCGGGCGGCCCCGCGATCGGCGTCCCGCCCAGGCCTTCGACCTGGCGGGCGAGCGCATCTCGGGCGCCGGTCGCGGCGTGCAGGTCGTTCGACAGGGTCACTACCTGGATGGCGAGCCAGCCCAAGAGCAAGACGATCATCAGGCCGGTCGCCACGATCAGCCACTCCGCCCGCGGCAGCCGCCAACGATGCCGCCTGTGGGTCCTGCGCGCGACGCTCACCGTGCCACCACCGCCCACACTGCGATCGCCGCGGACAGAAGCCCCATCAGGACGGGCAGGACCATCTGGTAGAGGCGCGCCTGCCGCTCACGCTCGCGCCGGTCCCGCTCCGCCAGCTGGTACTGCTCGAAGGCGGTCTCCAGGGCGTCCCTGGCGTCCGCGACTTTCTGCACCTCCTGACCCAGTGCTGTGATGCGCTGGTCGGTGTAGGCGGACTGGAGCGTGTAGACCTCGGTGGAGACGACCTTGTCGAGGCGGGCGTTGATGCCCTGGCCCATGGCCTGGATCTCCTGGCGCAGGGCTGCGACGGCGCGCCCGAGTTCGCCGACGCTGGGGTCTTCGGGCACGTGCCGCTCCTCGTCGGGTCAGACGCCCTTGGCGAGGGACGCGCTGTTCTTCGTGCCGAACGCCCGGGCGGCCATCCCCTTCAGCAGCGAGACGGCCGCGGCGATCCCCGAGGCGCCCATGGTCTGCCAGAACGAGGCGGTGAACATGTCGGCCGGGCCAGCGGCGACGCCGACCGCGCACGCGGCTCCGACGAAGCTGGCGATCGTACGCTCGGCGAGGTCCTTCGCGTAGGCGGCACCGGTCTTCACGACGGTGTCGGCGTCGGTGGGCAGGGGGAAGTCGGGCATGGACGGTCCTCTCGGATGCGGGAATGAGTGGGGCAGAGGGGGATGGCGAGGGCAGGCCGCTACGACAGCAGTCGCCGCCAGGTCTCCGGGCCCGGGTAGCCGTCCGGGTCGCCGGCGAGGGCTTTGACGGACCGCTGGAAGTCCGCGACGTTCTTCCGCGTGTACTGGGTGAACTTCGGCCCGGCCTGGTAGCCGTTGCCGTCGTGGTGCCGGGTGAAGCCCTTCCTGATCAGTGCCCGGTCCAGCCTCACGACGGCCGGGTTGCTCTTGCCGAGCACGAACGCGGAGCGGCCCGGGAACGGCGGTACCGCGGTCGTGCTCGTGCTGCCCGGGAGGTAGCCGAGCAGCTGCTCAAGGGTCACCGCGCCCGGGACGCCGTCGGCGTCCTGGTGCGCAGCGGTCCCGGAGTAGCCGAGGCTGACCTGGTAGTCGGAGTAGTTGCGGGTGTCGGCGTCGCTCCACGTCGGGCCGGGCCCGACCTCGTAGTGCCGGCCGAAGCCCTTCGCGACGAGCGCCTGGCCGACCTTGGTGACGTGGTCGCCGCTCGCCCCGTAGCCGTAGGTCAAGCCGTTGATCGTGACCTGGTAGCGGGCGATCTCCGTCCCGCCGGAGGTGCCGTCACCGGATCCGCCGATCGGCCCGGTGCCGTCCGGGCGGCGGGCGCCGGCCTGCACCCAGGCGTACAGCGCATCGCCCGGGCACGCGGTCGCGTAGCCGTCGCGGTGACCACGTACCTCGCTGCCGGCGTCTCCGCCGGACCGCATCCACTCGATCGCGTCGACCAGGCCGTTGAGCTGGGCGTCGGTGGGCTGGACGAGACCGGAGGAGCCGACCATGGCGCAGACCGCGTAGTGCGCCGTGTTCAGCGTCTGGTTGCCGTTTGCAGCGGTCCTCCGGTGCACGCCGCGGCCCTCGAACACTGCGCCGTGCGGGCAGACGACCGCGTTGTACGCGATGTCGCTGTAGTCCTCGGCGGTGTTGGCCAGGTGGGCGGCCTGGATGTCGCGCATGTGGCCGGCGCAGGCGTCGTGCGCGTCGGGGTCGGCCAGGGACTTCGGCACGTAAGACCCCTCGTAGTGGATCTTCACGCCTTGGGTGCTGGCGATGTAGACCAGCTCGTAGCGAGACGGCTGCGCGCCCCACTGCGCGCGCGTGACCAGCTGCATGGGCCCTCCAGGGGCATAAGGAAAGCCCCTGGCCGACGGCGCAGGGGCAGGACGGGATGGGGGTCAGGCGGTGCGGACGAGCTTCAGCGAGCATCCGGCGCGCAGGATCGTGGCCGCCGCGTTCGAGGTGTTCTGCGCCCACAGCAGCGTCAGGGCGCCGGCGGTGTCAGCGACGACCAGCGTTCCCTTGAAGCAGGTGCCGGTCGTCGCGGTGAAGGTGACGACGCCGGCCGGGGTGGTGACGCCGACGCCGTCGTTGTCGGTCCACACCATCGACGTCCCCACCGGAACGGCCCAGGTGGCCCGCAGGCCGCCGCCGCCGTTGCTCCACACGCCGATCAGCTCGACGTCGTAGGTGGCGTTCGCCTCCACCGGCAGCGTCAGGTGAGGGTCGGCAGCCGGGGAGGCGGTGTTCGAGCGGGGCGTGTCCAGCGCCTTGATCACCTGTTGGATCCGGCCGATGTTGCTGCTCGGTCCGGCCGAGCCGTCCCGGGCCGCGATCCAGGCGCGGGAGGTGCCGCCGGCGTCAGCCCACATGCCGGGGACATCGACGGGGCCGCTGAAGGAGGGGATGAACCCGTTGGTGTCGGTGGTGACCTGGGTGATCGGCGCGCCGAGCGCATCGAGGAGGTCGGTGTATTGGGTGCCGTCGGTGATCGAGTCCCAGAACGTGACGACCGTGCCGGGGGCCACGCCCCACAGGCCGTCGGTGGGCCGGACAACGTAGTCGGCCATGCCCGATCCGAAGTGGAAGCGGGGCATCAGCTCACCCCCCAGCTCATGCTCTCGGGCAGGACGAAGTCGCCTTCGTGGACGGTGGGGTGCTGTGTCAGCAGGACCTGCCCCGGTGTGTCGGAGACGGCGGAGAAGACGGTGAGGCGGGCGACCTGGACGCCGGTGACGTAGGCGAGGCCGTACTGGTCGCGCTTGGGGTGCCAGTACTCCGGCGGGATGAACAGCGGCAGGCGGCTCTGCGTCGTGGCCGACAGGTCGCTGCTGGTGCGCTGGAAGGTGCCGAGGCGAAGGTGGACGGTCCCGGATCGGACTTCCAGCACGGAGGAGGTGCTGATCTTCCAGTTGGCCACGGTCTGGTCAACCACGACCTCGCCGTTGTTGTCGTAGATGAGGACCCAGGCGGTGCCGTTCCACACGCGGACGCGGCCCGTGTCGGTTTCCACGGCCACCTCGCCGGGGACCGGGGCAGGGTTGAGCGTGGTGGACGTGCACGGGCGCACGCGGGCACCCGCGTACAGCTCGGACCGGGTGACGGTGACGCTGGACGCCCCGTTCAGGACGGTCACCACCGCGAGCGGGATCTCGTAAATGCCGGTGTCCGTGAGCTGCTGGACGAGGTCGGGTGCGGTGCTGCCGGCGCCCTGCCGGACGGCCGCCCGGACCGTCCAGGTGGAGCGGTCCAGGCGGAGAACGATTCGGTCCCGGCGAGTCTGCCCGCTGTTGTTGGCCGCGATCGGGAGGGTGACGGTGGACGTGCCGGAGTACCAGGCGTGGCCGCGCACACTCGCGTAGACGTCGGAGCGGATGTTCACCGACAGACCGGTCCCCGCAGAGACCACCGCGGTGTCGGCCGGATTGCCGTACACGCCGTTGTCGGAGAAGCGCGCGGCCAGCTTCTCGTACTCGATGTCGGTGACGGCCCGGCTGTTGTGGGCCGGGGACGGCCAGGAGTCGTCGGCCACGCTTACCTCGCTTCGATCCTGCCGAGCCTGCGGCCCAGCTCACGTACCAACCGCACCATCTGCGGATCTGTGGTGGCGTCCGGCGAGCCGATCAGCGACGTCACGGTCTCGCCGTCCTGTGGGGAGGCCTGGAGACGGATGGACCGCACCAGGTCCTTCACTTCCAGGCCGGTCGGCAGCGCGACGGTCACCCGGTCGCCGAGCCCGAAGTCCCGGCCGGCGCACAGGTCTTCGGTGTCGACGGTGACCGTGGCCAGCTCCACCGGCGCCGCGCCCTCGGCAAGGGCCTGCTTGCCCTCCTGGGTCAGCGCGCCGTTGTCGTTGCTGTCGGCACTGGAGTCGACCAGCTGCTCCACACGCCACCAGGAGGCCGCCGCCGTGGTGTCGGCGACTTCGACGTAGGGACGCGGGACCGCGTTGTCCGCGCCGGTGACGAGGGCGTGGGTGACCGTCGGCGCGGACCGTTTGAAGGTGAAGGCGCGCAGGTTGCCCAGACCGGTGGAGAAGCGGGCCGTCGCGGTGCGGTCGGCGGGCTGGTAGACCTCGAACAGGATCTGGCTGCCCACCTGCCGGGTGCGGATGCCCAGGCCGCCGCCGTCGGTGGCCACCCGGCGGCACGGGTCCAGCAGCCGCTCCAGGCGGGTGTCGACGCTCACCGTGGTGCCCACCCCGGCCACCGGGCCGAGGGCGAAGTTCGGGATGCGCCGGTCCGGCCGCGCGCCGGGCCCGCAGTTCTCGTTCACCAGCGTCCGGATGATCAGTTCGGCGTTCGTCGCGGTGATCTTCCGGGACGTGCCCGGCTGCGCCGACCACGCCGAGCCGGGCGACGGCCAGGTCAGGTACCCGGCCGGGAGCGCGAGGTCGTCGGTGAAGGTGACGGTCACCTTGCCGGGTGGCGGTTCGCCGTCCCCGGCGATCCCCCAGGAGTAGTCCTGCGGGACCTCCATCGGCCCGGCCATCCAGACCTGGCCGTCCCGGATCACCATGATCCGGTTGCCGGGCTGGAGCTGGGCCATCACCTCGGCGTGCGCGACCAGGTCCACGCTGCCGCTGCCCGGCTCATTGAAGGAGAGGGTGACGTCCAGGTTGGACCAGTCGATGAGCGGGTCCCCCTGCACGGCCAGGTTCCGGTTGGTGACGAGGAGCTGGACGGCCACGGGCTCCACCTCCTCTCAGGCGGTCTCGTACCGCGGGTTGAACGAGAGGTCGACCGCGCTGGTCGGCCCGGAGCCCGACAAGGCGAAGGTGACCTGGTTGGCCCCCGGCTCCAGGCCCCACAGAACTGCCGACGGCCAGTTGAGCGCGCCGACCCAGTTCGAGCCGTCCTGGTAGCGGACCTGCGGCGGGTCGGTGCGCACGGTGACCTTCTCCCCGGCCAGCAGGTTGCCGTGGCCGACGCTGCTGGGGTTGAGGGTGAACGACTCGGTGACGATCTCCCCGGTTCTCGTCCTCCGCGTCACCGTGAAGGTGACCAGGGTGGCGGGCCCGGTGATCGTCCACGTCGGCCACACGGTCACGTCGCCGGGATTGGTGACCGTGGTCGCCCCGAGTACCTGGGAAGAGGAGACCGTGGGGTACGGCGTGAAGAAGCTGCCCGAGGACGCCTGCTCGCGGTGCACCACCACCGGGACCGGGTCGACCCAGTACGGGTCCTCGCACCACAGGGTCATGACAGCGACGTCCGTGATCCAGCCGGAGCCCCTGGTGCCCCGTCCCTCGAACCCGTCCTGGTAGTACACGTTGATGCGTCGGCGGGACCCGTCCGGGCGGGCGATCTCCAGCACGCCGGGGCCCTCGCGCAGGGTGCGAGTGAACGCGGTCGCCAACTTCCGCCACCGGCTGACGAATTCGAGGTGGGTGTCGCCCTGCACCTGCACCGGCCACACGATGGACCGGGGCTGGGCCTGGACGTGCCGCAGCCGCGCGCCGCCGCGCGCCCGCGCGTCCGAGGTCAGCTCGTACGGCGTCACCCCGAGACCGGAGACGCCCTCGGCGAGCGTGAACCAGCCGAGCGCACGCGAGGTCAGCGGCCACACCCCGCCGGCCGGGTCGTAGTAGGTGACCACAGCCCGGCCGAGTTCCGGCAGGACGATGCCCCCGCCGCCTGCGGGTGGGGGGCCGGTGTCCGGCGGGGGCATCGTCC
>NZ_MUMF01000161.1 GCF_002155905.1 Streptomyces tricolor | reverse complement strand
ACGCGGTGGGGGGCCTCGTCACGCGGGGCGGCGGGCCTCGTCGACCAGCAGGACCGGGATGCCGTCGCGGACCGGGTAGGCGAGGCCGCAGTCCTGACCCGTGCAGATCAGCTCGGCGTCCTGCTCCTTCAGGGGGGCGTGGCAGGCCGGGCAGGCGAGGATCTCCAGGAGGCCGGCTTCGAGCGCCATGGGGTGTCCCTTCGGAGGGCGGTGTTGTCTTCTGTGGATATGCCTGGTCAGCGTACCGCCGATGGGCAGGCCGCTCAGCCCCTGATGATCGCCAGTGCCTCGTCGCGGATCTTCGCCATCGTGGCCTCGTCCTTCGCCTCGGCGTTCAGGCGGAGGAGCGGCTCGGTGTTGGAGGGGCGGACGTTGAACCACCAGTCGGCGGCGGCGACCGTGAGGCCGTCGAGGTCGTCGAGGGTGACGTCGGCGCGGCCCTCGTACGCGGTGCGGATCGCGGCGAGGCGGGCGGCCTGGTCGGCGACGGTGGAGTTGATCTCGCCGGAGCCGGTGTAGCGGTCGTACTGGGCGACCAGGCCGGACAGCGGGCCCTGCTGGCCGCCGAGGGCGGCGAGGACGTGCAGGGCGGCCAGCATGCCCGTGTCGGCGTTCCAGAAGTCCTTGAAGTAGTAGTGGGCGGAGTGCTCGCCGCCGAAGATGGCGCCGGTGCGGGCCATCTCGGCCTTGATGAAGGAGTGGCCGACCCGGGTGCGGACCGGGGTGCCGCCGTTCTCCCGGACGACCTCCGGGACCGTGCGGGACGTGATGAGGTTGTGGATGACCGTGCCCTTGCCGCCGTTGCGGGCGAGTTCGCGGGCGGCGACCAGGGCGGTGACCGCGGACGGGGAGACCGGGTCGCCGTTCTCGTCCACGACGAAGCAGCGGTCGGCGTCGCCGTCGAAGGCGATGCCGAGGTCGGCGCCCTCCGCCGGGACCCGCTTCTGCAGGTCCACGAGGTTGGCCGGGTCGAGCGGGTTGGCCTCGTGGTTCGGGAAGGTGCCGTCCAGTTCGAAGTACATCGGGACGAGGGTCAGGGGCAGGCCGGCGAAGACCGAGGGGACCGTGTGGCCGCCCATGCCGTTGCCGGCGTCGACCACGACCTTCAGGGGGCGGATGGAGGTGAGGTCGACGAGGGAACGGAGGTGCGCCGCGTAGTCCTCCAACGTCTCGCGGCCCGCGAGGGTTCCCGGCCGGTCCACGGGCTGCGGGGCGCCCTCGGCGAGCCAGCGCTCGACCAGCTCGCGGATCTGCGCGAGGCCCGTGTCCTGGCCGACGGGGGCGGCGCCCGCGCGGCACAGCTTGATGCCGTTGTACTGGGCCGGGTTGTGGGAGGCCGTGAACATCGCGCCCGGGAGGTCGAGCGCGCCGGAGGCGTAGTACAGCTGGTCCGTGGAGCACAGGCCGATCTCGGTGACGTCCACGCCGCGGTCGGCGGCGCCGCGCGCGAAGGCGCGGGAGAGGCCGGGGGACGAGGGCCGCATGTCGTGGCCGACGACGATGGCCGCCGCTCCGGTCACCTCCGCGAAGGCGGCGCCGAAGAGTCCGGCCAGTGCCTCGTCCCACTGGTCCGGGACCACTCCGCGTACGTCGTACGCCTTCACGATCTGCGACAGATCAGCAGTCACGGCCAACCCTCCTGAAGTCCTATGGGTGCCCACAAACTACCCGTCCGGGGTAAGGCGGCGGTGTGCGGACACCCGGTGGACGCCCGGTGGGCCCGCAGCGGTAACGCACGGGCAAGGCGAATCGTCACGCCTGGCAGGGGTGGCGGGGGTGGCGCTCAGTTGTCGGGCGAGCGCAGGACCCTCAGGTGGCCGCGGCGGGCGACCTCCATGGGATCCGCGGCGCGGACACCGCCGCCGCCCGCCTCAGCCGCGCGCTCCTGGGGGCGGGCCGCCTCGCGCACGGCGTTGGCGAGCGCTTCCAGGTCGTCGCCGCTGGGGCGCGCGGGCGCGGAGCCGTCGAGGAGGCGTACGACCTCCCAGCCGCGCGGGGCGGTGAGGCGCTCCGAGTGCTCGGCGCACAGGTCGTAGCAGTGGGGTTCGGCGTAGGTGGCGAGCGGGCCGAGGACCGCGGTCGAGTCGGCGTAGACGTACGTCAGCGTCGCGACGGCGGGTCGGCCGCAGGCGGTGCGCGAACAGCGACGTACAGGGCTCACGACGTTGGACGGTACCGCACTCTTGAGCGGGCCGCGACGACTCTCCACCAGGTCACTCCACCGTGTCGTGCTGTGAAACGCCCCACATACCCCTCTGCACAGGGGCTGTTGACCTGCGCGGACGAGGCTCCGGCGAGAGGCGGACGGGATCGCGCCCGGTCATGAGTCGGTACAAACAACGTCAATTGGCTTGAGTTCGGTGGTCTTGTAGAGATCCGGAAACGAGCCAGAGCTTGGCTGGAATGGTCATCCTGCGACAGGGGGGTTCAGGGCCGGTTGCCGCGTGGAACCGGACGTGCGGAGGGTGCGGGGACTACGCTTCACCAGTGATGGACAACCGTGTACCGCCCCGTGCCGCCGGCCCCGGGCCCCGTCGCCGTGATCGCCACGGTCGTGGCATGCGGGGGCCGATCGCGCCGCCGCAGGTGCCGCTGGCGGCGAGCCGCGCCGAGGTGTTCGCGGACCTGGTGCAGGACTCCGTGGAGCGTCTCGAGCGGCGGTGGCCGCAGCTGGCCGAGATCGATTTCCTGGTGCTGGAGGTGCCCCGGTTGGAGGGGCGCGCGGATCAGGTGGCGTGGGGGGACGACGCGGTGCCGCTCGGCGGGACCATCCCCGCGCGGGACGGGCGGCGGGCTCGCGTGGTCGTGTACCGGCGGCCCGTGGAGATCCGGACCAAGGGGCGGGACGAGCGGGCCGCGCTGGTGCACGAGGTCGTGGTGGAACAGGTGGCTGAGCTGCTCGGGCTGACGCCGGAGACGGTGGATCCCCGGTACGGGGAGGACTAGGCGGGGCCTTGGCCTTCTGGGTGCCCCGAGCTGCGGCCGGACAGGGGCGGATTCGCTTGCCCGCGCCGGCAGGCTCCCCCCTCCCCCCAAGCTCTCGGCTTCGCTCTTGCTTGGGGGAGGCACGACTGCCCGCGGCACGGGTGGGGCGTTACTTCTGGAGTATCGACAGGTCCTGTTCCGTCTGTGGCACCGAGACCGTCCCGTGGTCGTCCGGGAGGGTCTGGACGGTGAAGGCGGGGACGGTGCCCTCGGTGGCGGCGAGGGTGCGGGAGGCGTAGACGGGGGCGCCGGAGACGGGTTCGACGGTGAGGGCGTACGTGCCCTTCAGGCCCGCCGGGGAGGGGGCGTCGATGTTCTGGGTGGTGCCGGACTTGAGGGTGTAGGTCTTGGTCACCGGGCTTCCGCCCTCGCTGCCGGCCGACGCCGTGACCTTGACCGTGGCCGTGCCGCTGGGGGCCGTCAGCGCGAGTGTCGTGCCCTTCACGCTGTTGTCGGCCGCGGTCGCGCGCGTGCCGACGGCGGCCGTGGCCGGGATGAACGCCATCTCCTTCTTGTCGCCCTTGCCGCGGATGACCTGGAGGGCCGCGACGACCGGGACCGTCTGGTCGGTGGGGGCCAGGACCAGGGAGCCGGCCTCGCCCCGGGTGACGTCGCCGAGGTCGACCGTCGTCGTCATACCGGCCTTGACGTGCAGGGTCTCGTTCCCGGCCGGGGTGATCAGGCCGGCGGGCGAGGCCAGGCGGATCTTCAGGTCGGCATCGTCGTCGCCGGGCGCGAAGGCGGTCAGGCGGACGTCGGTGGCGTCCTTCGGGATGCCCGGCAGGACCAGACCGCCGGCCGGGTCGGCGGCCGCGGCCAGCCAGTCGCCGCCCGCCTTGTCGTCCAGGGCCTGTACGGCCGCACCGACCCGCCCGCTGCGCACGCTGACGTGCACGGTCAGGTCCTCCAGCCGCTCGTCGGTGAGCGTCGAGAGCAGGATCGGCTCGCTCGCGTGTGGCTTGACGGTGAGGTTCTCGCCCAGCGGGGACTTGATCGCCCCGTCCTTGCCGTACAGCTCGATGTCGACCACGGCGGCGGAGTCGTCGGGGTTGGTCAGATGGACGTAGTCGGTGCGGCCGGCGGCCGTGCTCCCGCCCGGGAACCAGAACTCGGTGTCCGCGCCGGTGCAGTTGACGCCCAGCAGGCCGCGGCCGGTGCCGGCGGCGACCTCGGTGGTCTCCTGGACGGTCCAGCCGGGCGCGAACCCGCCGTCCGCGGTACCGATCAGCGCGGGCGTCTCGGCGCCGGAGGTCTCGCCGGCGGCCGGCGTGCCCGGTGCCTTCGGGGTGAGCACCGGCGCGTCGGTCTGCCGCGTGGAGCCCTTGCCGCCCTTGCTCTTCCCGCTGCCGCCGGGTTCGTCCCCGGACTGCGCGGCAGCCGCGCGGAGTTGGGCCTTGCCGCCGCTCGCGGCGCCCTTGGTGGCGGGCGTGAACGACGTGTACGCCGTGTCGGCGATGTCCGACATGCTCGGCGCGGGGCACAGCAGGCCGGTGCGCTCGACGGGCCGTTGGGCGGCTGCCTCGGGCGCGGCGGCGCCGGAGGCGGACGGCGAGTCGAACGCGGCGAACGCGGTGACGGCGGCCAGCGCGGTCGTACCGGCGATCAGGGACAGGGTGGTGCGGTTCACTGCTGGCTCCCGTCGGGGCGCTGGCTGCCGGTGCCGTGGGGGTGCTGGGCCGGGTCGTAGCCCTGCCGGGCGGGGTCGTACGCCGGGTCGTAGCCCTGCTGCGGGTAGGCCGCCGGGTCGTACGGCATCTGGTCGGCGGTGCCGTTGTAGGCGTACGGGTCGTACGGGGCCGTCTGGTAGGGGTCGGGCTGCTGGTACGGCTGCTGGTCGTAGCCGGTCGCGGTCTGGTACGGGTCCGTGTCGTAGCCGGCGTATCCGGTCGGCGCGTACGTCGCGTCGTACCCCTCGTACGACGGCTGGTGCGGTACGGCGGCCGGGGGCTGCTCGGGCGGCGGCGGTGTGCCGAGCCGGTCCTCGGCGGGCGGCTCCTCGGCCTGGGCGCGCAGGCGGCGGGCGCGGCGGCCCTCGCCGGCGGTGGCCTGGGCGGGCAGGGGCTGCTCCTCGGGCAGGTCGTCGTCGACGTCGCGGCGGCGGCCGGGCAGGGCGAGGACGACCAGGACGACGGCGAGCGCGCCCTGGGCCCAGAGCCAGGCGGTGCGGGCGATCGGGGCGTCGTAGGTGACGTCCAGCCTGCCGCCGGTGTCGGGCAGCCGGAAGCCCTGGGCCCAGCCGTCGACCGTGGTCGGGGTGAGCGGCTTGC
Source organism: Streptomyces tricolor (assembly GCF_002155905.1). GTDB lineage: Bacteria > Actinomycetota > Actinomycetes > Streptomycetales > Streptomycetaceae > Streptomyces > Streptomyces tricolor. The sequence goes on along the minus strand of NZ_MUMF01000161.1, from coordinate 8,057 downwards.
CGTCGAGGGTGGCCGTCCAGCCGTCGTCGGCGGCGTCGGCGAGGCGCAGGACGCGGCTGCCGGAGCCGGCGGGGACGGTGGTGTGGATCTCCACCGGTCCCGCGGGGACCGGCTGGGCCGTGCCCGAGCCGGAGGCGGGCACGACGGCCGCGCGGGCGACGTCCTGCTCGACGCGCCACAGGGCGCTGCCGTTCTGCCGGCTGAGCCGGGCCAGGCCGGGGGTGGCGTCGAGGATGCGGGTGAGGTCGCGGGGCGCGCCCTTGTGGACGAGGACGTAGCGCACGGCGAAGCCGCCGAGTTCGTCGGCCTGGTCGGCGCCGGAGCCGGCGACCAGATCGGCGACGGCCTTGTCCAGGCGGGGGTTCTCGCCGTCGGCGGCGGCGACCTCGGCGTCGCCCATGCGGGCGCCGGAGCCGCGGACCAGGCTGTAGCGCACGCGCGCGGTGGAGTCGCTGTCGAGGACCAGGGTGCGGGCCTGGTCGCCGCCGGTGGAGTCCTCGGCGACGAACGCGGGGACCTGGGCGGGGTCGCGGCGCTCCAGGGGGCCGTCGGCGCCGCCGATCATCCAGCCGGCGGCGACGAGCAGCGGGCCGGCGGCGGAGGCGAAGGCGATCAGGGCGGCGACGGGCTGGCGCCAGCCGAAGCTCTGCTCGGCGACGCGCGCGCGTGCGCCGTCGGCACCGAGGGCGGCGGCGGCCAGCAGGGCGATGCCGTAGACGAGGGTGGCCGGTCCGGCCCAGGCGGACCTGTTGGACAGGACCGCGAAGACCAGGCCGACCAGGGCGACGGCCCAGGCGGTGCGGATGCCGAGCTGCCGCTCGGAGCGCAGCAGGGCGGCGAGCGCGGCCAGCACGATGCCGATGAGCATCAGGCCGTCCACCGTGCCGGGGCCGCCGGGAGAGGCGCCGAGCAGGTCGAGCGCGGAGGCGGCCGAGGGGCCGTACTCCAGGCCGGCCTCCTGGAAGAAGCCGGTGGGCAGGAGGGTCAGCGACCAGGGCGCGAGGACCAGCAGCGGGGTGCCGAGCTGGGCGAGGAAGCGCAGGCCGTGGGCGACGAGGTCGCCGCGGCGCAGCACGAGTACGCCGAGGCCGAGCAGCAGCGCGATGGGCCAGACGATCGGGGTGAAGGCGGTGGTGACGGTCAGCAGCAGCGCGTACGCCCAGGTGGCGCGCCAGCTGCCGCGCGTGCCGGTGCGGCCCGCCAGGCCGCTCGCGGCGACGCCCGCGCGCGCGATGAGCGGCAGCAGCACGGCGAGGACGGCGGTGCCGACGCGGCCGCCGGCCAGCGCGCCCGTGGTGGCGGGCAGGAAGGCGTAGACGATCGCCGCCCAGGCGCGCAGCAGCCGGGAGGTGACCAACGGCCGGGAGGCGAAGTAGGCGGTGAAGCCGGCGAGCGGCACCGAGCAGACCAGCAGGACGGTGACGGCGAGTCCGGTGGAGCCGAACAGGATCGAGGCGAGGGTCGCGACGATCGCCAGGTAGGGCGGCGCGGAGGGGGTGCCGCCGGTGCCCACCGGGTGCCAGGCGTCCAGGTAGCGGGACCACAGGTCGCCGGCGCCGGCCGGAACGGGCAGCAGGGCGCCGCCGGCCAGCGCGCCGCCGGTGAGCAGGGCGCGGCAGGCGACGAAGGAGATGAGCAGCAGCGCGAGGAAGAGCACCGGGCCGGGTCTGCGGGCGATCCGCTTGAGCCGGGCGAACTGCTCGACCTCCAGGAACTCGGCGTCGTCGCCGCCGGGCCCGGACTCCACGGCGCCGCCGTGCCGGCCGGCCGAGGAGGTGTCGGTGTCGGTGCCGCTGGTGAAGTTGCCCGCGATCTGTTCCACGGTGGCCCGGATCGTGGCGCCGGGCGGCGGGAACAGCTGGCGCAGTTCGCCCTTGTCGATCCGGGCGGGGCCGCGGCGGCGCCGGGCGGCGATGATCCGCTCGGGCCGCAGCAGGGTGCTCAGCAGGCCACGGATCTCGTCGACGGCCTGCCCGGGGACCTTGCCGACGAGGTAGGCGAGGGTGCGCAGGACGGTGCCGAGGACGAGCCGCAGCAGCACCCAGGGCAGCGCCGCGGTACGGGTGTTGACGAGCAGGGTGTAGACGGCGCCGGCCTTGTCGACCTTGTGCGGGGAGGCGGCGGTGCGGCCGGCGCAGTCGACCGTGCGGCGCTCGCGGGAGGCGGCCTCGGCGTGCCGGACGACCGCGTCGGGGGCGACCAGGACGCGGTGGCCCGCGGTGTGGGCGCGCCAGCACAGGTCGACGTCGTCGCGCATGAGGGGGAGCCGGCGGTCGAAGCCGCCGAGCTGTTCGAAGACGTCGCGGCGGATGAGCATGCCGGCGGTGGAGACGGACAGCACGCTGCGGACGTGGTCGTGCTGGCCCTGGTCCTGTTCGCGGCGGTCCAGGCCGGTCCAGCGGCGGCCGGAGTTGGCGATGGAGACGCCGACCTCCAGCAGCTGCCGGCGGTCGTACCAGCCGCGCAGTTTGGGGCCGACGACCGCGACGTCGTCGCGGCCCAGTTCGAGTTCGTTGTCGACGACCCGCAGCAGCTGGGCGAGGGCGTCGGGTTCGGGGGCGCAGTCGTCGTGCAGCAGCCACAGCCACTGGACGGGTTCGCCGTGCGGCAGTTCGGGAAGGTCGTAGGCGTCGTCGCGCCAGGTGCGCGTGACGGGGTCCCAGCCGCTGGGGCGCTTGAGGTACGGCAGGTCCTCGGGGGTGAGGACGGGCGCGGTGCGGCTCGCCTCCTCCACGGCCTGGCCGAAGCCGGTACGGCGGGCCAGGTGGAGCACGTTGGCGTCGCCGAGGGCGTCGGTGAGCAGCTGGGCGGAGTCGTCCGCGCTGCCGGTGTCGGCGGCCATCGCGTACTGGACGGGGCGCTCCTGGCCGAGCAGCCCGGCGAGCGCGTCGGGCAGCCAGCGGGCGCCGTCGTGGGAGACGAGGACCGCGGTCACCACATGACGCGGGAACTCAGGAGTGGCGGCGCCGGTTTCGGCCGCCGTATGGCTGTGCACGGACATCGAGGTACGGGCCCCGGTTCGATGGACTGCGGTGGACGCCCGCGCCTCCTCGTGCGTCGCGTGTGCGTCGAGGGGACGGCGGGGCGTCTCGGACGAGCGACCACACTATCGGCTGGCCATGACGACGGCCCGCCGCCTGTGGATAACCCACTGGCGACGGGCCGTTCGCACCGTTTGCGGTCGTACGTGCGGTCAGACGGCGGCCTTCTTCAGGCGGCGGCGTTCGCGCTCGGACAGGCCGCCCCAGATGCCGAAGCGCTCGTCGTTGGCGAGGGCGTACTCGAGGCACTCGGAGCGGACCTCGCAGGCGAGGCAGACCTTCTTCGCCTCTCTGGTGGAGCCGCCCTTTTCGGGGAAGAAGGACTCGGGGTCGGTCTGGGCGCACAGCGCGCGCTCCTGCCAGCCGAGTTCCTCGTCCGCGTCGTCGACCAGCAGTTGCTGCACCAGCTCGGTCATGTGCGCCCCTCGTCTGTCTTTCGCGTCCCCGTGCGTAGCCGTTACCGATCTCGGCTGAACGACACGAGTGAAATTACAAGTGTGCTGCTCCGGGCGAGTCAAGCCGAGATCTGCTATTGGGCCCGTTATTCACTCTGCGGAACCAAGGCCGTGCGGAAAGTGTTCAAATCGGCATAAACCTTGACACGCAGCCGGACCCACGGGGGCGGCCGAACCCCGTACAGATCTCTGTACGGAGAAAGACGCCTCCGTGTTCGATCCCGTTCCGCGAGGCTCTAGCGCTCGGATGTGCCCCATGTGTCCCGGACCCCGGGAGAGCAAACCTTTCGCCTCACAGATGAACCGGATGAGGTGAAACATGTCCCACATACCGGGCGTCGAGTTGACAGTGCGGGTGTGAACCGATGTCCTAGTGGGCATGCTCGCGAACTTGGCACTCACCTCGACCCGCACCGCCGGGTCCCTCGGTGCCGCCCGCGCGCGCTGTAGCTGTTGTTGCTGTTCCAGCTGTTGAGCCGAGCCCGCTCCGGCTGTTCCCGAGTCCATCCCGGCTCGGCCGCGTCCCGCACTGCGTGATCCCTCATCCAGGGCACCCCGCCCGCCCGCGACCCGGGCGGACCGTACGCGTCACCCCAGCTCCAGCCCCCCCACTCTTCGCCGAGGACCACCACACCCCGATGAACAGCGACAACGACCTCCAGATCGCCGGCGACATCCTCGAAGTCCCGCACCTGCTCCAGCCGCCGCGCGAGCACCCGGCCACCGTCGCCGAGTTCGTGGGGCTCGCCCGCTCGATCGCCGCCGACCGCGCCCAGTGGGCGCACCTCGTCCGCTACGACGCCACCACCCGCTGGTACCACCGGCTGCGCACCGGACCCGGCTACGAGGTGTGGCTGCTGTCCTGGGTCCCCGGTCAGGGCAGCGGGCCGCACGACCACGGGCGCTCGTCCGGCGTCCTCACCGTCCTGGAGGGCACCCTCACCGAACGCACCGAGCGCGGCACGCGCGCGCTGGCGGCGGGCGCCCAGCGGGTGTTCGCGCCGGGGTACGTCCACGAGGTGGTGAACGACGCGCTGGAGCCGGCGGTCAGCCTGCACGTGTACCACCCCGGCCTGACCGAGATGCCCATGCACGCCTCCCCGCACTGCGAGGCGCGTCCGGTGGCCGTCTGACGCCTTGTCGGACCCGCCTGCAAGACTGGGGTTCATGCGCATTGTGGTTCTGGCAGGCGGCATCGGCGGTGCCCGTTTCCTGCGCGGTCTGAAGCGGGCCGTGCCGGACGCGGCCATCACGGTCATCGGCAACACCGGCGACGACATCCACCTCTTCGGGCTGAAGGTCTGCCCGGACCTCGACACGGTGATGTACACGCTGGGCGGCGGCATCAACGAGGAGCAGGGCTGGGGACGGACCGACGAGACCTTCCACCTCAAGGAGGAGCTGGCGGCCTACGGCGTCGGCCCGGACTGGTTCGGGCTGGGCGACCGGGACTTCGCCACGCACATCGTGCGGACGCAGATGCTGAGCGCCGGCTATCCGCTCAGCGCGGTCACCGAGGCGCTGTGCGACCGCTGGAAGCCGGGCGTGCGGCTGATCCCGATGACCGACGACCGCGTCGAGACGCACGTGGCCGTCGAGCTGGACGGTGAGCGCAAGGCGATCCACTTCCAGGAGTACTGGGTGCGGCTGCGCGCCTCCGTCCCGGCCGAGGCGGTCGTCCCGGTCGGCGCCGAGCAGGCCAAGCCGGCCCCGGGCGTGCTGGAGGCCATCGCCGAGGCGGACGTCATCCTCTTCCCGCCGTCCAACCCGGTGGTGTCCATCGGCACCATCCTCGCCGTGCCCGGCATCCGCGAGGCCATCGCCGACGCGGGCGTGCCCGTGATCGGCCTCTCCCCGATCGTCGGGGACGCGCCCGTGCGCGGCATGGCCGACAAGGTGCTCGCCGCCGTCGGCGTGGAGTCCACGGCCGCCGCGGTCGCCGAGCACTACGGCTCCGGGCTGCTGGACGGCTGGCTGGTCGACACCGTCGACGCGGGCGTCGTCGAGCGGGTCGAGGCGGACGGGATCCGCTGCCGGGCCGTGCCGCTGATGATGACCGACGTGGACGCGACCGCGCAGATGGCGCGCGAGGCGCTGGCGCTGGCCGAGGAGGTGCGGGCGGCGTGAGCGAAGCGGCGTCCGCCGAGGCGGCCGAGCGGCCCGCGTACCGGGTCTGGGCCCTGTCCGGCATCCCCGAGGTGCGGCAGGGCGACGACATCGCCAAGCTGATCGCCGCGGCCGAGCCGGGCCTGGCCGACGGAGACGTGCTGATCGTCACCTCCAAGATCGTCTCCAAGGCCGAGGGACGGGTCGTACAGGCGGAGGACCGGGAGGCGGCGATCGACGCCGAGACGGTCCGGGTCGTGGCCCGGCGCGGCACGCTGCGCATCGTGGAGAACCGGCAGGGTCTGGTCATGGCCGCCGCCGGAGTCGACGCCTCCAACACGCCCGCCGGGACGGTGCTGCTGCTGCCCGAGGACCCGGACGCGTCCGCGCGCGCGATCCGGGCCGGGCTGCGCGACACCCTCGGCGTCGACGTCGGGGTCGTGGTCACCGACACGTTCGGGCGACCCTGGCGCTCGGGGCTCACGGACGTGGCGATCGGCGCCGCCGGGGTGCGCGTGCTGGACGATCTGCGCGGGGGCACGGACGCGTACGGCAATCCGCTCAGCGCGACCGTCGTCGCCACCGCGGACGAGCTGGCCGCCGCCGGCGACCTGGTCAAGGGCAAGGCGGCCGGGCGGCCGGTGGCCGTGGTGCGCGGACTCCCCCACGTCGTGGATCCCGGTGCCGACGGCGAGGGCGCGCGGGCGCTGGTGCGCAACGCGCAGGACGACATGTTCCGGCTCGGCACCTCCGAGGCGGTGCGGGAGGCCGTGACCCAGCGCCGTACCGTGCGGGCGTTCACCGACGACCCCGTGGACCCCGGCGCGGTCCGCCGCGCGGTGGCCGCCGCGGTCACCGCGCCCGCCCCGCACCACACCACGCCCTGGCGGTTCGTGCTGCTGGAGTCGGAGGAGTCGCGGGTACGGCTGCTCGACGCGATGCGGGAGGCCTGGATCGCCGACCTGCGCCGGGACGGCAGGAGCGAGGAGTCCGTCGCGAAGCGGATCCGGCGCGGTGACGTGCTGCGCAACGCGCCGTACCTGATCGTGCCGTGCCTCGTCATGGACGGCTCGCACACCTACGGGGACGCCCGGCGGGACGGCGCCGAGCGGGAGATGTTCGTGGTCTCCATGGGCGCGGGCGTGCAGAACCTGCTGGTCGCGCTGGCCGGGGAGCGGCTGGGCTCGGCGTGGGTGTCGTCCACGATGTTCTGCCGGGACGTGGTGCGCGAGGTGCTGGAGCTGCCGGCGGACTGGGATCCGATGGGCGCGGTGGCGGTCGGCCGTCCGGCGGAGCCGCCGAGACCGCGGCCGGAGCGGGACGCGGGGGCGTTCGTGACGGTGCGGTGAGGTCCGTGCGGGCCGCCGGCCTCGCCGTCGCGTTCGAACGCCTAGTCTCGTAGGACGGCACCGGACTCCGAGGACTCATTCGTGGCAGGACGTTTTCCCCAGCGGCCGACGCGTACGACCGTGCGCGGCGGGCAGGTCGCCGTGCCCGCGGGGGCCGCTGCCGGGATACCGCGGCAGGCCGCGGCGCCCGCGCGGGTACGGCGGTGGGTGCCGGACGGGCCGCTGGACCTCGGGCTGACCCTCGGGCCGCTGCGGCGCGGGCCCGCCGACCCCACGTTCCGGGCCACGGCGGACGGGTCCGTGTGGCGGGCCTGCCGTACGCCCGCCGGGCCGGGGACGCTGCGGGTGCGGGCGTACGGCGGTGAGGTGCTCGGCGAGGCGTGGGGGCCGGGGGCCGAGTGGCTGCTGGAGCGGTTGCCGGAACTGCTCGGTGCCGCCGACGATCCCGACGCGTTCGTGCCGCGGCACCGGGTGGTGGCGCTGGCGCGGCACCGGCGGCCGGGGCTCCGGCTGACCCGGACCGGTCTGGTGCTGGAGTCGCTGATTCCGTCCGTGCTGGAGCAGAAGGTCACCACCGACGAGGCGTACCGGGCGTGGCGGCTGCTGGTACGGCGGTTCGGGGAGCCGGCGCCGGGGCCCGCGGGGGTGGGCGAACGGCCGATGTGGGTGATGCCGGCGCCGCGGACCTGGGCGCTGATTCCGTCCTGGGAGTGGCATCGGGCCGGCGTGGACGACAAGCGGGCGTCGACGATTCTGCGGGCCGTGCGGGTCGCTGCGCGGCTGGAGCAGGCCGTGGGGATGCCGGCGGCGCAGGCGCGGGCGCGGTTGGAGGTGGTGCCGGGGGTGGGGCCGTGGACGTCGGCGGAAGTGGTGCAGCGTAGTCATGGGGCGGCCGATGCGGTGACGGTCGGGGACCTGCATCTGCCGGGGATCGTGGGGTGGGCGCTGGCGGGGGACCGGGATGCCGACGACGCGGAGATGCTGCGGCTGCTGGAGCCGTATGCCGGGCAGCGGCATCGGGCGGCTCGGTTGATCCTGCTGAACGGGCACGTACCGGCTCGGCGTACGCCGAGGATGCGCAAGGTGAACATCGGCCTGCTGTGAGC